>CAIQUL010000029.1 GCA_903874975.1 uncultured Chthoniobacter sp. | reverse complement strand
GCGCCGCCGAGGCCGGGGAGGCCGTGGCCGCGCGCCATCTCGCGGCGGGAGGCGAAACGCAGGGTGGCACGGGTCAGGGGGAGTCCGGCGAGGACCCCGCGGGCGCCGTTCCAGCCGAGGAGCAGGCCATAGATGGAGGTTGGCGAGAGGTGCCACCCGAGCAGGTCGAGGGCGAGTTTTTTCTCCACGACGAAAAGCGAATACGTGGAGCCGAACTGCGAAAAGATGAGCGCGCCGCAGAACCCGGCGATCCAGAGTGCGTGAAAGGTGCGGTCGCGGCGCAGGCTGGCGAAGGCGGCGCTCCACGGGGTGCTGTGGGTGAGGCGGCGCAGGCCGTGTGGGAGCCAGGCGAGGGCGATGCAGCCGTAGAGGGCGGTGGTGAGGGCGTCGCCGGCAAAGAGCCAGAAGAGCGAGTGGTCGGCGAGGAATCCGCCGATGGATACGCCGAAGGCGAAGCCGGCATTGGCCGCGAGGCGGATGGCGGCGGAGGCGCGGACCTGGAGCGCGGGAGGGACGATGTCGGCGACGAGCGCGCCGATGGCCGGGTGGTAGGTGCCGCCGCAGAGCCCGGCGAGGGCGGTGCAGAGGATGATCGCCGGCAGGGACGTCGCCGAGTAGAGCAGCATGTAGGACGCGGCGGCGGAGAAGGTGCCGAGGACGATGGTATTGCGCCGCCCGATGTGGTCGGCCAGCCAGCCGCCGAGCGCGCTGCCGAGGAGGGAGCCGAGGGCGTAGGCGCTGATCGCCCACGCGGCGGCGGTCTCTGGATGCCCGCGGCGGGTGAGATAGATGGTGAGGAAGGGCCAGACGAACGTCCCGAAGCGGTTGATGAAGGTGCCGGCGAAGAGCACCCAGAACTTCCCCGGAAAGGCGCGGAGGTCGGTGAGCAGCGAGGCGGGCGCGGACATTTAGAAAGCGCGCCCGCTTTCGATCTCCAACTCGGGATGATCGATCCGCACCAACTCCCAGTCCCACGGTTTCCAACTCCGCTGCCGCCACGCGAAAAGGAAGGGGCTGGGCAAGGTGTTGACCCGCTCCATGACGAGCGCGGCGATCGGGCTGCCCTGGCCGGCGATGCGCACCGGGACGCGGATTTCCGCGCTGCGGTCGCCGACGGTCGCGGGGCCGGGTTCGCCCTGGATGGTGAGGAAAAGGAACTGCCCAAAGACCGTGCGCGCATCGTCCATGACATTCTCTTTGTCATGGCCCCAGCGGTCGGAGTAATCCTCCGCGACGAACCCGCGCACCTTGTCCCAATTCCGCCCTTCCACCGCTTTGAAAAAATGCCCGGTATGCAGCCGCACCTGCCGTTCCGGCTGCCAGAGCCACGCGGCGTAGAGCCCCGCCATGACGAGCGCGACGGCGGCGACGAGCACGATTTTTTGACGATCCATGAGCGAGACTGAATTGAAGTACCAGGAAAATGTCGCGGCGATTCTGCGCAACGCGCGCGGCGAGATTCTGATTTGCGAGCGGGTGTCGGTGAAGGGCGCGTGGCAGTTTCCGCAGGGCGGGGTGGATGAGGGCGAGACGCTGGAACAGGCGATGGTGCGCGAGGTCTGGGAGGAGATCGGAGTGAAGGCGTGGGATTTCACGCTCGTCGAGCGCCGTGGGCCGTATCGCTACGTCTTCGGCAAGGGCCGGACGAAGCGCGGATTTCACGGCAAGGTGCAGCACTATTTTCTGTGCGATTTCACCGGCGCGGACGCAAGCATCAATGTCGCGACGGAGCACCCGGAGTTCCGGGCGTTTCGCTGGGTGCGCCCTTCGGATTTCGAGATCGGGTGGCTGCCGGAAATGAAGAAAGAGGTCTATGCCGCGGTGTTCGCGGACTTCTTTGGCGTGAAAATGGGGGCGTCGGCATGAGTTCTGTTGTCATCGCTGCGCTTAAGCCGCTAGAACTCCAACTTTATGCTGACTTTTGGGACATTTTCAGTCGTCGTCGTCGCGTTCCTCGGATGCGTCTGGTGGGCGTGTCGGGACGAGCAGGTTTAACGGCAAGAACCGATTTATCGGGATATGCTGGACGCTGAAGGCACGGCGTGGCTGAAGGCCACTACGAATGAGCTGAACAACCTCCTGTAGGTCATTTTGGAAACGAGCAAAATGGCTCGCGCCGAAAGGTGACGGGTTGGGCGACGAGGGGAAATATTTCGCCATTCTCCGGCACGGCATCGAGCGTGCGACCAGCGTGGCCCGGAGCATGGCCGAGCGCCTCGGTGCGGCCGACGCGGGAAATGTGGTGCAGATGCCCGGCGCGGCCGCACCTGCAGCGCAAACGGTGGTTCCCGCGCCGGAGGTGAAGCCGCTGCCGCCGTTGCCCGCGAGCGGACCGCTGGTGCCGCCGCTCAGTGGCGATGTAAAGGTTTTCAATCCGTCCGGAACTCTGGAGTTGGTGATGGTCGTGGACGACGAGGAGTTCATCTCCTTTCTCGCGCAGCGACTGCTGACCGACGAAGGCTACCGGGTGATCACGGCGCGCGACGGTTTTCAGGCGGTGGAAATGTATCGCAAGCTCCGCGATCAGATTTCGTTGGTCATCCTCGATTTCACGATGCCGGTCATGGATGGCGCAGATGTTTTTGCCGAGTTGCAGGAGATTAACCCCAAGGTGCCCGTGGTGCTCAGCAGCGGTTTCTCCGAGCAGGGGCAGCTCCAGACGATGCTGGCGCGGGGACTGCGCGGCTTCATCCCGAAGCCCTACACGCATCAGAAACTGCTCAGCCAGGTGCGCTCGATCCTCGATACGATCAAGGCGGAAGAGAGTGGCCAGCGGCGGATTTTGTAGAGGGTCGGTGACGGAGTGGGCGAAGCGCGCGTGCGGATGCCGGGCGATCCTGCGGCGACTCCCCTGTTCCCACCCCAGTCTGGCATCGCATTAGCTATGTCAGGCGGGCATGGCCCGTATTGATTCATTCTTCAAGTTCATGAAGGAGCAGAGCGCTTCCGATCTGCACCTTTCCACCGGAAACCCGCCGATGCTTCGCATCAATGGCGAACTCGTGCGGGTGGATATGCCCGCGCTGGAGAACGACGATCTCAAGGCGCTGGTTTACGAGATCGCCAGCGAGCAAAAAATCAAAGTCTTCGAGGAAACCGGCGACGTGGATTTCGGCTACGAATATCCCGGCTTCGCCCGCTATCGCGCGAATTTTTTCAACCAGAAGAGCGGTATCGCCGCGGTCTTCCGGCTCATTCCAAGCAAGGTGCTGACCGCCGACGAACTCGGTCTTCCGCCGGTCCTGAAGCGGTTCTCGATGCTGAAAAAAGGCCTCGTGCTCGTGACCGGCCCGACGGGTTCGGGCAAAAGCACCACGCTCGCCGCGATGGTCGATTACGCGAACCTGCACCGCAAAGATCACATCATCACGGTCGAGGATCCGATCGAGTTTGTGCATCGCTCGCAGCAGTCGCTGGTCAATCACCGCGAGGTCGGCGTGCATACGAAGTCCTTTGCCTCGGCGCTGCGCGGTGCGTTGCGCGAGGATCCGGACATCGTGCTGGTCGGGGAAATGCGCGACCTCGAAACCATCGAACTCGCGCTCACCGCAGCCGCCACGGGCCACCTCGTCTTTGGCACTTTGCACACTCCGAGTGCGCCGAAAACCATCGACCGCGTGATCGACGTCTTTCCTGCCGGGCAGCAGAATCAGGTTCGCGCCGGTCTCTCGGAATCACTGAAAGGAGTGGTCGCGCAGAACCTTTTTCGCCGGATTGACAAGCCGGGCCGGGTGGCCGCGCTCGAGGTGTTGGTGGTGGATACGCCGATCGCCAACCTCATCAGGGAAGGCAAGACGCACCAGATTCCGGGCATGATGCAGGTCGGAAAAAAGAAGGGCAACCAGCCCCTCGACGACGCCATCATGGAGCATCTCCGCGCAGCCCGCATCTCGCCGGAGGAGGCCTACGAAAAGGCGCAGGATCGAAAGAAATTCCGCGTCTTCCTCAAGACTCCACCGGACGACATTGACGAATGATTTTCTCTGCACGCCATGAAACGAACTGAACTCGATCACATCCTCGGTGCGCTGCTCGACTCGCACGCCGGCATTTCCGACCTGGTCTTTTCTGTCGGCCAGCCGATGCAGGTGGAGGCGTATGGCGAACTAAAATCGGTGCATGTCTTCCCGTCCGGGAAAAAGCTCACCCGTTTTCAAACAGAGCAGATCGCCCTCGCGATCGTGGGGCCCGCGCGCCATCTCCTGCGGGATCTCGCGCTTCGCGGTGCATGCGATTGCAGCTATGCCTTGCGCGAAGAGGCGCGCTTTCGCGTGAACATCTTCCGCCAGCGCGGCAATCTCGCGATCATCATGCGGAAAGCGCAAAGCGTGATGCCGAGCCTGACCTCGCTCGGGTTGAGCCCGATTTTTCGCGACATGGCGAAGGAAAAGAACGGACTCATCCTCGTCACCGGCGCGACCGGAGGCGGCAAAACGACGACACTTTCCGCCATCCTGAACGAGATCAACGAAACGCAACCCGTGCATGTGGTGACGCTCGAAGATCCCATCGAATTCATTCATCAGCACAAGAGGGCGACGTTCAACCAGCGGGAACTCGGCGCGGATTTCGACACGTTTCCCAACGGGCTGCGCTCCGCGCTGCGGCAGGCGCCGAAAGTCATCCTCGTGGGTGAAATACGCGACCGCGCGACGGTGGAGATCGCATTGACGGCGGCGGAGACGGGGCACCTCGTGCTCTCGACGATTCACACGATCAACGCCGGGCAGTCGATCAACCGCATCCTCGGCATGTTTGACCTCGCCGAGGAAACGCAGCTCCGGTTGCGACTCAGCGAGACGCTCCGTTACGTGGTCAGCCAGCGACTGGCTCCGCGAGGCGGCGGCGGGCGTTTGTTGATCAATGAAATCATGGGCTCGAACCTTCGTGTCCGCGAGGCCATTGCGCTCGGCGAGGCTGAAGGGCGCAGCTTCTACGACATCATTGAGGCGAACCATACGTTCGGCTGGACGACTTTCGATCAATCGCTCTGCAAGGCCTACCAGTCCGGCCTCATCTCCGCGGAAACGGCGGACCTCTACGCCACGAACAAGGCGAAAATGACACGCTTCATCGACGGGGCGAAGAAGCAGCGCGGCCTAGTCAACGATACGACCTCCGGCCTGAAACTCGATCTCGAATCCCTCGCGCCGACCGCCGGCGCACTCCGCTAGAATACCTGCGAAAATCATGGAATCGCAAAACCGCCTCGACGTTTTCGAACCCGGAGACAAAACCGCTCTGGTCTGCCTAGACGTTCCGGAAGTGCAGCGCATCGTCGTCGATCAACTCACGGCGCTAGGCTTCAAAATCCACACCGGACTCTATGTGGACGATGCGCTGCTCAAACTGCGCACGCACGCCTACGACGTGCTGGTGGTCTCGGAGCACTTCAATGCTTCGGACCTCGACACGAATCCGATCATTGCGGAAATGCAACTCATCGCGCCTGAGCAGCGGCGAAACCAACTCGTTGTCGTGCTGGGCGCGAGCTTCGTGACGAACGACGGGATGCAGGCTTTCGATTACAGCGTGGACCTCGTCGTCGCGCTCCCCGATGTCGTCAACCTCACGCCCGTCCTCCGCCGCGGGTTGGCGCGCTGTCGGGATTTTTACGCTCCGTGGACGGAGGCGTTGCGTTCAGCGGAAGCGGCTTAAGAACAGCTCGAAGATCAGTCAGAGATACCTCGGAACAGCGTCGCTCGAGCTGGGCGGCGTTTCGGTTCGAGTTCGGCTTCCACCGCCGATGAGTGGGAAAATGGCAATTCGCTCCAGGCCGACGCCACACCCTGCATTGCTTGGAGGGACGAAGCGATTCTCCGAGGCTTGAGGCCGAGAAGAATCGGAAAATTGAAGAAAGTTTAAAATACTCGTTGACCAATAAGCATCATCGCCTAAAGTCTTCGTCCCGCCACACAAGCGGGCTTGCTGCAACAGCAGCAATTTGCTCTTCCAACCTCTGAGACTTCAGATTGAGATTCAATCTTGTCCCGACAATAAATCAGCGCTGTGAAGCGTAAAATTTAATGTCCGCGACAAAATTAGAATTTCTTTTGTCTCTCAAGAAGTCGGTGAGATTGATCTTTGAAAGTTTGATTCTGGAGTTTGTCACACGACCCCGTGAGCGCAGGCACAAGCCAAGCGACGCGGGATGAGCAAATTCAGAACGGTCAAAATAGTAAGCAAAAATTGAATTGTGCGTTACACGTCAGAACTTTGATTTCAAAAAATACAAGATCGGACAAACCCCACAATGCCTCGCCTCTTCATTGAGAGAGGCAGCGTGGGTATGAACGGTCAGATTTAACAACGGCCTTAGCAGCCGATTGTGCAAACTTTGGGCTCTCCGCTTCGGTGGATCCCATCCGTTTTTCACGGAGAGTTTGATTCTGGCTCAGAACGAACGCTGGCGGCGTGGATAAGACATGCAAGTCGAACGGGATTTTATTTGTAGCAATACACGTAAAGTCTAGTGGCGTAAGGGTGCGTAACACGTGGGCAATCTGCCGAGAAGTGGGGGATAGCTCGCCGAAAGGCGAATTAATACCGCATGTGGTTAGTGAGGGATTCCTCGCAACACCAAAGCCGGGGCAACCTGGCGCTTCTTGATGAGCCCGCGGCCTATCAGCTAGTTGGTGAGGTAACGGCTCACCAAGGCTATGACGGGTAGCTGGTCTGAGAGGACGACCAGTCACACTGGAACTGAGACACGGTCCAGACACCTACGGGTGGCAGCAGTCGAGAATTTTTCTCAATGGGGGAAACCCTGAAGGAGCGACGCCGCGTGGAGGATGAAGGTCTTCGGATCGTAAACTCCTGTCATGAGAGAGTAAGACATTACGTTAACTGCGTGGATGTTTGATAGTACCTCAAGAGGAAGAGACGGCTAACTCTGTGCCAGCAGCCGCGGTAATACAGAGGTCTCAAGCGTTGTTCGGATTCATTGGGCGTAAAGGGTGCGTAGGTGGCGGGGTAAGTCAGGTGTGAAATCTCGGGGCTCAACCCCGAAACTGCACTTGATACTGCCTTGCTTGAGTACTGGAGAGGAGATTGGAATTTACGGTGTAGCAGTGAAATGCGTAGATATCGTAAGGAAGACCAGTGGCGAAGGCGAATCTCTGGACAGTTACTGACACTGAGGCACGAAGGCCAGGGGAGCAAACGGGATTAGATACCCCGGTAGTCCTGGCAGTAAACGGTGCGC
>CAIQUL010000028.1 GCA_903874975.1 uncultured Chthoniobacter sp. | reverse complement strand
CCCCGCCTCCGACCTCGACGCCTTCCAGGACATCACGCGCCACCGCTTCTTTAATACCAACAACCTCTGGCTGCGCCTCGACCGCCTGCGCGACGCCCTCGCGGCCTCCCACGGCTCGCTCCCGCTCCCGCTCATCCGCAACCAAAAAACCGTCGATCCGCGCGACAAAAAATCGCCCGCCGTCTGGCAACTCGAAACCGCCATGGGCGCCGCCATCGAGTGCTTCGCCGACGCCCGCGCCGTCGCCGTCCCCCGCCGCCGTTTCGCCCCCGTGAAAACCACCGGCGACCTCCTCACCCTCCGCTCCGACGCCTACGCCATCCTCCCCGACGGCACCGTGGCCCTCGTCCCCGAACTCGCCGGCATCCCGCCCCATGTCGAACTCGACGACCACTGCAAGCTCGTCGATCAACTCGAAGCCGCCCTCGCCGGCGGCGTCCCCTCCCTCAAAGACTGCCGCAGCCTCCGCGTGCAAGGTCCGGTCCTCTTCACCTCCGCCGCCGTCTTCCAGGGCGACGTCACCATCGAAAACCCGACCCCCACCCCGCGCCCCGTCCCCCCCGGCATCCACCGCGACACGCGCGTGGTTTTGTCAGGCGCCTCCGCCCCCTTCAAGCGGGGGTGATGCCCAAGTGGCGGCCGATCTGGTTGCGGAGGTCGCGCTGGATGGTTTCGACGCGGAGGTTGGCGTTGATGACGGTGAAAGCGTGGTCTTTGGCCATGCGCTGAAACTCCGCGGCAATGAGGCGCTGGTATTTGACGAAGCTGTCGAACATGTCGCTGGAAAGCCCGAGGTCCATGCCGCTCTCCCAGTAGTCGAGGGTGGGGTTTTTCTGGAAGTTGCGCTCGACCAGTTGGGCGGCGCCGACGCGAAAATAAAATACTTCGTCGGGAAGGAGGGCGGGGCTGTAAAGATTGCGCGTCCAATCTCGCCCGGCCCCGCGGACGATGGCGCGGGCCATGAGGGTGTAAATGTAGCGGTCGGCCAGGACGATGAGGCCGGCGCGAAGGGCCGGGATGATTTCGTGGACGAGCTGGTCGAAAAAATCGGTGGCGTAAAACAGCGATAACGTAGTGTGGGTGAGAACGTTGCCTTGCTTGGCGTCCTCCAGCTCCTCGGCTACCAGATTGGAGCGGCGGAGGCCCATGTGCCGGACGGCGAAACCGTTCGCCTCCAACCATTGACTGAGTTGCGCGATCTGCGTGGAGCGACCGGAGCCGTCCGCCCCCTCGATGGCGAAGAGTTTCCCGGCAAAGTTGGTGTCGCGCACCTCCGGGAGGGGGCGACCGAAAAATGGGTTGTCTCTCAGTGGCATGGGCGGCGACGAAAGGCGGGCAGGTCGATTTTTTCGCGGATCATCTGGCGGACTTTCGCCTGCTGGACGTGGATCTCCTCGGTGGCGTCCACCACGGTGAAGCCGAAGTTTTCCCGCATCGCTTCGTATTGGGAATGAACTTTACCCTGGAAAATCCGGAAACTCTCGTAGGGATCAGTGCTCCAGCCCATGTCCAGCCCGGCCTCGTGGTATTTGAGCGTGGGGCGCCCTTCGAGGATGCGGTTGAGGGATACTTCGAGCGGCACCCGGAAGTAAAACGTGATGTCGGGATGGACCGCATAACTGTAGAGCTCGGCCACCCATTCGCGGTCCACCCCCCGCACGGCATCCCGGGCGAGAGCGGTGTAGAGGTAGCGGTCGGCGAGCACGATGTAGCCGGCGCGGAGGAGCGGCAGGATCTGGCGTTCGTAGCGATCGGCGAAATCCGTCGCGTGAATCAGACAGAAAGTCGTCGGCGTGAGGAGTTGGCGCTTCTTGCCTTTGGTGGTGGACTTCTTGACGAGGATTGAGGAGTTCCACTCGGTAAAAAAGACCCGGTAGCCTTCGAGTTCGAGCCAGCGTTTGACGAGGTAAATCTGGGTGGATTTGCCAGAGCCATCCAATCCCTCGACAGCGATGAGTTTTCCTGAATAATTGCTTTTCGGTGAAACCACGCGGGATTGTGTCGCAAAAACGCCGCAGTGCAACGCTAATACCGGGCTCCATTGAACTTTTTTAATGTAATGATATTCAGATGCTTAACCGACAACTCTGGGGATGTTTCGGATGAATGATTTCCAACCACTCCTGGATGCCGCGCGGTTGGCCCGCGAGCAGGCTTACGCCCCCTACTCGCGGTTCGCGGTGGGTGCGGCGCTACGCACAAAGAGCGGACGGATCTTCACCGGGTGCAATGTCGAAAACCTGTCATTCGGACTGACGATCTGCGCGGAGAGGTCCGCGGTTTTTTCCGCGGTCGCTGCGGGAGAGCGGGATTTCACAGCGCTCGCCGTTGTGGCGGATTCGCGGCAACCGGTCACGCCATGTGGCGCATGTCGGCAGGTTCTGGCGGAGTTTGCCCCCGCGCTGCCGGTCTGTTCGGCGAATCTGCAAGGCGCCGTGTTTGAGTCGAGCATCGCGGAGCTGCTGCCGAGGCCGAAGGAAGGGATTCTCGGGACTTAGCTGTTCCATGTAGAACATCCATGTACGTCTATCCGAAGATTTACGACGTGATCGTGATCGGCGCGGGTCACGCCGGCATTGAGGCTGCGATGGCGTCGGCCCGGCTAGGCTGCGAAACGCTGATGCTGACGCAGAATCTGGATTCTGTCGGCCAAATGTCGTGCAATCCCGCGATCGGGGGGCAGGCAAAGGGGCAGATCGTGCGCGAGATCGATGCGCTCGGGGGCGTGATGGGGCTAAATACCGACGCGACAACGATCCAGTTCCGGATGCTGAACGCGAAGAAAGGCCCAAGCGTCCGGTCGCCGCGGGCGCAATGTGACAAAAAAGCGTATCAATTCCGCGCCAAGGCCGTTCTGGAACGGCAACCCCGTCTCGATTTGAAGCAGGGAAACGTCGTCCGGATTTTGGTTGGCGATGACGGCGCTTGTGGCGTTGAGACGAACCTCGGACTGCTCGTCAAAGGTCGAGCTGTCGTTATCACTACGGGAACTTTCATGCGCGGGTTGCTGCACGTGGGCCTGCAGAACCAGGCGGGCGGACGGATGGGAGACAGCTTTTCGACGCTGAGCGACAACCTGAAAGACTTGGGTTTTGAGGTCGGCCGATTCAAGACCGGAACACCATGCCGCCTTCACGGGAAGACGATTGATTTCACCCGCTGTGAACGACAGGACGGCGACCCGCCCGTCCCTTTTTCTTTCACACCCGAAGAGTTGACACAGGAGCGTCACGACATCTTTTCGCTGAACCACTGGCGCGCCGGTGTGTTCCATGTGGAACAGCTCCCCTGCTGGGTCACGCATACCAACATTCACACGCACGAATTGATTCGCGCAAATTTGGATAAATCCCCGCTCTATACGGGAAAAATCGAGGGGGTTGGGCCGCGCTATTGCCCTTCGATCGAGGACAAAGTGGTGAAGTTTGCCGAAAAGTCCGCGCACCAGCTCTTCCTCGAACCCGAGGGCCGACACACGGAGGAGTTCTACGTGAATGGGGTTTCAACCAGCCTGCCTCTGGAGGTGCAATACGCATTCATCCGCACGATCCCCGGTTTGGAAAACGCCGAAATCATGCGCCCAGGATATGCCGTGGAGTATGACTACTGCCCGCCGACCCAACTCTGGCACACGCTGGAAACGCAACGGGTGCCGGGGTTGTATTTCGCCGGGCAGATCAACGGCACGTCCGGCTACGAAGAGGCGGCGGCGCAGGGGCTGATCGCGGGCGCGAACGCCGCGCTCAAAGTGCTCGGGAAGTCACCGTTTCACCTCAAACGGTCCGACGCCTACATCGGAGTGTTGATCGACGATCTCGTGACCAAAGGAACCCCTGAGCCGTATCGGATGTTCACCAGCCGGGCCGAGCACCGGCTCCTCCTGCGGCAGGACAATGCCGACTTGCGCCTCACCCCTCTCGCTCACGCCGCAGGTCTGGCCAGTTCCCGGCGATCGGACAAAGTTCAGACTAAAATGGCCGACTTGGAGCGCCTGCGCTCGTTCGCGGAAACCACACGATTTGGCGACACACGCGTCGCCCAGTGGATTCGCCGTCCTGAAAATTCCGTCGTTCAGCTTCCTGAAAGCGTGCGGGCGGGCTTTTCGGCGGATCGGTGGGAGGCGCTGGAGATCGAACTCAAATACGCCGGTTACATCTCCCGTCAGGAAGCCGCGATCGAAAAGCTTCACGCCAGTGAGGAAAGGCGCATCCCGGCCGATCTCGACTTCAATACTCTCGAAGGTT
>CAIQUL010000027.1 GCA_903874975.1 uncultured Chthoniobacter sp. | reverse complement strand
CCCAAGGTCGTTCAGCGCCACCTTTGAAAATGCGGAAAAAGTGCCACCGATGTTGGGAGCGGTCTGCCCCGTGGTGGCCACGGCTTGCGCGACACCCCCCGGCGCGATGTAGATCCCCTGCTGACTGAATACCGCACCTCGGAAAGCGACGACCCCGGTGTTACTGAGCACCGTGTCGAAAAAGCTGGTGAAGTTTTCGGTCAGACCGGGTGCGGCTTGTAGCGTACTCGCCAGCACAGACAGCGTCCCTCCGGATCCCGTGTAGATCGCGCGCCCCAAATTGTCGCTCGTCCCTGTGAACGCGACCTTGCCTTGGTCATTGAGGGCCAGCCCAGCAAAGTCGCTGAAATTCCCCCCGATGCCCGGAGCAGCCTGGTCGGTGGCGGCGACGGTGACAGCCAGGCTGCTCCCGATCTTCGTATAGATGGCGGTGCCGGTGCTGCTGGTTCCGTTGAAAGCGGTCATCCCCACATTGTTCTGGAGCACCGATCCCGTGAACGAGGTGAACAGCCCACCAACCGGGGCCGTTGTCGTCGTTGTCGCGATCGTTGTTGTCGCGCCTCCACCGCGGACAGTAAAGGCGCCGGTCTGATCCGTGGTGAGGTCGCCAGCGTCATCCAAGGTTGCCACGGTTGCCACGAAGGAGAAACTTCCACCATCTGTGAGGGCCAAGCTGCCGGGCGCGACGCCGGGAAATTGGTTAATCGCGCTGCTCAAATTCGGAAGAACCTGCCCAGTCGCCGCGATCGTCGTCAGAGTCCTTGGTGTCCCCCCCGTTCCCGAGTAGATCCCCATCTTTTTAAGGCCTTCCAGTGTGGGGCTGATATCCTGGTTGTTGCTCCCAAGAAATCCGACCAGACCGCTCTCGCTGATCAACGGAGAGAAAAACCCCGTAAAGGCGCCTCCGATCACCCCTGCCGCATCCCCCGAAATCGCGACGGAAACCGGCCCGGTAGCGCTCGACTTATAGACGCCAGAACTGCCGCCGCTCGACGCTGCTTTCCCGACGAACGCCACCGTCCCGCTCCCGTTCAACACCACATCGAAAAAGGAATTAAATAAGCTCCCCCCGAGGTCAGGCATCGCCCCTCCTTTAATCGCGATCACCTGCGTGGCTCCGTCCTCCAACGCATGCGAGCGCGGGCTCGCGACGCAGAGGAGCGTGAGCGCCAGACAAGGCGCGAACTTTCTCGAAAATGGGTGCAGACAGATATTTGAGAGTTTTCTCAAGCGGGGTAGGTGTCGCGGGGACCGCGAGCAAAGCGAGTTTTCACCGAAGATCAAACTATTTTATCCCGTAAACCACTATTTTACCGGATCGTCACGCACCACGGCGAATCCCGTCCTCCATTACTTCGCCGTGCCCACGACGAGCGCGCCCTTCGCCGGTTGCCAGGCGTAGCCGAATGCGAACCCGAGCGGCGCGGGATTGCTGCGCTGGTAGGCGGCGGCGAGGTCGGGTTGCTGGTGCTGTTTGAAAAGGTCGATCGGCCCCTCGTAGCTGCCCCAGAAACGCAGCGTCCAGCGGCGTGGATCAAACGCGCGGAGCGGGATGCCGGAGTCGTCTTGCACGATCACGCTGCTGTTCGTGAGGAGGAAATCGCGCGCGGTGGAAAAGCCTTCGCCGTGCAGCAGGTAACTCGCGGATTTCACGAGGCTCATGCCGGGACCGAGCTTTTTGCAAAAGCCGAGGAAAGCCCCATTGCGACCGCCGTTGGAGAGATCGGTCTTGAAATAATGCAGCATCTGCCGCTGCCCGCCGGGACCGGTGAATTCGATCTGCGCGTGGTCGCCACCCGTGCTCACGCCGCGGATCGTGCAGCCGGTGCGCGCGAGAAACGCATAGAGCAGCGGCAGCGTCCCGGTGACCTGCCCGCGCGTGAGATCACCGCGCATGTCTTTGGTGATGAAGTAATGCGTCGTGAGCATCGTCCCGAGCGCGCGGCGGAGATTGGCGAGATCGGCCTCCAGCGCGGCGGGCGGCATCTGCGCCAGATCGGGCACCGTCCCGACCGGTTCGGTGCCGCAGAGGATGTAGTTCGCCGAGTTGGGGAAAAGGGTGTGCGCGTAGAGAAAATCCGGGCCGCTGAAAAAGTAGAAGACCGGCGCGGTGCTCCGGTTCGCCGACGCGAGATGCGCCGCTGCCCAGGCGCGCACTTTCACGAGCTGGCGCTGCTCCATGCGCGTCCACGCCTTCCCCAATTCCTCAGCGTGCGCGACCATGGCCGGTTGACCAGCGAGCCTCGCCAGCCCGGCATCCTGCACCGGCAGGCCCGCGAGAAAGCGGGCGGTTTCATCCGGCGACGCCGCCCGCGCGGGGCCGTGGGCGGAAAAGGCGAGGGCGAGCAACAGCGAACAAACCTTGGGTGTCATCATGCGCGTCATTTCACGGAAACCGCGGGCCGCGGCGCAAGAAAGTAAATGCCCAGCCCGAGCGCCATCGTCGCCAGACCCCCGAGCGACTCCCAGGGATGCGAGCGCCAGATGTGGACGAGCATCCACGCGCTGATCGCGAGAAAAACCAGCGGCGTCACCGGATAACCCCACGTCCGGTAGGGCCGCGGCAGCCCCGGCTGCGTGTGGCGGAGCACGATCACCCCGAGCACCGTGAGAAACGCACAGACCTGCAGGCTGAACTGCACATACGTCACCACCTTCTCAAAGGTCGAGGTCAGCAGCAGCACGTTCACGATGCCGAACTGCACGAGCATCGCCCGCACCGGAAGCCCCGCCGCCGACTTGCCCGCCAACCAGCGCAGCGGGCGCAAATCCTCGCCCATCGCCATCGTCACGCGCGGGCCGATCCACATCATCGCGCTGATCGTCGAGACCAGCCCCGCGCAAATCAGCCCCGCCATCACCTTCGTGCCCGCGGCGCCAAAAAGGTGCGGTCCGGCGACCAGCGCCACCTGCTCCTTACCCACCATCTCCGCCAGCGGCGTGCTGCGGAGAAAGGCCGCGTTCACGCCGAGATAGAGCAGCACCACGAGCAGCGTGCCGAGCCCGACGGAGCGCGGAATGTCCCGCCCCGGATTGCGCATTTCCCCCGCGATGTAAATCGAGGCATTCCAACCCGAGTAAGCGTACATCACGTAGACGAGACTGATCGCAAACGGCGCGCTGCCGATCAGTCGTCCATCTCCCGATGCCGGGAGAAACGAAACCGGCTCGGCATCGGTCACGCAAAAACCCGCGGCGATGATCACCAGCACCAGCGCGACCTTGAGCAGCGTCGCGGCATTTTGAAACCCGCTGCGCAGCCGCACATCGCGCAGCAGCACCAGCGTGGTCAGCCACACCGCCGCGAGCGACAGCACCAGCGGATGCGCCCCCGGCACCACCCCCGCGAAGTATTGGCCAAAAGCCATCGCCGCCAGCGCCACCGGCGCGGCGAAACCCACCGTCGCGGAAATCCACCCCGCGAGAAATCCCACCGCCGGATGATAGATCGTGCTCAGAAAATGATACTCGCCGCCCGACCGCGGCAGCGCCGCGCCCAGTTCCGCATACGACAGCGCCCCGCACAGCGCGCACAGCCCGCCGACCGCCCACAGCATCATGATGGCAAATCCGCTCGGCAGCCCGCCCACCTGAAAGCCCAGACTCGTGAAAATCCCCGTCCCGATCATATCCGCCACGACGATGCACATCGCCGTCACCAGCGAGATCGTTTTTCCACCGGCAGCAGCAGCACCCGAATTCACCCGGCGAGGAAGTAGGGAGCCGACCCGCGCCCGTCAACCGCTCCGCCTACCGCCGCCAGACGTACGGATCGTAAGTCCGCGGCCCGTGGTAGCTGGAAAAGCCAACCCCGACCGCGGCATCACCCGTGAACCGATACGGATCGGAGCCGTAGATCACGTCGTCATACGGACTCACAAAGTGCGGCCCGAAACCCGGCGCGTAATTGCGCGCGAACCGCTCCGCCTCCACCAGCAGCGCGTCGATGATCGCGGGCGCGACCTTCGCCTTGGTCAGCCGGGCGACGTCGTCCTTGGCCAGCGTGTAATCGAGCCCGGTGTTGTCAATTTGCCGGAGGATGAGCCGCTCGGGCACGCCGCGCCGCGTGACGTCGATGACCTCCGCGAGCGTGAGGACGTG
>CAIQUL010000026.1 GCA_903874975.1 uncultured Chthoniobacter sp. | reverse complement strand
GTGGAGTGCGCCAACTCGGTGCTGCGAATGGCCCGACAGATACCGCGCTTTGCCGGCGTCCCCGGGACTTCGGGGAATTTCGACTCAGCTAAGGAAAGTCGTTTTTTGGGTTTCTTGAACGGGGTATGCAGACACGCACGCACCGACTCCTCTGAAAAATGCTCGCGCCAAAAAATCCTCCGATCTCCCTGTTCGTTTTGCTCGTTGCTGCGGCGACGGTTCGCGGCGAGGAGCCGGTGCGTTACAACCGCGACATCCGGCCGATCCTTTCGGAGAATTGCTTTAGCTGCCACGGACCGGATGAGAAGCAGCGCAAGGCAGGGCTGCGGTTGGATTTGCGCGAGGCGGCGCTGAAGGCGGCGGAGTCGGGGGACGTGGCAATCGTGCCGGGGGAGGTGAAGAAGTCGGCGCTGGTCCGGCACATCGAGAGCACGGACAAGGACGAAATCATGCCGCCGCCGAAGGCGAACAAGCATCTGACGGACGCGCAGAAGGAGAAGCTGCGGCAGTGGATCGCGCAGGGAGCGAAGTATGAGCCACACTGGTCCTTCGTGGCCCCGGTGGCCGCGGTCCCGCCGGTGGTGAAAAAGGCGGGCTGGGCACGGAATGACCTCGACCGTTTCATCCTCGCGCGGCTGGAGAGTGAGGGGCTCGCGCCTTCGCCGGAGGCGACGAAGGAGACGCTGGTGCGCCGGCTTTCGCTTGATCTCACGGGGCTGCCGCCGACGCCCGCGGAGGTGGATGCGTTTGTCGCCGACAAGTCGCCGCAGGCTTATGAGAAAGTGGTCGATCGCCTGCTGGGTTCGCCGCACTATGGCGAGCGCATGGCGGTGAGCTGGCTGGATGCGGCGCGTTATGGCGACACGCATGGCTACGAGAAGGATCCACCGCGCAATCTCTGGCTGTGGCGCGACTGGGTGATTCGCGCCTTCAACGAAAACATGCGGTTCGATCAGTTCACCATCGAGCAGCTCGCGGGCGACCTGCTGCCCAGTCCCACCACCTCGCAATTGGTCGCGACCGGCTTTCATCGCAACTCGCTGCTCAATGACGAAGGCGGCACGGATGCGGAGGAATTCCGCATGGCGGCGCTCAATGATCGCGTGGAAACCACAGCCACCGTCTGGCTCGGGCTGACGATGAATTGCGTGCAATGCCACAGCCACAAGTATGATCCGATCCAGCACCGGGAGTATTACCAGTTCCTCGCCATCTTTAATAACACTGAGGACGGGGGGAATGGTTCCGCGCCCGAGTGGCAGGCCCCGACCAGGGAGCAGGAAGCGGCTTTGAAAGTCCTTCACGAGCAGGTGACCAAATTGGAAGCTGCGCCCGACGCCGCGCTGCCGGAGGGCCAGGCGGCGCTGGAAAAGGCGCGGAAGGTGGAGAAGGACTTCGTCGCAAAATTTTCGAAGACGATGATCCTGCGCGAGCGCAGGCAGCCGCGCGAAACGCGGATCGCCCTGCGGGGAAATTTTCGCACGCCCGGCGACAAGGTGGAGCCGGGTGTTCCCGCTTTCCTGCCGGCATTGCCAAAGGATGAGCCGGCCAATCGCCTCGCGCTCGCCCGCTGGCTCGTGGCGAAAGAAAATCCGCTCACGGCGCGCGTGATCGTGAACCGCTATTGGGCGCTCCTTTTTGGTATGCCGATCGTGGATTCCGTCGAGGATTTCGGCGCCCGCGGCGAAGCGCCCACGCATCCCGACTTGCTCGACCGGCTGGCGGTGGAGTTCCTGCGCTCGGGGTGGGACGTGAAAGCGCTGTTCAAGCTCATGGTCACGTCGGCCACATATCGTCAGGCGTCGGCGATTCCGCCGACGGTGTTGGAAAAGGATCCCGACAACAAGCTGCTCGCCCGTGGCCCGCGTTTCCGCGTCGAGGCCGAGATGGTGCGCGACCTCGCGCTCGCGGCGAGCGGGCGGCTCACCGCGGAGATCGGCGGCCCGAGCGTGATGCCGCCGCAGCCGCCGGGCATTTGGGAGAACAGCTTCGGCTTCGAGTCGTTTGCCGGCAATCAGCGCTACAAGACCGACGAAGGCGCGGGCCGCTACCGCCGCGCGCTCTACACCTACTGGCGCCGGACCGCGCCGTATCCCGCGCTCGCCACTAACGACCTCGTGAGCCGCGATGTCTGCAAGGTCAAGCGCAG
>CAIQUL010000025.1 GCA_903874975.1 uncultured Chthoniobacter sp. | reverse complement strand
TTGGCTGAGCATGCCCCGCATCGCCGCGTGCGTCAGCGCCTCGTAGCTGACCTTCTTTTCATCCACATAATCCTGCCGTACGAGCTGCATCGCCCGCGCAAAAATGGCGATGCTGGCGTAACCCGAGTCGTCCTTCACCGGCGCTCCGACCGCCTGGTAAACCCGCAGGCCGACCGCCACGTTAAAGATCGCCAGCACGAGGAGGAGACTTTGGAAAAGCCGCTTTTTCATGGCGGGGAGACTAGCACGCGACCCCGGGTTGTAAATGCGGGCCGGAGCGCAACAGCGCCGCGCGAAGCTGCGCCACATTCGGCATTGCCACGGCTCGGCCGAACCGTTTCAGTCTGCGCCCGTGTTGCGAAAAATTCTTCGTCCGCTCCTCGTGGCCAGCCTGCTGGCCGGTTGGGCTTCCATGCGCGCTCAGGCGCAGGAGACCACTCCGCCGGAGAACGGCATCATCGTCAGTGTCGCCGACCAGCGGCTCACGGTCGTGCGCGACGGCGGGTGGGTCGCGAAGTACCGCATTTCCACCTCGCGCTTCGGCATCGGCGATTCTCACGGCAGCTACAAGACGCCGCTCGGCCAGTTCCGCGTCTGCGACAAAGTGGGCGAGTCGCTGACCAGCGGCACCGTGATCCGGCACCGCGTAGCCACCAGCGAGGTGCTGCCGGTGAACGCCGCCGGGCGCGATCCCATCGTCACCCGCGTGATCTGGCTCGAGGGTCTCGAAGAGCAGAACCGCAATGCCAAGTCGCGCGGCATTTATATCCACGGCACCACTGAGGAAAAGTGGATCGGCAAACCGGTGAGTTGGGGCTGCGTGCGCATGCGTTCGGGCGATGTCGTGGAAATGTTCACGCACATCCCGGTCGGCACGCGGGTCGCGATCATCGCCGGGAAACAGCCCAAGCTCGGCAAATACGTCCCGCAGCCGCCGGTCATCATCGCCAGCAATTCCGCCGTCCCGGAATACGCGCCCGACGTTGCGCCGAAAAAAACCGAGCCGCAGCCGCGCGTCGCCGCAAACAGCCAGCGCCTCGCGCCGATCGCTGCCGGACCCGGCGCCACGCCCGGCGATCCCGGTGCCGCCCAGGCCCTGCGCGGGAGTATTCTTGCCGCCGGCCTGCCGGGCGCCCCGCAGAAAGTCGGCCCGCTCAAGCAGGACAGTATGAAGTTTCAATCCTGGTCCGCCGTGACCTCCCGCGAACCGGACAACAGCAGCCAGACCGCCGGCACCCGCTGAACCTACCGCCTTATTCCACTCCCATGAAAACCCTGCGCCTCCTGCTCGCCACCTGCACCCTGCTCATGACCGCCTCCCTTTTTGCCGACGACGCCAAGCTCTACACCATCCCGCTCAAGGACATCGACGGGAAGGACGCCACGCTGAAAACCTACGCCGGCAAGCCGCTGCTCATCGTCAACGTGGCGTCGCAGTGCGGCTTTACGAAGCAGTATACCGGGCTCGAAGCCGTCTGGCGCAAATACAAGGATCAGGGCCTCGTCGTGCTCGGCTTTCCGTGCAACGACTTCGGCGCGCAGGAGCCCGGGACCACGGCGGAGATCAAGCAGTTCTGCTCCACGAAGTTCGACGTGACCTTCCCGCTCTTCGACAAACTCCACGTCAAAGGCGACGGGCAGCACCCGCTCTACGCCGCGCTGACCGGCCCGGAATCCCCCGCGCCCGGCCCCGTGAAATGGAACTTCGGGAAGTTTCTCATCGGTCGCGACGGCAAAATTCTCGCCCGCTTTGAATCCAAGGTCGCGCCGGACTCGGCGGAACTGAGCAAGGCGATCGAAGACGCCCTGGCGGCGAAGTAGCGAGCGGAGCGGCGCACTCCAGGGTGCCGAACTCCACGGGCGCGCAGCGCCCGATCGAGAGCTATTTTAGGTCGGGATATTCCACCTCCGCAGTCAGCCGCAGAGCGCTGCCGATTTTTTCGTAGCGCGGGTTGCGGAGGTGGGGCGCTTCTTTCGTCGAGCCGACGCCGCGACCGCCGATCGCGGGAACCGGGCCGCCGCAGAGCAGCGGGGCGAGGTAGAAATGGACGCGGTCCACGAACCGGCGGTCGAAGGCGTCGCCGAGCACGCGCCCGCCTCCTTCAATGAGCACGCTGGTGACCTCGCGCCGGCCGAGTTCGTGCAGCACGGCGCGGAGACTTTTCCCGCGGAAGACGAGCGTGCGGTCGCGGTGCGCGTCGGTGAAAACGTGGGATTTCGCCGGCAGGTCGCCACTGCGGGTGACGATAATCCGCCACGGCTGGAGGGCGCCGGGGACGCCGCGGACGGTCAGGCGCGGGTTGTCGGCGCGAAGCGTCTGCGCGCCGATGAGGATGGCATCGACCTGCGCGCGCAGCCGCATCGCATCGGCACGCGCAGCGGCGCTGGTCAGCCACTGGCCTTCGCCGGGCGGGCGGGTGAGGCGGCCGTCGAGCGACAGGCCCGCTTTGGCGATGACCAGCGGCCGCCCGGTGACGATCCACTGGTTGAAGCCGGCGTTCAGCTCGCGGCACGCGCTTTCCAAAACGCCCGCCGTGACCGCGAGACCTGCCGCGCGCAACAGCCCCACGCCGCGCCCGGCGTGTGCGGGATTCGGATCGAGCGTGCCGATGACCACGCGCGCGAATCCGGCGCGGATGATCGCGTCCACGCACGGAGGCGTGCGTCCGTGCGTCGAGCACGGTTCGAGCGTGACGCAGAGCGTCGCGCCCCGCGCCATGGCGGGATTTTTCAGCTCGCCCAGCGCTTCGATCTCCGCGTGCGGGGCGCCCGCCCGGCGGTGAAAACCGCGCGCCACGATCCGCCCGCCGCGCACGATGACCGCGCCGACGGCGGGATTCGGGCTCGTGTGACCCACCCCGCGGGCCGCTTCGCGCAGAGCCGCGCGCATGAATTTCTCGTCGTGCATGCGCGTGGTTTAAGCCTTGCGCGGGGAAGTTTGAATCCGGAACTTCGCGCCGTGTCCCTCAGCCTGCGCGACAAGCAAAGCCTCTACCACAGCCTCGGGCAACTCGTGCGCTCGGGCATCGCGATACCCGCCGCGCTGGACACCCTCGCCCGCAGCTCCCGCGGCGGCCTGCGCCAGCTCATCCGCCGGGTGAAAGACGGCGTGGGCTGCGGGCTGACCGTCGGCGAAGCCTTTGCCCGACAGCGTCCGGCGGTGGGCGAGATGGAGGTCGGCGTGATCGCGGCGGTGGAGCGCGCGGGCAAACTGGAGCGCGGCCTGGCGCAGCTTTCGGACTACTTCGGCGCGCTGGCCATGGCCCGGGAGAGCGTGCTGAAAAAGTGCCGCTATCCGGCCTTCGTGCTGCACCTCGGGGTGTTCGTCTTCGGTTTGAAAACGCTGCTTTTTGGCGGCGGGCTCATGCCGTTTCTGCGCGAGACGCTCGGCCTCCTCGCGCTGCTCTACGGCGTGGTGCTGGTGGTCGCACTGCTCGTGCCGCTGCTCCGCTCCGCCGGCAGCGCGAGTGCATCCGTGGATGCGCTGCTGCGCCTGCTCCCGCTCGTCGGCGGCATCCGCCGCGCACTTTCCACGGCCCGCTTTTGCGCGACCTACGAGATGCAGCTCGACGCCGGGATCAATGTCATCGACGCGCTGCAGGCCGCGCAGCGGGCGAGCCAGAGCGGGCTGATCCGCGCGACCGTGACGCGGGCGATTCCCGAGGTGCGCGCCGGGGCGCAAGTCGGCGGGCTGCTCGCGGTCGGCGGGGCCTTTCCCGAGGCGATGATCCGCAGCTTCTGTGTGGGCGAGCAGACGGGCGAACTCGATGCGGAACTCAAACGGCTGGCCGCGGAATACCAGGCCGACGGATTGGCCCGACTCGACGCACTGGCCGAGTGGCTGCCGCGGCTGCTCTACATCGCCGTCGTGATCTACGTCGGCTATGGAGCGGTGACTTTCTATAGCAGCTATCTCGATCAGGCGATGAGTCTGCTGGATGGCAACTGAACAGACGCTTCATCCCGCCGGAATTTCCTTTGGACGCCCGCTGGGGGCTGTCTAAGTTGCCGACCCAATTTTCCGTATGGCTACTACGTTCGCGAACCGCTTCAACGCTGACCTGCTCGACCAGAACTACGAAAGCTGGCGCCGTGATCCGGCTTCGGTCGATGCGCACTGGGCGGCATTTTTCGAGGGCTTCGAGCTGGGCTCCGTGCGTCCGCAGAATGGCGCGGTGTTGGGCCCGGTCGAGGATCCGCTCCAGCCGCGCGTGGACGGTCTCGTTTACGCCTACCGCACGCTCGGGCACACCATCGCGAACCTCGATCCGCTGGCCCACGAGCGTCCGCAGAATCCGCTGCTGAGCCTGCGCGAGCTGGGCTTTGGCGAGCAGGACCTCGATCTGCCGGTGAGCACGAAACACTTCCTCGGCGGGCAGCGCGTGAAACTCCGCGAGATGATCGCCGCGCTGGAGCGGATTTACTGCGGGTCGATCGGCGCGGAGTTCATACACATCCAGAATCCGCGTGTGCGGAACTGGCTGCGGGAGAAATTGGAGAGCCGCCCGGCGGATTCAGCCGTGCCGGCGGATTTGCAAATACGGATGCTGCGGGAGCTGGCGAAAGTCGAGAGCTTCGAGCATTTTCTGCACACCAAATATCAGGGGCAGAAACGCTTTTCGCTCCAGGGCGGCGAGGCGCTCATCACCGCGCTCTACGGTCTGCTGGAAAATTGCCGAGGGCGCGGCGTGGAGGAAATCTGCATGGGCATGGCCCATCGCGGGCGGCTCAGCGTGATCGCGGAGTTTCTGCGCAAACCGTTCAAGTTGATGTTCGCGGAGTTTTCCGAGAACTACATGCCGAACACCGCGGCGGGCGACGGCGACGTGAAATACCACCTCGGCTACGTGGTCACGCGGAAGCCGAAGACCGGTGGCGAAGTCGTGGTGCGCCTCTCGGCTAACCCGAGCCATCTCGAAGCGGTGAACCCCGTGGTCATGGGCATGACCCGCGCGCGGCAGCGCATCCTCCAGGACACCGAGGAGCGCGCGAAGGTGCTGCCCGTGCTCATCCACGGCGACGCCGCGTTTGCCGGGCAGGGCGTGGTCGCGGAGACGCTGAACATGTCGCAGCTCCAGGGCTACCGCATCGGCGGGACGATCCACCTCATCGTGAACAACCAGATCGGTTTCACCACGCTGCCCGCCGACGCGCGCTCGACGCAGTATTGCACGGACGTGGCGAAGATGATCGAGGCCCCGATATTCCACGTGAACGGCGACGACCCGATCGCGGTGCGCTTTGTCTCCGAGCTGGCGCTGGAGTTTCGCCAGACCTTCAAGCGCGACGTGGTCATCGACATCTTCTGCTACCGCCGTTACGGGCACAACGAGGCCGACGATCCCGTGTCCACGCAACCCACGATGTATCGCGACATCGCCACGCATCCGAGCGTGGGCACGCTGCTGAAACAGCGGTTGCTCGGCGCGGGCGTGATCAACGCGGAGGACGAGGCGGCTTTGGAAAAGGAAATGGCGGAGCGCCACGAGAAGGCGCTGGCGATCGTCAAGGCGGCGGAGAAGGACGAGACGATCAATAGCTTCTCGGAATCGACCGCCGTCCCGCAGCCGCCCTATTCGCACGCGCCGGTGGACACGGCGGTGCCGAAGAAGAATCTCGCGAAGATCGTGAAGGCGCTGACGACCGTGCCGAAGGGCTTCGACATCCAGCCGAAGCTGCGCAGTTTCCTGCTCGAAAAGCGCGCGAAGGCCTGGGCGAACGGCGGTCCTTTCGACTGGGCGTATGCCGAGTCCCTGGCGATGGGTTCGCTGCTCATGGAAGGCATCCCGGTGCGGCTCAGCGGCCAGGATTGCCGACGCGGGACGTTCAGCCAGCGCAACTCGTATCTCTACGACCAGACGACCCGCGAACGCTGGTGCCTGCTCAAGCACATCACCGACGATCAGGCGCGGATTTGCATCTACAACTCGCTGCTCAGCGAGGCGGGCGTGCTCGGTTTCGACTACGGCTACTCGCTGAATTACCCCGACCTGCTCTGCATGTGGGAGGCGCAGTTCGGCGACTTCGCCAATGGCGCGCAGGTCATCATCGACCAGTTCATCGCGTCGGCGGAATCGAAGTGGCAGCGCCCGAGCGGCCTCGTGCTGCTGCTCCCGCACGGCTACGAGGGCCAGGGCCCCGAGCACTCCTCCGCGCGGTTGGAGCGCTTCCTCCAGCTTTGCGCCGAGGACAACATCCAAGTCTGCAACCTGACCACGCCCGCGCAGTACTTCCATGTGCTGCGGCGGCAAATGAAGCGCGCTTTCAAAAAGCCGCTCATCCTGATGACGCCGAAGAGCATGCTGCGCCTCGAAGCCGCCGCCTCGAAGGTCGAGGACTTCACCAATGACCGTTTCCACGAAATCCTCCCCGGCCCGCTCCCCGACAAGCCGGAGAAGGTCAAGCGCGTCATCTTTTCCACCGGCAAAGTCTATTACGACCTCCTGAAATTCCGGGACGAAAACCAGATCGCCAACATCGCGCTCATCCGCATCGAGCAGCTCTACCCGCTCGACGAAGTGCAACTCAAAGCCGAGATCGCCCGCTTTCCCAACGCTCGGACCTTTGTCTGGTGCCAGGAGGAATCGCAAAACATGGGCGCGTGGAATTTCATCGGCTGGCAGCTCCGCAGCATGCTCGAAACCGCCGTCTGGTACGCCGGCCGCGCCGGCAGCGCCAGCCCTGCGGTCGGCTCCCTCGGCAACCACAAGCGCGAGCAGAAGCAGCTCATCCAGGACGCGTTCACGCTGGGCTGAAAATTCCTTGCCCGAGAGCGCGGGCCGCTCATAGTAGCGCCCTGTTTTTTCCCGGACGCAGATTGGCTCCGCCGGAAAATGCCAGGGTAGCTCAGTGGTAGAGCGGGGGACTCATAAGCCCTAGGTCGGGAGTTCAATCCTCCCCCCTGGTACCCATCGTTCCGGCAGGGAGGGCTGGCGCTTTTTACATCTCCCGGGCCCACGCCGGCCGCTGGCGGAGGTGGTAAAGCATCTCGCCGGCTTTCGGCACGAGGAGCACGCCTTCGTCCTCGCGGTCGGCGAAGTCTTCCACGCGGATCGTGGCCGGGTCGCGGTAGCCGAGGTGGATCTCTTCGCAAATCTCGCGCGGGATGCCGGTGGCGAGCGTCACGCGGACGCGGCATTTTTCCACGCCGTCCTCGTAGGTGCCGATCCCGCGCACGTGGGTGCTGTGGGCGAGCGTGCCCCAGGGCACGTCCTTGAATTTGTCCCACTGCCGCAGGAAGTAATCGCGGCAGTGGTAGCCGATCTGCCGGATGAGGTGCCCGTGCGTGAGGCTGATCTCGTGAATGTGCGGCGCGTAGATGATCAGCTCCCCGCCGTCGGCCACGACCGGCTCCAGCTTGTACATGCACTTTCCGCCGACCCACAGCTCGTCATACATCTTCGGCGCGCAGCTCAGGACGGTGTGAAACGGGCGATCCTTGTATTCGATGTGCAGCTTTTTCGAGAGTTCGGAAGCCTCATCCCAAGCGCCCTCCGGCGTGCCGATGAAAAGCCCCGCGAGCTGCGCGTGATCCACGACCATGCACAGGCAGAGCTTCGGCACCGTGACCATCGCGCCCACGCGATCGACCACGCGACGCACCGGCGTCCACTTGTTACCGATGATCATCGGGTTCGTCACCACGGCGCCGAGCCAGTGGAAAAAATTCAGCACCTCCGCACCGCTGATGCCGGGAAAGAGGTATTTGTTTCCGCCGGAGAAGCCCACGACCTCATGCGGGAAGACCGGCCCGCAGATGACGAGCTGGTCGTAGTCGAAGATGCGCGCGTTGATCTTCACCGGCACCTCCATGGCGATAAGCCCGGCGGTCAGCGCGCGGGTGTCGTCGAGCGTGAGGTCGCCGATGTGGCGCAGCGCGGCTTCATTATCCCACTCGTGATTGAAAAAGCGCACGCCCGCGTAAGCCGTGAGCCGCTCCTCGGCGGTGATCTCCAGCCGCGCGCAAATCGCCTCCTCGCTCAGCGGCTGATGCGTGCCGAGCGCGATCATCACGTCGAAGTTCTTCACCACGCCGCCGATCTGCGCATGCAACCCGGCGAAGAGCATCCCGAGCGGACAAGTCCGCGTCGCATCCGGCACGATGAGCAGGATTCTTTTGTCGCGGTAATCCTCCGCCGGACACGCCTGCGCGATCAGCGCCAGGGCCTGCGCGGCGTCGAGACTGGTTCCGCCCGGGGCGATGTGGGAGAGCGTGGTGGACATGGAAAAGGACTCGCACAAACGCTTGGAGGCTCAAAGGGGTTTTCCTGCGGCTGTGGCCCGAGTGCATGCCAGCCGCGCGGTCAGCGCCCGAACGCCTCGTGCAGCCTCGCCATGTCGCCAGCCTCCCGAATCTGCGCCGCAGCGGTCGCACGGAGTCGATCGATCGCTTTCCCCGGCAGACTGAAATTTGTCCCGCCGCGCCGCAGATACTCCCGCTCCGCCTGGTCCTTCACGTTTTGGAAATTCACTTCGATGTGGTAAAGCTCGGCCTTGTTCAGCTTCGGTGCGGAGCCACCGGTGAGCTCCGAAAACTCCTTCGCGATCGTTTGGTTCTTCCGGGAGGATGCGAAATAGTCGGAGAGATACGGCACGGTTTCGTCGTGCCGACGGAGAGCATGCCGAGCACTCCCGGCGCATTCTTTTTGCGATCCCACGGACTGGGCGAGTCGGTCTTCGCATGCACCGTGATGACGACGAGGGGTTTGATCTTCGTGTTGAGCCGCCGCTTCATGCTCCAAAGGTTTTGCGCCGAAGTCATG
>CAIQUL010000024.1 GCA_903874975.1 uncultured Chthoniobacter sp. | reverse complement strand
GCTGGTACGGTAATCAACTCTAAGAGCCTTGGAAACAACGGAACGATATTGGGCGCGCCAATCATCATTAGCGCGGTACCCGAACCCTCGGCCTTCGGCATGGTCCTGATCGGTGCGCTCGGTCTGGTCGGCTTCCGCCGCCTCGGCTTCCGCCGCGCCTAAAGCCCCCGCGGGCACCGCCCGCCCCAGCAAATTCCAACAGTCACCGGCCTTGGGAAGCAATTCCCAAGGCCGGTGCTTTTCCCAGCGGACGCCGCACCGGAGTATCCCCGGTTCGTTAGCCGAAAGTCCGGCATCTTTCACCACTTTTGACATTAAGGGACACACACCCTTCCCCATGCGTGTGGTTTTCGACACTTCCGTTCTCGTCGCTGCGGCCCGCTCCCGGGATGGAGCGAGCTTTGCCTTGGTCACTTCGATCCCGTCGCCACGCTTTCAGATTTGTCTTTCCGTCGGCCTTTACACCGAATGGCAGGATGTCCTCAGCCGGCCCCAGCACCTGCCGCCCGGCCAGAACTCTGCGGACGCCTTGCGCACATTACGCTTTCTCGCCAGCCAGGCCCGGCTCCAAGACATCTTCTTTCTGTGGCGGCCTTTCCTGTCCGACCCCGACGACGACATGATTCTCGAACTGGCGTTTGCCGCCGGCTGCCGCTACATTGTCACCCACAACACCAGACATTTCCTGGGCTGCCAGCAGCTCGGCATCGAGGCCGTGACGCCGGGGGATTTTCTCGCCATCGTCAACAAGACTTTCAAACCATGAACGCACTAACCGTCCAACTCCCTGAATCCTTGCATCGCAACATCAAGGCACTGGCCGAGAAGGAGGGCTGGTCCATTGACCAGTTTCTCGCGAGCGCCGCCGCCGAAAAGATGGCGGCACTGATGACCTTGGATTACCTGCGGGGCGAAGCTGCCCTGGGTCGGCGTGAGGATTTCGAGCGTTTTTTTGCCGCCGTGCCGCACCGGGAACCCGAGGAAAGTGACCGCCTGCCCGGCTGATCGGCGCGCCCGGCCTGGTCGGCTTCCGCCGCTCCTCAAAGCCCCCGCCCGCCCCAGCAAATTCCAACAGTTACCGGCCTTGGGAAGCAATTCCCAAGGCCGCTGCTTTTCCACTGACACGCATTAGCTTTTTGATTCTTTGCTCTTGAAATCTATTTTTTCCGCCATGCATGCCATCGAGTTCACCACAGAATTGAGCGAATCACGCTCACTGTCCATTCCGCAGGATGTGGCCGCACAGCTTCCCAAGACCGGACTTGCCCGCATTATCGTTTTGACCGACGAACTGACCAGCGACGCCGACTGGCATCTGGGTGCCTACCAGCAGTTTCTCCGCGACGATGCGCCGGAGGATGCCATCTACGATTCCTGCCGCTGAGATGTTTGGCGAAGTGTTCTTATGTCAGTTTCCGTTCACGTCGGGAACGGCCGGCAAGGTCCGCCCGGCACGGGTGCTGTTTGACCTGCAACAGGATGCGGTCATCTGTCGCATTACTTCCGTGAGCCGCACCGGGGCACTCGACGTAACTCTGAACGACTGGCAGGCCGCCGGACTGCTCAAGCCTTCGGTCGCGCGGCTCGACCGGCTCGTGACCGCCGAGAAGACCGTTTTTCTGCGGCGGCTTGGTGTTCTCAGCGCCACCGATTTAGCAACCGTCCGCAGCACTTGGAACCAGTGTATGACCCTATGAACGAAACGCCGATGCGGTGCAGTGCCGTCCCCGAGCACTCAGCCTTCGGCATGGTCCTGATCGGCGCGCTCGGACTGCTCGGCCGCCGCCGCTCCGCCTAAAACCCCGCGGGCGCAACGCCCACGCCAAGCAAAAACCTTCAGCCGACCCTGGGAAGCAATTCCCAGGGTCGCTGCTTTTCCACCTATAATCCAACCCACCTCAAATTGAGCGGTGCCAAACCGCGTCTTGCCAGAAGATATAGCGGCGAGTAACCTCACTAATATGAGCATCAAACATCAGGTTTTGTCTGCCATCCAACGACTGCCGGAAGACATTGACTTCCGCGACGTAAATGAAGAAATCGCCTTGCTGGCGGCTGTTCAGGAAGCCGAGGACGACATCCGAGAGCACCGGCTCGTGTCCAATCTCGAAATGAAGGGCAGAATCGAGGAATGGCTGGTCCGTTAGTCTGGACAGCACGGGCCTCGGCCGACATTGAGGCGATCGTCCGCTACATCGCCCGACGCAACCCACAGGCCGCGACATCCATCGGACTTGGCATCTACCATCGGGCGCAGCTCCTTTTGACCCACCCGCAAGCGGGTACCCCTCTCGACGAGTTGCGCGATGGCGGCTGGCGCAAGCTCATTTACCGCCGTTGGAAGATAATCTACACCGTAAGGGTTGGGGCCATCATCGTGGGCCGTGTGTGGCCGGCAGCACTGGGCGAGGCGGACCTTGAAACCCCGCTCGACTAATTGACCGGCAAAATCCGGGAATCGCCACGGTCTTCCCGCGCCCTCCGCCTTCGGCATGGTCCTGTTCGGTGCGCTTGGTCTGGTCGGCCTCCGCCGCACCGCTTAAAGCCCCCGCGGGCCGCCGCCTGCACCAAGCAAAAACCTTCAGCCGACCCTGGGAAGCAATTCCCAGGGCCGCTGCTTTTTCCAGTAGGTGGGTTGATAGTTGATGGCCCTGCTTGCTCTTGAAATCTAAGTTCCGCCCATGCATGCCATCGAGTTTGCCACGGGGCTAAGCGGCTCACGAGTGCTACCCATTCCGCTGGAGGTGGCCGCGCAACTCCCTAAGACCGGTCGGGCCCGCGTCATCGTAATAACCGACTAATGCTCCTTCGCGTTCAACAATAGACCAACGATCCAAGGCCAGGCCGCGATGCTGCGGACTCGCTCCGTATCCGCAGCGAGGCGCGGCAGCCCCTGTTCGAGTTGCCGCAAGACGCCGGCCATTTCGGCGCACACCCGGTTGGGGAATTCCTTCTCGCGCAACTCGTCCCAGAGATCTTCTTGGGGATTGAGTTGGGGCGAATCGGCCGGCAGGCGGTGGCGGCGGATGTTTTCTGGGACCAGCAGGGCCTTGGCCACGCGGGAACTGGCTCCCACGACGATCATGACGATGAAGTCGTGGGGGTGAGCGACGCTCCCCTGCGCCAGAAAATGGCCCATCAGTGCGGTGTTCATTTTCCGAGCGATCATTCAGTCCAACTCGCCTTCCAACGGGCTGACCGCGCCGTAAACAGAGGTGAATTCGCGTTCGTAGCCGTTGTCCACCAGTGGCGGCAGTTTCCTGTGCCTGTTGAACGAGCAGTGGGTCGATCCGGCGTGGTCTGGACCTGCCAGACGGATGCCGCAGTGAGTCTATGTTTGAAAGCGAAAGAGAATTACGTCCCTCCGGGACACTCGGTGCCGACCGCTTGGCACAAGGCCGCATTGCGGCTCGCAAGCGCGGCCGCGCTTTTAATCACGCCCGCTTGGACTGAAGTCCAAGCGACTTTCTTGCGCGTGGCCGCAAACTCCGGGTGGAGCACTCGACCCGAGTGCGGTCTTCGGCGACCCGCCGAAGACGCGGGGGCGCGGGTCGCTTCGGGATGG
>CAIQUL010000023.1 GCA_903874975.1 uncultured Chthoniobacter sp. | reverse complement strand
GCTCTTTGCCGATCAGCCGAAAGGCTACATTCAGCGGGTTGCGCTCGGTATCCTCGCGTTTGTCCTCTTCGGGCTCTGTCTCGGACACTTCTCTTACTTTGCCAATGATCGCCTCGGCGCTCCGATCCAGCTCGCGATCCTCGTCTGCATCTCGCTGAACGACATCTTCGCCTACGGCACCGGCAAAGCCTTTGGCCGCCGCAAACTTTCGCCCAATACCAGCCCGAACAAGACCATCGGCGGTGCGCTCGGCGCCCTCGTCCTCACCTCCGCGCTCTTTGCCACGCTGGCCCATTTCATTTTCCAAGGCACCGCCCTCGACCACCCCGCGCATCTCCTCACCCTCGGCGCGCTGCTCTCGCTCACCGGCCAATGGGGCGACCTCGTGATGTCCAGCATCAAGCGCGACCTCGGCATCAAGGACATGGCCGCGACCATCCCCGGCCACGGCGGCCTGCTCGACCGCTTCGACAGCCTGATCTTCGTCGGCCCCGCGATGTTTCACTACATCGGTTACTTCATCGGCGTCGGGCTGGATCAGCCGGTGCGCGTCATCAGCGGGCACTGACGGGTTTGGGTGAGGACGACGTTCACGCCGCGCCGCGCTGGCGGTGCGCGTCCTCTTCACCGGTCATCCTTCGACTCCGTTCCGTCCCACCTTCGCCCCCGCGGAACTCCGCTCGCGATGACGGCTCGCGACCGCGTGGGCGATGCGTGGATCGAGTAGTTACCGACGCTTCCTCAACTTCGGAATGATCGGGTGGGAGCGAAAGGGTGCCGGCGCGCGACCGAGCGATGTTCCAAAAATCAGCCCGGAATTTCGCGCAGCATCTGCGCGTTGGTCGGGAATTTTTTCGTGAAGAAAAGCAGGCGCTCGATGGCTTCCACGGGCTTGTGGCCGGTGAGGCCGCGGCGGATGACATTGATCTTGTGCAGGTCGTCGGCGGGGATGAGCAACTCGTCGCGGCGGGTGCCGGATTGGAAGATGTCGACGGCCGGGTAGATGCGCATGTCGCTGATCTTGCGGTCGAGGACGAGCTCCATGTTGCCGGTGCCTTTGAACTCCTGGAAAATGACTTCGTCCATGCGGCTGTTCGTCTCGATGAGCGCGGTGGCGATGATCGTGAGCGAGCCGGCTTCCTCGGTGTTGCGCGCGGCGGCGAAAATCTTGCGCGGGATTTCCAGCGCGCGGGCGTCGAGGCCGCCAGACATGGTGCGGCCGCCGGTCATGGCGTTGTTGAAGGCGCGGCCCACGCGGGTGATCGAGTCGAGCAGGATGAAGACGTCCTTGCCGGATTCGACGAGGCGTTTCGCGCGCTCCATGGCGAGCTGGGCGATGCGGGTGTGGCTCTTGATGTCGCTGTCGTTCGAGCTGGCCATGATCTGCGCGGTCGGGCAACTGCGGGTGATGTCGGTGACTTCCTCGGGTCGCTCATCGACGAGCAAGATGATGAGCTGGATCTCGGGATGATTTTTCGCCACGGCGTCGGCGATGTGCTGGAGCAGCGTGGTTTTGCCGGTGCGCGGCGGCGCGACGATGAGGCCGCGGGTGCCTTTGCCGATGGGGCACATCATGTCGATGATCCGCGTGGTGTAACGGTCGGGCACGGTCTCGAGGCGGATTTTTTCCAGCGGGCTGATGACGGTGAGTTCCTCGAACGCGGGCAGCGTGGTGGCCTTTTCCGACTCGTCGCCGTTGATCTCGCTGATGCGGAAAAGCTGCGCGCCGCGGTTGCCGCGCCGGGTCTGCCCTTTGACCCACTGGCCGTCGCGGAGGTTGTAGGTGCGGCAGAGTTCGGGCGTGACGAAGACGTCGCTCGGGTGCGGGGCGAAGCTGCGCTTGGCATCGCGGAGAAAGCCGAAGCCTTTGCCGGAAACTTCCACGAGTCCTTCGGCGTCGGCGATTTCATCCTCGCGCGGCGGCAACTCCACACGCTCCACGCGCTCCACACGCTCCACACGCTCCACACGCTCCACACG
>CAIQUL010000022.1 GCA_903874975.1 uncultured Chthoniobacter sp. | reverse complement strand
GGCCGGCGCTGCGCCGCTCGTGGCGGGCGCTCCGTGCGCGACGCTGGCGGCGCAGGTGGTGAAAATGACGGCGAAGGTGGAAAGCGTGTTTCTCATAAGTTGGCAGGGTGAAGGCCGGGAGATTGTCGAGTCCGGCGAAAGCTGTCGAGTGCAAGCTCACGAAAACACCGAATTCTCGACACCGCCCCGGCGCGCCGATAATTCCCACGGTCCAGCTCGCCTGTCCGTGAAAACCTCCACCGCACCCACGCCGTCGCACCGCACCTGGGCGGAGATCGACCTCGACGCGCTCCGGCACAATGTCGCCGCGGTGCGCGCCCACCTCGGCGCGCGCGTGCAGATCATGGCCGTGGTGAAAGCGAACGCCTACGGTCACGGCGTCGGGCCGGTGGTCGCGGCGCTGGCGGGGCGCGTGGAAATGTTTGGCGTGGCCAATTTGCGCGAGGCGCTGGAGGTCCGCGAGCAACTCGCGGACGCGGCGGTTTTCATCCTCGGCCCCGCGCTCCCGGAGGAGCGCGCGGCGATCGTCGCGCGACGCTTCATTCCAGCGGTTTGCTCGCTCGACGAAGCCCGCGCCTACGCCGCGCTCGCCGGGCCGGAGCCGTGCGCGGTGCATCTGAAAATCGACACCGGCATGGGCCGCGTCGGGATCTGGGAGGACGAGGCGAGCGCCGCCGCGCGCGAGATTCTCACGCTGCCGGGGCTGCGCGTCACCGGCCTCGCGTCGCACCTGCCGGTCGCCGACGAGGACGACGCCTTCACCCGCGCCCAGCTCGCGCGTTTCCACCGCCTCGTCGCCGCACTCCGCGCGCTCGGCGTGACGCAACCCCTCGTCCATGTCGAAAACAGCGCCGGCATCATCGGCTTTCCCGCGCAGGCGGAGGACCTGGTGCGCGCCGGGCTGATGCTCTACGGCAGCGCGCCGCGCCCCGAGTTCCAGCCCCGGCTCCGCGCGGTGATGACGTGGAAAACGCGCGTCACCCTGCTGCGCACCGCGCCCGCCGGCCACGGCATCAGCTACGGACGCACCTTTGAGACCACGCGCCCCACGCGCGTCGCCACGCTCGCCGTCGGTTACGCCGACGGCTACCAGCGGCACCTCTCCGGACGCGGCGCGGAAGTGCTCATTCGCGGCGTGCGCTGCCCCGTGCTCGGCCGCGTGACCATGGACCAAATCGTCGCCGACGTGACCGCGCTGCCCGAGGTGGCGATCGGCGAGGAAGTCGTGCTTCTCGGACGGCAGGGAGCGGAGGAAATCCTCGCCGCCGAACTCGCGACGAAGGCCGGCACCATCGCGTGGGAGATTTTCACCGGCGTCGGCCCGCGGGTGGAACGCGTGTATCTATTTAGGAAGTAGGATTTAGAATTCAGGAAGTGTAGGAACAAGGCACTCCCACTTCCTAAATCCTAAATCTTAAATCCTAAATTTCCTCCATGCTCCAAATCGTCTTCAATGAAATCAGCGCCGCCGAGATGGCCGCGCTGCCCAAGGAAATGCAGCTCGACCTGCTCGCGGAATTTCAGTTTCTGCCCGAGGACCTGGACAAGCTCGACACGGATAAATTCGGCGTCGTCGAGCGCGACGGAAAGCGGCTCTTTCGCTACCGGGCCAAGGACTACCGCATTTACTTCGCCAAGTCGGACGACGGGATCACCGTGCATCGCGTGCTGCACAAAAACACCATCCGCGACTTCCTTTTCCGCGCGAAGCTGCCCATGACCGAGGACGATCAACTCGGGCAGAAGGACGGTTTTTGGAAGCTTATCGAGGAGGCCGAAAAAACGCGGAAGGCGCGGTGAATCTCCGGCTGCTCTTCTGCATCGCGATGGGGATGTTCACGACCGCGCTCGGCGTGGTCATGCTGGTGAGCAACCTGCGCCGCGAGCCGCCCGGTGCGCCTCCGCCGAAGCCGAATTTTTCCGCCCGCGCCACCACGGTCATGGATCCCGAGACCGGCGAAAAGACCACCTACCGCGAGATCACCGTCAGCACGATACTCGCCCCCGGCCCGGTGACGCCCCCGGCCGGAAAGTAGCGCCACCCTCCGGCTGGTAATCCGCCGCCTTATCCCACTCGCTCTCGCTCGGAATCCAATACTGCGAACCAACGCCCTTGCTGATCCCAACGCCTGAGGTCGCCCCGTTGAGCGCACACGCCCCCGTCTCCGTCGTCCCAGCCGTCTGGCTCCCCGTGCTCGGCTGCCCGTTGTGCAGCCAGTTGCTGAACCGCGCCGCATCAAACCAGCTCACCTACGTCACCGGGCGCGGGCGCTTCCCAAAAAGCGCCAGCGCACTGGCGCACTCCAAAACGCCGGCGCCTCGGTGACCCGCCCCGGAAAGGCTGGCCGAAACCGGCGCGGGCGGTTCAGGATTCCGCGCCTCATGCGCCGCTTCCTTTTCCCCATACTTTTCGCCGCCGTTCTCGTGCCCGCGCTGGGCGGTGCAGCGATGGGCAGCGAGGCCGCGCACGCTTTTCCGCTGCCGCTTCACACCTACCCGCCGGCCGGTCCCGCCGGACTGTTCGAGATCCTCCGGCAGCGCATCGCCGCCGATCCTTTCAATCTCGTGGCGACGCTCATTTTCCTGCTCGCGATCACCCACACGTTTCTCGCGACGAAATTCATGCACCTCGCCCACCGGTGGCGCGACGAGCATGCCGCCCGGGCCGACCAAGGGCGGGGCACTGTCTCGTTCAAGGCCGAGATCATGCACTTCCTCGGCGAGATCGAGGCGATCTTTGGCATCTGGGTCGTGCCGCTGCTCGCCGCGATCACGATTTCCAAAGGCTGGCCGGTGGCCGAGAGCTACGTCAGCCACGGCGTCACTTTCACCGAGCCGATGTTTGTCGTCATCATCATGTGCATCGCGGCCACGCGGCCGGTGCTGCGCTTCGCCGAACAGGGCCTGCGGTTGCTCGCGCGTCTCGGCGGGGAGCGTCCGGCGGCGTGGTGGCTGGCCATTCTCACGGTCGGGCCGCTGCTCGGCTCGTTCATCACCGAGCCGGCGGCGATCACCATCTGCGCGCTGCTCCTGGCGCGGCAGTTTTACGATCTCGGCCCGAGCGTGAAATTCCGCTACGCCACCCTCGGCCTGCTTTTCGTGAACATCTCGGTCGGCGGCACGCTCACCCATTTCGCCGCCCCGCCGGTGCTCATGGTGGCGGCGAAGTGGGGCTGGGACACGCCCTTCATGCTCACCCATTTCGGGTGGAAAGCGGTGATCGGCATCCTCATTTCCAACGCCCTCTACTTTGCCATCTTCCGCCGCGAATTTGCCACGCTGCGCCGCGCCGCCGACTCCGAGGCGCAGCCCGCGCCGTGGAGCGACCGCACCGATCCCGTGCCTGGCTGGGTGACCACGATCCATCTCGCCTTTCTCGGTTGGACGGTTTTCACCGCGCACTACCCGGCACTGTTCATCGGCGGCTTCCTTTTCTTCCTCGCCTTCACTGCCGCCACCGAGCACCACCAGAATCCGCTCAGCCTCAAACCCGCCCTGCTCGTCGGCTTTTTCCTCGCCGGCCTCGTGGTCCACGGCGGGTTGCAAGGCTGGTGGATCGAGCCGGTGCTCGCGCGGCTCGGCGAGACCACGCTGCTGCTCGGCGCGACCGGCCTCACGGCGTTCAATGACAACGCCGCGATCACCTATCTCGCCACGCTCGTCCCCAACTTTACCGACGGGCTGAAATACGCCGTCGTCGCCGGTGCCGTGGTCGGCGGCGGACTCACCGTCATCGCCAACGCGCCCAATCCCGCGGGGCAGTCCATCCTTTCCGGCTATTTCCGCGACGGCGTGGCCCCGCTCGCGCTGGCGCTCGGCGCGCTGCTGCCCACGGTGGTGATGGCGCTTTGCTTCCTCTTCCTACGGTGAGCAGTTTTCCGTAAGCGCAGCCACGCGGGACTGCGCACTCCCCCACTTCACCACCCCGCACCCTTCGTCTCCGTCTTCACCCGCAGGAGATACTTGTGCGCGGTGATGAACAAAGTCCCGCCATCCTCGCCCCAGCCGCAGTTCGCGGTCGGGACGCCGGTCAGGATCGTGCCGAGATGCTTGCCCGCGGGTGAGATGATGAGGATGCCGCCGGGGCCGCTCGTCCACACGTTGCCCGCGCGATCGACTTTCAAGCCATCGGGCAGCCCCGGCCCGTTGCGCAGCGCCGGCGTCACGTCGAAAAAGACGCGGTGCTTCGCGAGCGTGCCGTCGGGCTGCAAGTCATAGGCGTGAACGTAAGGAGCGCGCGGGTCGCTGGTGTTCACGTAGAGCGTCTTTTCGTCGGGCGAAAGGGCGATGCCATTCGGGTAGCGCAGCTCGGCGGTGAGCAGCGTGACTTTCCCGCCGGAGAGCCGATACACCCCGCTGAAGGTGAGTTCCTTGATCGGCGACTTCTCCCCCTTGGCCAGGCCATACGGCGGGTCGGTGAAAAAGATGTCGCCGTTCTTCGCGATGGTCAGGTCGTTCGGACTGTTGAAACGCTTGCCGTCGTAGCGGTCGGCGAGCGCGGTTTCTTTCCCGTCCTTTTCCAGCCGCGCGATCCGCCGCATACTGTGCTGGCAAAGGATCAGCCGCCCCTCGGCATCGCGCGCGAGACCGTTCGATCCCGGCTCGCGAAAAGCCGGCGCCGAAGGCGCGCCACCACTCGGCTGGCGGAAAATTTTGGCTCCCGTCGCGCCCGGCTCCCAGCGGTGGATGATGTTTTCTGGTACGTCGGAAAACACCACACCGCCGTCGAACCACACCGGTCCCTCCGCCCAGCGGTAGCCTTCCGCGAGTTTTTCCACCACCGCGTCCGGCGGCAGTACCGCGTCGAGCGCCGGGTCGAGCCGCTGGATGCGAAAGACGGGGCCGGCCTTGTCGTCGGCGAAGACCAGCACAGGGGCGAGGAGCAGGAGGAGGAGATGTTTCATGAGGTTGTGACTGGTTGAAAGGGGCGGAGGGCATCGAATTCCAAATCTTCCTCTTCCGTAATCGCCACGGGGGAAGGGAGGAAGATTAAGCGGAAGATTCAGTCCTCACGCGAGCACTGCTTTTACCAGTTCTCCGTGGATGTCCGTGAGGCGGAAATCGCGGCCCTGGTAGCGGTAGGTGAGCTTGGTGTGCTGCACGCCCATGAGGTGCAGGATCGTGGCGTTGAGGTCGTGCACCTGCACGGGATTCTCGGTGATGTTGTAGCAGTAGTCGTCGGTCGCGCCGAAGGTGAGGCCCTTTTTCACGCCCGCTCCGGCCAGGAGGACGGTGAAGCAGCGCGGGTGATGATCGCGGCCGTAGTTCGTCTCGCTCATCCCACCCTGGCTGTAGATGGTACGCCCAAATTCGCCGCCCCAGACAATGAGCGTGTCGTCGAGCAGGCCGCGCGCTTTCAAGTCGCGGAGGAGCGCGGCGGTCGGTTGGTCGGTGTCCCTGCACTGGCCGCGGATCGCACCGGGCAGGCCGCCGTGGTGATCCCAGCCCATGTGGAAAAGCTGGATGAAACGCACGTCGCGCTCGGCGAGGCGGCGGGCGAGCAGGCAGTTTGCGGCGTAGCTGCCGGGGCGCTTGATGTCGGGGCCGTAGGAGTCGAGCACGCTCGGCGGTTCCTTCGACAGGTCAGTGAGATCGGGCACGCTGGCCTGCATGCGAAAGGCCATTTCGTACTGCGCGATGCGGGTCTGGATTTCCGGATCGCCGAGCGCGTCGTGCCGGCGCTGGTTGAGCGCGGCGAGTTCGTCGAGCGTCTCGCGGCGCATCGCGCGGTCCATGCCGGGCGGGTTGCTGAGGTAAAGCACGGGGTCGCCGGTGTTGCGAAATTTCACGCCCTGATGTTTCGCCGGCAAGAAGCCCGCGCTCCAGAGCCGGTCGTAGAGTGGCTGGTCGTCCTTGCGCCCGCTGCCAAAGGACGTGAGCACGACATACGCGGGCAGGTCGGCGTTGCTGCTGCCGAGGCCGTAGGCCATCCACGAGCCGATGCTCGGCCGGCCCGCGAGCTGCGAGCCGGTCTGCATGAAAGTGATCGCGGGATCGTGATTGATCGCCTCGGTGTGGAGCGAGCGGATGATCGTCCACTCGTCGGCGAGCCCGGACATGTGCGGCATCAGCTCGCTGAACCACGCGCCGCTTTGGCCATACTGATCGAACTTGAACATGCTCGGCGCGACCGGAAATTTCGACTGCCCGCTGGTCATGGTCGTCAGCCGCTGTCCTTTGCGGATGCTCGCCGGCAGGTCTTCGCCGCGCCGCGCCGCGAGTTGCGGCTTCGGGTCGAAAAGGTCCATCTGCGACGGCGCGCCGCTTTGGAAAAGATAGATGATGCGCTTCGCCTTGGGCGCGAAATTCGGGAACCCCGGCAGCCCCGGAGTCGCCGCCGCATCTGCGCGAGTCCCGAGCAAGCCACCGAGCGCGGCCACCCCGATGCCGCCGGCCGCGCGCTGGAGAAAAGTGCGCCGTGTCAGGTGCTGCTGCGCGTCTCGCGCGAGCGCGAGGAAGGCGTGGTCGTTGCAGTTCATGCGCCGGAAACTCCTTTGGCAGATGAAGGTTAGCAAGCTCGTGGGGAGCGGTGGACTTTGAGAAAGGAACCCGCCGCTGCCACCCTTCGCCCACCAAGGACAAAAAACGCCAGGCCAGGGAGACCCCCTCCGCCCTCAGACAAACCGTACCCAACAGCGGCCCCCTGATGACATCGGGCTTTCCGGACGATCCCGCCGCATGCGCGCTTCACCACCACCGCCGCGAAGATAGCCGCCGCCCCGCGAATCCGCTAAACCGACTGCCCTCCATGCCCGCCACTTTGGCTCACGACCAACCTTTGATCGCCAACTACCACGCGCCCGCCGGCGAGCGCGACATCAAGATCGCGGTCGGGCGCGACTACGCCGACGTGCCGCCGCTGCGCGGCCATTACAAGGGCACGCTCGAACGCCAGTTGGAGGTCGCAGTTCTCGTTGAGCGGCTGGATGATTCACCATGAGCACACCCGACTACACCACGATTGGCTTTGAAAAAATGGACCGCGATCTGCGGTTCCTGATGCAGTGTTTCGCCGAGGTGCTCGGCGAACTCGGCCACGCGGAACTCGCCGCGAATTTGCCGTGGATTTCGTCCACTTCCGTCGAAGCGCCCGCGCGGCTGGGGCTGGCCTATTCGGTGGCGTTCCAGCTTTTGAACATGGTGGAGGAAAACGCCGCTGCGGAGGTGCGCGCGCTGCGCGAACGGCACGAGGGGCTGGCGGCGGAGCGCGGGTGCTGGGGCAGCCAGCTCGCGCGGCTGCAAGCGAGTGGCGTGCATGGCGAGGAGATCGCCGCCGCGATGCGGAAGGTGCGCGTCGAGCCAGTGCTGACCGCGCACCCGACGGAGGCGAAACGTCTCTCAGTGCTTGATCAGCATCGCGTGCTCTTCGGCCTGCTCGTGCAGAGCGGCGGGGAAAACCTCACGCCCTCGCAGCGGAGGACCAATCGCGAGGCCGTGAAAGCCACGCTGGAGCGGCTGTGGCGCACGGGCGAAATCCTGATCGAGAAGCCGACGCTGGCCGACGAGCGGCGCAACGTCCTGCACTACCTGCGCGAAATTTTTCCCGCCGTGCTCCCCGCGCTCGATGAGCGGCTGCGCCAGGCCTGGGGCGACGCGGGCCTCGATGCCGCGCTGCTCGCCCCGGCCGACGCGCTGCCGCGCCTCCGCTTCGGCACGTGGGTCGGCGGCGATCGCGACGGACATCCCGGCGTGACCGCCGACGTGACGCGCGAAACGCTCACGCAGCTCCGCGTGAACGCGCTCGTCGTGATCCGCCGCCAACTCGCCGCGCTCGCCGAGCGGCTTTCGCTTTCCACCTGGCTCGAACCCGCGCCGCCGCGTCTGCTGGAGATCATCGCCCGGCTGGAAGCCGCGCTCGGAGCCGATGCGCCGGAACCGTCCCGCCGCGACGAGCCGTGGCGGCGCTGCGTGGAGCTGCTGCTCGCCCGCCTGCCCATCGAGGACACGCCGGGCAGCGACGCCCGCCTCCGCAAACACGCGGGTGCGTATCGCGTCTCGGCGGGGCTGCGCGAAGATCTCGACCTGCTGCACACCACGCTCGTGGAGGCAAAAGCCGCGCGCCTCGCCACGCACGACGTGGCTCCGGTGCGGCGGACGGTGGAAGTCTTCGGCTTTCACCTCGCGCAGCTCGACATCCGCCAGAACTCCGTCTTCCACGCGAAGGCACTCTCGCAACTTCTCGGCTCCGCCGGGCTTTCCTCCGGCCCGTGGGACGAGTGGAGCGAGCCGGAGCGCCTGCGCTTTCTGGAACGCGAACTCCGCTCGCCGCGCCCGTTCCTCCACGCGAGCGCGAGCGCGGGTGCGGAGGCGGAGGCGGTGCTCGGCTGTTACCGCGTGCTCGCGGCGCACACCGAAAATTTCGGCGCGAACGGCATCGGCTCGCTCATCGTGAGCATGACACGCCGCGTGTCGGATTTGCTCGCCGTCTATCTGCTCGCGCGGGAAGCGGGGCTCGTCGTCAGTTCGCGCGACGGCCTCGCGTGCCTGCTGCCGGTCGTGCCGCTTTTTGAAACCATCGAGGATCTCGAACACGGGCCCGACATCCTGCGCGCATTCCTCGAACAGCCGATGACGCGGCGCAGCCTCGCGCTCCACGCCGAGCGCGCGGGCCGCGCCGGCGCGCTGCTCCAGCAGGTAATGATCGGCTACTCCGACAGCAACAAGGACGGCGGCATCGTCGCGAGCCAGTGGGCGCTGCATAAAGCGGAGACGCGGCTCTCGCAGGTCGGCGTGGACTGCGGTGTGGACGTGCGCTTTTTCCACGGACGCGGCGGCACCGTGAGCCGCGGCGCGGGGCCCACGCACCGCTTTCTCGACTCGCTGCCGCACCGCACGCTCGGCGGGCAGTTCCGGCTCACGGAGCAAGGCGAGACCATCGCGCAGAAATACGCGAACCCCGGCGGCGCGACCTTCAACCTCGAACTCCTCCTCGCCGGCGTCACCGCCACCACCGTCCTGCACGCGCGCCCCGGCGAACTCGTCCCCGCGCTCGCCGCGGTGTTCGACAAATTCGCCGCCGCCAGCCAGCGCGCCTATCGCGCGTTGCTGGAGAGCGACGGCTTCCTCGCGTTCTACCGCACGGCTACGCCGATCGACGCGCTGGAGCACAGCCGCATCGGCTCGCGCCCCTCGCGTCGCACCGGGCAGGCCAGCCTCGCCGACCTCCGCGCGATCCCGTGGGTCTTTAGCTGGAACCAGTCGCGCTTTTACCTCCCCGGCTGGTTCGGCGCGGGCAGCGGACTCGCCGCGCTCGATGCCACCGACTTCGCCGCGCTCGCCGCGCATGTGCGCGAGTGGCCGTTTCTCCACTACGTGCTCACGAACATCGAAAGCTCCCTCGCCAGCACCGACCGCGAGTTGATGACCGCCTACGCCGGACTCGTGCCCGATGCCGCCGTGCGCGAGCGCATCCTCGGCGCGATCCTCGGCGAGTGGACGCTCACCTCCGAGATGCTCGAGCGCCTCCGCGGCCGCCCGATGGCCGAGCGTCGCCCGCGCATGCTCAAGACGCTGGAACTCCGCGCCGAGGCGTTGCGCGTGCTGCACGGGCAGCAGATCGCGCTGCTCGGAAAATGGCGCGCCCTCCTCGCCGGCCCCGCGCCCGCCGAAGCCGACGCGATGCTCCCGGACCTCTTCCTTTCCATCAACGCCATCGCCGCCGGGTTGCGGACCACGGGGTAGCGCGCCACGGAAGCGTGGTGGCCGTTCCCGCCCGCGGTTGGCCCTCGCCCTCCGCGGCCAATCGTCCCGAAAGAGGTACTGCCGATGGCGCAGATTTCGCGGATGGACAGGCACCGGCAACACGCGGCGCACTCACCCGTTCAGTGCGTCTTTCCGACCACTCGATCAGTCGCTCCACCGCGTCATCTGCGAATCTGCAGTCCTGCCCTCCGCCGGTTTGCGGCCGCTGCTTCCACGTAGCGCTAACGGGATTCGAACCCGTGTCCCCGCCTTGAGAGGGCAGTGTCCTAGGCCCCTAGACGATAGCGCCGTTTCGAGGTGGGCGGGAGGCTAGTCGAGTTCCTCGCGCGGACAAAGGGTATTTTTCCGACCCGCTCAGCGCGCGGCGCGCGGGCCGCTGGCAATGGTGGAAGGCGGCTGCGTGGGAGCGATTTTGGTCTGGTCGAGGCGGGCCAGGGATTCCTGGAGCAGGATATCAATGGGCGCCTTGAGCGCGGGGTCGATTTTGGTCATCCGACCGTAGAGCAGCCGATAGTAGCTCTTCATCGTTTCGCGTTTCTCGTAGTCGGTCCGAAGCCCGCCGGCCCTGTCCCACTCGGCCTGAACGGCGGGGTCGCGCTGGGCCTTGGTCTTCGTCTCGCGCAGGCGGATGCGCTGTTTCACGGATTCCTCGGAATCGGCGGTGACGGAATCGCGCTTCCGAATGGGGCTTTCCGGGCGGCTGCGGCTCGGCGGCAGGGGGATCTCGGGGATGAGCGGGAGGCCGGCAGGTAGCGGCATGATCTGCGCGGGCTTGGTCGGGATCAGTTCCAGCCGGTCATCACTAGGAGCGCTGGGAGCGCTGGGTTCGCGGGCCTCGGCGGGTGAGCCGCGGAGGGCCGGGACTTTGTCTTCGGCGAAAAGTGAAGGCGCGGTGAGCAGCGTTGCGGTGAGCAGAGCGGTGAGTCTTTTCATGGCAGGGCGCGACGATAGCGGAAAGATTTCGTTTGAAAAGGGCGGGCTCCTCGCGCAAGGCGAGCCGCGTGTCCTTGCTCACTCGCGCCCCACGTCCGCTGGCTCTCGACCTTTCACCGGCCGAGGTCGCGGCGCGGGCGCGCCATCTGCCGGGGCTGGTCTTTTTCGACTCGGCGCTGGAGGGCGGGGAAAGCGCGCAGCTTTCGCTGGTGGCAGCGGCACCGGCGGAATCCGTGGCCGGCCACACCGCGGCGGATTGGGGGCGGCTGCGCGCGGGGCTGGCGGCGCGGCAGGTGGTGGGCGCGCCGGACGACGGCCTGCCCGCGGGGTTCGCCGCGGGTTTCGTGGAGTACGATGGCTCTTTCCGTTTCGGCTTTTACGAGGACGTGCTGATCTATCGCCACGCGGATCATTCGTGGCATGAGGTCGGCGCGTTGTGGGAGAAGATCACGCGGGCGGAAGCGCGGGAGCCGGGGGTTGGCGGGCGACTGGAATTCACGCCGGAAATCACGCGCGAGTACTTCTGCGCGATGGTCCGCCGCGCGCAGGAATACATCGCCGCGGGCGACATCTATCAGGTGAACCTCGCGCACCGGCTGACCGCTCCGTGGCACGGCGACGCCTTCTCTTTCTACGAGGCGCTGCGGCACTACTCGCCCGCGCCGCACGCCGCCTATCTCGCGCTCGGCGGGCGGGAGCTGCTTTCGTCGTCGCCGGAGCATTTTTTGAAAATGACGGGCCGCGCCATCCGCACGCGTCCGATCAAGGGCACGCGCCCGCGCCGCGCCGCGCCCGACGCCGACACGCTTTCCGCCTACGAACTTTGCACCTCGCCGAAGGAAGCCGCCGAGCTGGTGATGATCACCGACCTCGAGCGCAACGACCTCGGGCGTGTCTGTGAGTACGGCAGCGTGACGGTGCGCGAGTTGTTGAAACTGGAAAGTTTCGAGCAGGTCTTTCACCTCGTCTCCACGGTCGAGGGACGGCTGCGTGCGGAGGTGGATCACGTCGGCGCGCTGCGCGCCTGCTTCCCCGGCGGCTCGATCACCGGCGCGCCGAAAAAACGCGCCCGCGAGATCATCGCCGAACTCGAACCCACGCCGCGCGGGCTCTACACCGGCGCGCTCGGCTGGTTCGGGTTCAATGGCGAGAGCCAGTTCAGCATCGCCATCCGCACCGTCGTGGTGGAAAGCGACCACGCGCACTTTCACGTCGGCGCGGGCATCGTCGCGGACTCCGTGCCGGAGCAGGAGTGGCAGGAGACGCTGGACAAAGCCGCCGGCATCCTGCTCGCGGCGGAGCGGCTCGGCGGGTGATGGGCCGCGCCCTCCGATTCACGCATCACCCCTTGATGGTCCCGCCCGGAAGAACCCGTGCCGGGCTGGGCGTCTTCTCTTCCGCCTTCGGCAGCGCCAGCCGCCCGAAGACGATCTCCTGCACGGCGGCCAGCGGCACCTTGATCTCCCCGAGCACCGCGCTCTGCCCGATGAGCACATCGTTTTCGATCCGATACGCGCTCACCGAGATGACACTCCGGTCGGTCAACCGCAGCCGCACGCCTTCCTGATTTTCCGCCGGACGCTGGCCGAATTCCACCATCGTGAGGCGGCTCACCGGCACATCGAGCGGGCCGACTGCGGATTCGATCTGCACCATTTCCGGCGTGCCTTGGCCCACGGTGCCCTGCGTTTCGTCACCGTTGGCGAGCAGCACGCTGTCCGCCGCCGCGGCCGGTGCGGGGCCGGTTCCGGGGAGCTGGCCGTTCCACGGCGCGACCCAGAGATTGGAGAAAGTGCAGGCCATGTTCTGCTGCGGCATCAGCGCCAGACCGGTGCCGAGATGGCGCGGTGCCGCGCCCGCTTTCGGGCCGAAGCTGGCCACCACCGTGTCATTGATCAGCACAGTCATCCGTCCGGACGGGCGGTCGGCGAGGATGCGGATGCGATGCCGCTGCGCGTCGGCTTTCACCTTGTCGCCAAACTGAATCTGCACCTGCTGCTGCTGCCCCGCGCGGCGCTGCTGCGCACCCGTGTCGTAGATGAAAAGCCCGCCCGGATGGAGCTGCATCATGTAGCCGGGGTTGTTCGGTTCGGAGAAAAGCTGGGTGTTGAGAAAGATCTGATTCGCCTTGCCCGCCACGTCGAAGCTGAACTCCACGCGCGCTGGCATCCCCTCGATCATGCGGCCGAGATTCACCGAGCCGTCGTTGTAGTCCCGCCCGCGGTTGACCGCGCGCTTCACCGCGAAGGTGCCGTCGAAATACGCCCAGCGGCTGGGCGGCGGCGCGGCAGGCTTGGGCTGATTCGCCGCCGCGGCCCGGTTCGGGTTGAGGCTCAGCCCTTTCTCCCAGACCTCGTGCTCCGCCGCGCCATCGACCACGGGCAGCTTGCCTTCGTGGGAAAAGTAGAGCGCCTGCACGCGGGCGCGCGGGATCGTCAGGCGCCCCGCCGCGCCGCTGTCCAGCGCGATCTTCTCCATGTCCAGCGACACAAAATTGCCGGCGAGCAGATCGCCATTCCGGCAGCGTGCGAGCACGCCCGTCCGGCCCTCCGGACGCCCGGCACGCGGGGCGAGCTGCACGCCGGCGAGCCGCGCCACGTCCAGCTCCACCGGGGTCGCGGACGGCCCGGTCTGCCAGCGCAGTTTCTGGCCGTTGGCCGAGGCATTGAGCGCGCCGCGGAGCTGGTCGCCGTTCTTGAAAAGGACCACGTCCAAGGGCTTGGTGACGAGCGGCGCGAGGTGCGAAAGCTCCAGGCCGCGCACGTGGGCCGCGGCCAGCATCAGCTCGCCGCCGAAGTGCGTGCCGACCCGCAGCTTCCCCTCCTGAAATCCCAGCGACGTGACTTCAAACTCCCCGCGCTGCGCGAGCCGCACCCGGCCCAGCGGCGGGTCTTCGTCCGGCACCGTCGCGGGCTGGGCAAACCGCAGCATCGCCACGTTCGCCCGCGGCACCGCAGTCGCACCGATCTGCACTTTGTCGGCCGTGATGCTCTCGATCCGCCCCGCCTCGCGGTCGCCGTCGGCCAGCACCAGCTGATCCGTTTTCGGGCGGGCATCTTCCAGCGCATCGTCCACCGGCACAAAGCCGTCCCACGGCAGCACCTTGATTTTCGCCACGGACTGCTCGCCCACTTCGCTCCACGCCATCGGCTGGAAACTAAAACTGCCGCGGTTCTCGCCCGCCTTGATTTTCCCCATGTCCCGGAAGTCGCCGATCTTGCGCCCGTCGATGAAAACCACGAGCCGACCCGCCGGGCGGTCCTCGAAAATCCGCCAGCGCAGCGGCCGGCGTTTCGCGGGCGCGCCGCCGCCGCCCGCCGCCCCGAGGATTTTCGTGAGGTCGATGCCCTCCTGTTTCATCTGGTCCTGACGCTGCGCCCAGAGATTGAACTGCGAGTCATTGATCATCAGCCGCACCATCCCCGGCCCGAAGCCGCGCGCCGCCGGGTCCGTGCCGTGCAGTAGCACCGCAAACGCCCGCGTGCCGACCGCGCCCTGCTCGTAGTCAAAGCGGTACTCCACCTGATCCGGCAGCGCCTCAAACATCCGCCCGATCGCCGTGGGCCGCGCCGCGCGCAGCGCCCCTTCGCGATACGTCCAGCTCCCGTCCGAGACCCAGCCCGAGAGGCCGGTGGGACCGTCGTAGCACTCGGCGGCCGCGGTTTTGGAAAAATGAATCCACTCCACCCGCGCACGGTCCACCGCCACCGCCGTGCCATCGCCGAGCGTGAGGTTGAGCTTATCCTTGGTCAGGCCGGTCACGTCCGCCGCCAGCCAGTCGCCGCCGGTGAGTTTCACGGTGGCGCGGGCTTTCACCTCCGGCTTCGTTTTCATCGGCGTATCCCAGCGGCTCACGTGCGCCAGCGGAAAGGTCAGCGCCGCCGCGTCCATGCCCCGCCAGACGATTTCCTTTTTTGCGCCGTCGAGTTTTTCCAAGGTGCCGTGGAGCCGGCTGCCGTCGGCAAATTCCAGCACCTGCGCCGTTTTGCTGGCTTCGAGCACCGCGCCGCCGCCGTCCTCATTTTCCTCATCGCTCCCGCTGGTCAACGAACCGCCGATGATCATCCCTTCGCCAGCATTGATGACCTGCCCGCCATTGAGGATGACCTTGCCGCCTTGGACCTGGATTTTCACCTGCGCCCCACACGGCACAAGGGCAAGCAGCAGCGTGGCGGAAAGGGCGGCGCGGGTCTTCATCGTTCGTAGATCGGCAGGTAGCGGTAATTGAGGGCGATCGAGAGCAGACCGAGCCCCGTCGAGATGCCTGAGCCGAGCCCGCCGTCCCAGCTTCCGTCGTCATTTTGCGACGCCGTGAGCTCCTTCACGCGCTTCTCGTTCCACTTTTCCCAGAGCTGCACGTCGCTCTGAAAGAACGCCTGCGCGGCGTAATACTCGTAGTAAAACGGGTAGCTCCCGCCGGGCCGGCCGTCGCCCTCCTTCATTGCCTTCATGGCCCGCGTAAAAGTCTGCGCGTCCTTTTTCCGCGCATACGCATATGCCGCCACGCCGATGGCTGTGGTCGCGTTCCCGTTCCCGCCCGAACCCGGCACGTAGCCAATCGCGCCGCCGCCCGGCACCTGGCAGTCGGACATATATTTAAGCGCCCCGTCGAGCGCGGCGTCCGGCACGCGCAGGCCGGCGTTGCGCGCGGCGATCAGCGCCACGAAGCACGCGCCGCTGACCGTGGAGTCCGCGTCCTGCGCGTCGGGCGTGTAGCGCCAGGCCTTGAAGCGGTTTTTTTCCTGCGAGGTGAGGATGAGCTTGATCGCCTTTTGCAGCGCGGGCGCGATCCGGTCGTCCTGCAACGCGCCATAGGCCTCGGCCAGCGCGAGCGAGGCAAAGCCGTGGTTGTACATCGAGTTGCCGATGTAGCCGGTTTTCTCGTCCGTGCTCTTGAGCAGATGCTCGAGGCTGCGCTTGAGCGACTTCGCGTAGGGCCCGTGGTTCGGGTCGTCGCCGTGGGCAAACATCGCGAGCATGGCCAGCGCCGCGGTCGCCGGCTCCTGGCCGTAGTTACCGGGGAAGGTGCCCTCCATGGTCTGCGACTTCACCAGAAACTGCAACCCGCGCTCGTAAATCCGCTCCACCTCCGGCGGCACCTGCGTCCCGCGATAGACCTTCAGATCCTGCGCGCGGAGCGGCGTGGTGGTGAAAGCGGCGAGGGCGAGCAGGGCGGTGATCGCGCCCCAGCGCGAAAATCGGTTCGTCATATTGGTAAAATCCGCACCCTTGATTTGGACTCGTCGATCGTCAGCAATGCGCCGCTCTCGAGAACTTCGCGGTGAGCCCGCAGAGTAGTCACGACGATGGGACCGAGGTGCGCCGGTGAAACGTCCTGGGTGCGAACTTGAAGCACGCTCGGGCCGCCGTCCCTGCGGTGCGCGAGCAGAATTCCGAAATCAAGATCGTGGGTGAAAATCACCCAGCCCTTGGCGCGCGCCCACTGCATGATCTCGGTGTCCGGCGCGTTGTGGGCTCCGATGCCTGACCAGTGCGCCGCCTCAAAACCGTTCGCGCGGAGGAGCGGCAGCCAGTCGGGCGACAGGTTCATATCGATCAGCAGTTTCACGCCACGGCCAGCGGCACCTCAAGCTCCTCGACCCGCCAGGCCGCGTAGGCCAGCGCCTGGCGGATATCATCGGATTCCAAGTACGGATACAGCCGCAAAATCTCGGCATCGGAGTGACCGGCGGCGACCAGTCCGACGATGGTGCCGACCGTGACCCGCAGCCCGCGGATGCAGGGTTTGCCGCCCATGATGTTTGGGTCGTGAGTGATGCGGTTGAGGACAGGCATGGGGTGAAACTAATAGTGCCCTCCGGCGATGCACGCCGAATTCCGGCTGCTCGGGGAACGATCCGATCGGCGATGGGTCGGGGAGGGTGCGTTCATGGCGGATTCGGACGAATTACTTCACCCCATCGAGCTGCTGGAAGTAGGACTGCAACTGGTCGCGGAATTCTTCGGGCCACTGGCCGGCGTCGCTGGCACCGGTGCCTTTCTCGACCGACCGGCTGCCGCCTTTGCCACGGCCAGCGGCGCCTTCGGTGGCGGAGCCGGCAAAGGGGCTGGGGGCCTTGTTGTTGCCCTTGCCGGGTTGGTTACCCTTGGTCATCTGCGCCATCATTTTCTGCATCATCTGCTGCATCTTCGACTGCGACTGCGATTGCGATTCGCTGCTTTTGTCATCGGGCGGCACGAGCAGCTCGATGATTGTCCCCTGGAGGCTCACGACCTCGGCGTCGGTCTTGGCCTGACGCAGGTTGCCGGCGGTTTCGTCCATGAGGAACTCGACCTTTTCGAGCAGCGGCTTCACTTCGCCGAACTTCGTCTTCTCGCGCAGGATGCCGACGGTGTCGCTGAGGTCGCTCTGCTGAGTGGCGAGTTTTTTGGCGTCTTCGGTGTGCTTCTCGTTGGCGTTCTTGCGGCCTTCGAGGAGGTCGGTTTGCTCGCGGATGTTGTCCTCGGCCTGCGCGGCGCGGACCATCGCCACGACGAGTTCCATCAGCTCGGGATCCTCCTCGCCGGGCATGCCTTGGCTTTCGCCGGGCGGCTTTTCCTTCTGCAACATCTTCGCCCATTCCTCAAGCTGCGTGCCCCACTGTTTCGCGCGGCCCACGGACTTCAGCCCGAGGTTCGCGCGGACGAAACCGGCGAGTTCGTTCAGCTCGGGGACGATCTTCTTCTCCTGCATTTCCTGCTGCACCTTTTCGTATTTCTCGTTCGGCACGCGCTTGATGAACGCGGTCATGTCGTTGGCGATGCTGCCCACATCTTTGGTCGTGAGATCCTGGCTGCCCGCGACGCGGTTGAACTCCGACTTTTTCCCCTCGGCGATCTCTTCGGGCTTCAGTCCCACGGTGTCCTTGGCCAGCGCCTTGAGCCCCTCGGCAATCTTGAACTCCGCCGCCGCCGCCGCCTTCAGACGGTTGTAGAAATTGCGGGCGTAGAGGTTTTCGTTCTGCGTGTTCAGCTTTTTTGCGGCCTCGCGCAACGCGGCCAGCGCCTCCTCCTGCTGCTTCTGCGCCTCGGCGAGTTTTTCGCTGCGCTCACCCGGCTTTTGTGCGCCCTGGGCCAGCGCCTCGGCGGCTTTCTCCATCGGCGGGCTGGCCTTCTTTTCGATCTCCTCCTTGAGCTTCTGCCACTCGGCGAGCGTGCTCTCGGGCACGTCCTTGTTGCGCAGCGCGTCCTTCATCACCTCGGACATTTCCGCGGTCATCTTCTCGAGCGCCGCCTGGTTCGCGCGCTCGCTGGCCTCGGCCTTTTTGATCTCCTCGCCGCTTTTCGCGGAAGGCTTGTCGGGCTTCGCTTCGGCGAGCGCCTTGGTTTCCTCAAGCTGACGCTCCTCGTCGCGGATGCGCTCGTCGAGCTGCTTGAGCACTTCGTCCATGCGCTCGCGGATGTGCTCGGCGTGCTTCGCCGGGCTGAGCACGTAGATGGTGTGCTTCCAGGATTGGACCGGTTTCCGATCC
>CAIQUL010000021.1 GCA_903874975.1 uncultured Chthoniobacter sp. | reverse complement strand
GCCTCCTCCACGCCGCTGCCCGGCTCGTAGCGGGTGAGCAGGAGTTCGCGGTCGCGCGGGTGGAGTTTTTGCAGGCACTTCGCCAGCGCCTCGTGCCGCGCGCCCATCTCCGGGAGCAGCTCCGCCGCGGTTTCGGCGATGGCGTCCACGACCTCCTGATTAAAGATGACCTTGGAGCGCGCGAATTTTTGCCGTGCCCGCCGCACCTCCCAATACGCGATCTGGCAGGCCCACGCGGCGAAGTCCGTGCCGGGTCGGAACTGGTCGAACTTCTGGCAGATGACCACGCTGGTTTCCTGGAGGATGTCCTGCGCGTCCTGCCGGTCCGGCACGAGGGTGTAGATGTAGCCGAAAATCCGCCGCTGATGCTCCGTGATCAGGCGCATCAACTGGCTGGCGCGGTCGGGCGGCAGGTCGGCGTGGTCGGTCATGCGGTGGAGAAGGCAACGCCGCGCACCGCGGAGCGATGCGCGGCGCGCGGGAGAGAGGTGGATCGTGAGTTATGCGGCCGGCGTAGCGGCGGGTGCAGCGGCGGGTGCGGGTGCGGGCTCATTCTTCTTTTTGCCATTTTTGCCTTCGCCTTTCTTGCCCTTGCCTTTGCCTTTGCCCTTCTGGATCGCGGCGATTTCGTTGTCGTCGAGCGTGGCGTCGGCGTTCACGTCGAGCGGCTTGAACGGGCCGGTCTTGTCGGCCGCGAAAGCCGCGCGCACCACGGCGATTTCGTCGCCATTGATCGCGCCGCTGCTGTCCTTGTCATAGAGGTTCAGCGCGCCAGCCTTGGCCTGGTTCATGGCATTCTTGGCGGGGTCGCCCTTGCCAGCTTTGCCTTCGCCTTTGGCCTTCGCGGCAAAGGTGGAGGCTGGGAGCGCGAGGGCGAGGAGGGCGACGGTGATGGTGAGGATGCGGGTTGGTTTCATTACGGTATTTGGTTTGGGTTTTGAGGTGAATTGAAGCTGCGCTTCGGTGGCTCAACCGCGCAGCGGCGGCGGATTGGGACAATGAAATGAAGGGATTCCCCGGCGCAAGCGGCGGGCGTTGACTTTGAAGCGTGAAAAATGGCGCTACCCGCTCTGCCGCCAAGTGTAGTCGAAGATGCCGTCAAACTCCGCGCGCTGGAGTCGCGCGAGGGAGGTCGCCGTTTCCTCCGCGCCGAAACGCGCCCGCTCACATTCGCCGGTCAGGAGATAGGGATCCCAACCCGGCTGCCGCGCCATGTCGGTGGAAAACTCGCCCGCCGCCCGGTGCAGCGCCGGAAAGCACGGCAGCGCGCCCGCCCGGCGAAACCAGTAGCGGGCGTTTTCAAAATCGCCCTCCCGCCGGTGCATCATGCCGTGCCAGTAGGCGCCGAGGTCGCCGGGGGCGTCCTGAAAAAAGGTGTGGGCCTCGTCGATCGCGTCGATCGCGTCGATCGCGTAGAGCAGGCCGCCGCGGACGAGCGCGCAGTTTTTCCCCGGCCCAACAGCCCGTCCGCCGCTCAGCGTCGCGTCGTCCGCCTCGCGGACGCGGATGAGCAGGTCGCAGCTCAGCGGCTCGGCGGGAGTCAGCTTTTCGAGCAGGCCTTCGTGGAGAAAAATGCGGTCGATGAAGTCGGAGTAGCCCTGCATGGGATGCGAGGCTGTCCGGGCGGTCGGGCAGGGACAACTAATTTCCCGCACTGGCAAGCGGAGTGCTTTCTCCAGAGGGTTATGAAGACGAAAATTCTCTGTGCGCTTCTTCTTCCGGCGGTCGCAGTCGGTGGATTTTGCCTTTTCTCGGGAAAGGCCCGGCTGTCCCTGCCTTCGCCCTCGCTGAAAGAGGCCGCGCTGGTCGCCCTCGCGGTCGCCGCCTCCACGGCCAGTCACGAAACGGGTGCCCCCGTGGCCGCACTCGCGCCTCCGACCTTGGATTTGGCGGACGGTTTGCGGCAGGGCGTGCTGAAGGCGGAGATCAGCGGCAACGGTCGCGAGACCGCCCGCGCGCGCGTCTCCAACCCCGGCGCAACCATCCGCCACGTGCGCGTGACGGCGGGCCAGATTCTCCTCAATGAACGCAACTCCGTGATCGTGGTGCGCCCCGGCCTGCTCGCGCTGGCTCCGGGGACAACGGGCGAACTCTCCCTCCAAACGGCCGCGCTCCGCTCCAGCAACAAGATCGCCGAGTCCGCCTACCGCATCACCCTGAACCCCGCCCCGCAGCTCGACCCGCTGCTGGGCTACATCCAGGATCATCCCGAATTCACGCCCGGCGCGATCCAGACCGCCGTCCTCGCCGTCACCGAGAATTTGCCGCTCAGCGCCGTCGCGAAGTTCAGCTCCGGCGGTGGCCAATTGCGCAGCCGTTTTGACACCACCGCTTTTCGCGCCGAGACCGCCGAGGTCGTCGCCGCGCTGCTCGCCCTGCGCGAGACCGGGCGCACGGACGCCGAGGTCGCGATGAGCATCGACCCGCAGCTCAAGATCGAGGCCCTGATCGATCCCCGCGCGCGCCCGGTGGCCATGCGCTACTACGGCCTCACCGCCGAGACTGACTGGGAGTATTGGAAAAACGAACTCGCCACCGGCGACCCTGCCACCCGGCACTACGCGCTTTACGGCATCGCCCGCTACTACCCGGACATCGCGCTCGACATGCTGCCCAAGTGGGCGCGCGAAGTCCGCACCAGCTCGATCCTGCGCCTCTCCGCGATCCAGGCCCTCGCTGATACCCAGCGCGCCGAAGCGCTCACCATCCTGCGCCAGCTCACCGCCGAACTCGGGCGCTACACCGCGCTGGGCCGCGCCGCCGCCAGCACCGCGCAGCATCTCGATGCGCATCTCGCCAAAGCCGTGGGCCGCCAGACCGCGGCGATCTCCCTCGGCACGGCCACGCCGGGGTCGCTCTAGCTCGCCCCCGTCATTTGACGCCCCCGGTGCGGCCCGCTAGTCTGCGCGCCGCATGTCCCTGAAGCTTTACGTCAAAATCTGGTGCCCTTGGTGTGTCCGCGCGCAGCAGTGGCTGGACGCGCACAGTTTTCGCTATGAGCTGATCGACGTGGAGAAAAGCCGCGCCGATTACGACGAAATGATCCGCCTTTCCGGCCAGTCGCGCACACCCACCCTCGTCACTGGCAGCGGCGCTTTGCTCGCGGACTTCGGGCCGGAGGAGTTGGCGGGCTTCCTCGCGGAAAACAGCATCGCCCCGTGACCGCCGCGCCCCTCGCCCTCGTCGCCGCCGTGGATCTCGACCTGGCGAGATGGAGCCTCGGCTCCCAGATTTTGATCGTCCTCGGGACCATCGCGCTGAGCATGGGCCTGCGGACGATGGCGCATCCGGCACTGCGGAAAGTCGGCGCGCTCGGGGTGTTGGTGACCTCGTTTTTGATTGGCTGGCTCTTCAGCGGCTCTTGGGAGGCGGGCGTGTTTTGCGCGTCGAGCTGGCTGCTCCTGCCCTGGCTGGAAATCCTCACGCGGGTCCGCAAACTCACCCTCCCGCTGGAGAAAAATCTCCGCCACAAATCGCCGCCGCAGGCCGACGCCTTCCCCGCGCTGGGGGAGATCACGGAGGAGGTCGAGGGCGAGGGCTTCGAGCACGTGGATGACGTGGGTTGGGATTGGAAAAACTACGCGCAGTTCTTCCGCCTTTTTTACAAGGGCGCAGAGCGCTCCCAGGCCGCGATCTGCCTGATCGACCAGCACAACGCCGCCTTTTACTACCTCAGCATCTCCTCCCGGGCGCAGGACGGCACGATCTGGACGACGTGGAACTACCCCTTCAGCTACAGCCTGAAGCTCGTGCCGCAGTGGCGCGTGAACCGCCTGCGGGGCGAGGTGACTTTTTTCGAGATGTATGAAAGTCACCGCCACTTTCTGCACATGAACCGCGTGGCCGTGGCCGACCTCGCGGACCTCGATCCCGACGCCATCCAGCTCGACATCCAGAAGGACCTCCGCGCCCAGATCACCCACAACATCGCCAGCGGCATCCTCAAGCAGGACGCCGCGGGCGACGTGCGCTACTCCTGGCGCGGGATGTTTTTCATCTGGCTGCAATTCCTGCGCGACCTCGTGCGGCTGTCGTGACGGGCGAGCCGCAGACTTTCCGCGCGACCGGGCGGCTCGTCGATTTCATGCGGCAGGCGGATGAGCCGGGGCTGATCAACCTCGCCGCCGGGGTGCCGGGCCTCGATGCCCTGCCCGCCGACGAACTGCGCGCGGCGTTTGCGCGGGGCTTCGAGCGCGAGGGCGCGGGGATGTTTGCCTACCATCACCCCGAGGGCGACCGCCGCCTGCGCGAACTCCTCGCCGCGCGGCTGAAGACGCGCGGGGCCGAGGTCCGCGGCGAGCAGCTCGTGACCGTCACCGGCTGCACCCAGGGACTGCAGCTTCTGCTCTCGTTGCTGGTGCAGCCAGGCGACATCGTGGCCGTGGAAGCGCCCGCGTATTACGGGCTGCTGGAGCTGCTCAGCACCGCGGGCGCACGCGTGCTGCCGCTGCCGGTGGGCGACGGCGACGGCATCGATCCCGCGGAGGTCGAGCCGCTGCTCGCGCGCTGGAAACCGCGCTGCCTCATCGTGTGCGCGGCGCTTTCCAACCCCTCCGGCGCGACGCTCCCCGAGAGCCGCCGCGAACGCCTCGTGGAGGTCTGCCGCACCCACGGCGTGCGGCTCATCGAGGACGACATCTACGGCGAACTCGTGGACGGCGGCGCGCCGCGCAGTATGCTCGCGTGGGACGACGGCTCAACGGTGAGCTACGTCACGAGCTTTTCGAAAACCATCTCACCCGGCCTGCGCGCGGGTTTCTGCGTGCCCGGCTCGCTGCACGAGGACTACGCGGCGCGCAAGTGCCAGCAGGATCTGCACAGCGCCGTTCCCACCGAGGTCGCGCTGCGAGAGTTTCTGGAAACCGGCGCGCTCGATCCGCATCTCGCCCGTCTCCGCGCGCGGAATCTCCAGCGGCGCACGCTCGGGCTGGAGATCATCGCCCGCAGCTTCCCCGCCGGCACCCGCGTGAACCCGCCGCGCGGCGGCTACATGCTCTGGGTGGAACTGCCGCAGCCCGCCGATCTCGCCGCCGTGCGCGAGGCCGCCCGCCGGGAGAGCATCGTCTTCGCCAGCGGCGCGGTCTTTTTCACCCAGCCGCCGGCCCGCACCTGCCTGCGCCTGAACTGCGCGAAAGCCAGCGCCGACGAACTCCAGCACGGTCTCACCCGGCTCGGCGCGCTCCTTTGCGCTGCGGCGCAAGGCGGCGCTTGACAGGGGAGGCCGCGTCGCTAGTCTGGCCACCCTTTTCCAAAATATCGACCCATGGCCAACACCAAATCCGCAGCCAAACGCGCCCGTCAAACGACCCGCCGCTCCCTCATCAACCGCCGCGCCCTCACCGGGGTGAAAAACCAGCTCAAGACTGTGCGCGAAGTGCTCAAAGGCACCGACAAGGTCAAGGCGACCGCCGCCGCCGCGCAGCTCATTTCCTCGATCGACAAAGCGGTGAAAACCGGGCGCGTCCATCGCAACTCCGCCAACCGCCACAAGAGCACGCTGAATAAGGCACTGGGCAAGCTCGCTTAACCAGTCACCAACCCTTTCCCAAAACCCGGCTCCGCCCCGCGCGGACGCCGGGTTTTTTCGTTGGTGGGCGGACGCGGTTGGGCGTGCGGGAAACCGCGCGGACGGTGGCTCCGGCTCTCGCATCCCAAACCGCGCGATGGCCCCTTGGCCAAAAAAAAGAGGGACAGGGCGTGAACCCTGTCCCTCGTGAGGTTTTTCGGCTGTGCCGAGTTTTATGCCTGCATCGGACCGCTCGTGCCGCCGGTAAAGTCCTCGGCGATATGCACTGGCTTGTAGCCGCCGATGGTCTTGAAATAGAGGAACATCAGCAGGTAGATCACCGCCATTGCGGCTGGGATGTAAGCGTCAGCCTTGAGGGTGTTCCGATCTCCGGTCTGATCGGCCGTGACTACCGTTTGCTGTTGCGCGGTCTTTTCTTTGGCCTCTTTGGCGGCAGCCAGTTTTTTGCCGTCCAATCCGAGGGCGGTAGTGCTTTCAATGTTCAGGAACTTTGAAGGTGCGGCCGCTTTGTATTCTTCAAAGAGGGCTGCGTCTTGAGTCTTGAGGGCTTCGCCCGCGAAGCGGTCCTTGCAGTAGCCAAGTCCGGGTCCACCGATCAGTCCGGCGGAAAGCATGCCGATGCCGCCCATGATCGACATCGCGACTGCGCCCGTCTGCGGGAAGCGGTCGCCCACCACGGCGAGCATCGTGGGCCAGAAGAACGTCTTGCCGACCGCATAAATGCCCAAGGCGACGAGGGCCATCGAGAACGTTTGCATCCCGCTCGCGAGGTTCAGGCCGACCCAACCCAGCACCGCGCACACAAATAGCAGTCCAATGGGCGAAAGCTTGAGGGTCTTCTCGATAAAGTGCGCGCAGAAGCGCAGGCCAAACATGATCGCTGAGGTCCAGAGGAAGAGCACCTTCCCCTGCTCGGAGGTGAACAGGTTGCCGGTGATGTTTTGAATCCAGCCGTCGGTGCCGAGTTCAACCGCGCCAACTAGGGCGTGGGTGATGAACAGCACGAAGAGAAGAACCGAGCCGATCGAGAAGGAGGTGATAAAGCCAACGCCGAGGAGCAGAACCCCGCCGATGATGTTGCCGATCATTTCGCCATGGCCGGTGCCTTTGAAGATGTCGGCGAAGAACTTCGACAGAAGGAAGCAGGCGACCGCCGCGCCGAGCAACCCGACGGCTTTGAACATCTCCGAGAAGGTTGCACCCTTCTCCGCAGCCTCGGATTTTGGAAACTTCTGACCCATGAACATGATGCCATAGAGCACCGTCGGGATGAGATAGAGGGCGAGTTGGAGCTTCCAGTTGAGCTGCATTTTGTCGTCCAGCAACCAGCCGGCAACGACGCCGAGGATCATGCCCGCCGGCCAGCTCGCGTGGAGGATGTTCAGGTAGTGGGTCCGGCTCTTCGGGTAAAGCGTGGCCACGAGCGGATTGGCGACGGCTTCAAGGGTGCCGTTGGCAAACGCGAAAATGAACATGCCCCAGAAGAGGAAGCCGTAGGCGTTCTCCGGCGTGCTGGCAGCAAAGGTCACGAACGCTGAGAGGACGTGGCAGAGGAGCGCCACCGCGACCAGTTTGCCGTAGCCGATCTTATCCACGATTACGCCGCCGATGATGATGCCGAAGCAGAAGCCGCTGAAGCCCGCGCCGCCGATCGCGCCGAGCTGCGCGCCGGTGAAGCCGAACTCCTTGGCCCAGTTGTCGAAAATGCCGCCACGAATGGCGAAGCCGACGCCGGCGGCGAGGATGGCCATGAATCCGGCCCAGAGGAGCCGGCTGGCGTTTGGTGCGATACCTTCTGTTTTTGCTGACATTATTTTGTTGGTTGTTGGTTTGGTTTTGTTGTTCGGGGTCGGAAGCAGGACGGGTGTCCGGGGTTGAAGAGCGGGCATGACAGCGGGGTGGCGGAAGTGTGTCAACCGGGAAAAAGGCGGAAAAATATCCGCTCGCCTTCCCGTGCGGCGGCGTCCTAAAACGCCCGCCCACCCTTCAACTCCACACCTCACCCTCACCCTTCATCTTTATGAGCAGAAAAATTCGCATGGGCATGGTCGGCGGCGGACGCGGCGCTTTCATCGGAGCCGTTCACCGCATCGCCGCCGCCATTGACGGCCAGATCGAACTCGTTTGCGGCGCTTTTAGTTCCGACCCGCAGCGCTCCCGCGAGTCCGGCGCGGATTTCTTCCTCCCCGCCGACCGCTGCTACGGCACTTTCCAGGAAATGATCGCGGCCGAGAAAGCCCGCCCGGCCTCCGAGCGCATGGACTTCATCTCCATCGTCACGCCGAATCACATGCACTTTCCCCCGGCGAAAATGGCCCTCGAAAACGGCTTTCACGTCCTCTCGGACAAGCCCGCCACTTTCAACCTCGCGGAAGCCAAAGCCCTCGCCGCCATCGTGAAAAAGAGCGGGCTGCTCTACGGCCTCACGCACAACTACACCGGCTACCCGCTCGTCAAGGAAGCCCGCCACCTCGTGGCCAGCGGCCGGTTCGGAACGATCCGCAAGGTCGTCGTCGAATATCCCCAGGGCTGGCTCGCCACCCGACTCGAAGCCAGCGGCCAGAAACAGGCCGCCTGGCGCACCGACCCGAAGCGCAGCGGCGCCGCCGGCTGCATCGGCGACATCGGCACGCACGCGGAGAACCTCGCGGAATACATCACCGGCCTCGAGATCAAGGAACTCGCCGCCGACCTCACCGCCTTCGTCAAAGGCCGCAAGCTCGACGACGACGGCAACGTGCTCCTGCGCTTCAAAGGCGGCGCGAAAGGCGTGCTCCACGCCAGCCAGATTTCCGTCGGCGAGGAGAACAATCTCAACATCCGCGTCTATGGCGAAAAGGGCGGCCTCGAATGGCACCAGCGCGAGCCCAACACGCTCGTCCTGAAATGGCCCGACCAGCCCATGCAGGTCTATCGCACCGCCAACGGCTACCTCAGCCCCGCCGCCCTCGCCGCCGGGCGCACCCCGCCCGCGCATCCCGAGGGTTACCTCGAAGCCTTTGCCAACGTTTACAAAAACTTCGCGGCCACCATCCGCGCCCGGCAGGAAAAGCGGAAGCCGACCGCCATCGAGAACGACTACCCGAAGATCACGGACGGCATCCGCGGCATGGCCTTCATCGAGGCCGTCGTCGCCTCCTCGAAAAAGAACGCCGCCTGGACCAAACTGGCGGTGTAGGCCGCGCAGGGAGCGGTTCACTCCAGGGGGCCGCCGATCTCCTCCGCCGCAGGCGCACTCATGGCGTGCGCTGGGAGAAAGTGGCGCTGCGCGCGGGTGGAGTCCGGCACCCAGGAGTGTGCCGCTCCCTGTCGTCCTCCTCGTTCTCCCGCTGGCGGGGGATCAGCTCTGGACAGCGGAGAGGCGCCGATTTATAGCCACCGCTCGCGTTTTCCAAACTCTCACCACCACCCCAACCACAGCCCCACCATGCGTTTCGCCAATCAAGTCGCCATCGTCACCGGAGCCGGCCGCGGGATCGGCCATGCCATCGCTTTGCGGCTGGCCAATGAGGGCGCGCGGGTGGCGGTGGTCAGCCGCACGGAGCACAACGCGGCGCGCACCGCCGAGGAGATCAATGCCACGCACATGGGGCTGGCCAAGGCATACGCCGTGGACGTGGCGGATACCAAGGCCGTAAAGGCGCTGGCCGAGCAGGTGCTCGCGGATTTTTCGCGCGTGGACATCCTCGTGAACAACGCCGGGCTGACGCGCGACGGGCTTTCCATGCGGATGAGCGAGGAGGATTGGGACGTGGTGCTGGATACGAATCTGAAGGGCGCGTTCAATTTCATCCAGGCGGTCGAGCGCCCGATGCTCAAGCAGCGCAGCGGGCGGATCGTGAACATCGCCAGCGTGGCCGGGCTGATGGGCAATGCCGGGCAGGCGAATTACGCGGCGAGCAAGGCGGGGTTGATCGGGCTGACGAAAGTGATCGCGCGGGAGCTGGCGAGCCGCGGCATCACGTGCAACGCGGTCGCGCCGGGGTTCATCGCCACGGACATGACGAGCGGGCTGCCCGAGGAGTTGAAAACGGGCGTGGTGAAACAGATCCCGCTCGGGAAATTCGGCGAACCGGAGGACATCGCGGCGGCCGTGGCCTTCCTCGCGAGCGCGGAAGCGAAATACATCACCGGCCAGGTGCTCACGGTGGATGGCGGGATGGTGATGTAAGCAAAGGATGAAGGCTGAAGGCTGAGGGCTGAAAGCGCTGCGCCGCTGAAATCTTTCATCCTTCATCCCTCATCCTTCATCCTTTTCTTCCCATGCTTCTCTACCTCCTCCGCCACGCGAACGCCGACACCGAGGCGGCGACGGATGATGCGCGGGCGCTTTCGGAGAAAGGGCGGTCGCAGGCGGAGCAGGTGGGGCGGTTTTGCGAAGCGCACGAGATGCACCTGTCGGTCGTGCTGACCAGTCCGGTGCGGCGGGCCCACGAGACGGCAGTGATCGTGGCGGAAAAGATGCGCGCGGAGTTGCTCGTGGTGCCATGGCTGGCGTGCGGGATGCACCCGGAGGCGGCGCTGGAGGAGCTGCGCGCCTACCGCAGCCACGGGAGCGTGATGCTGGTCGGCCACGAGCCCGATTTCAGCCAGTTTGCGGCGCATCTGCTCGGGCTGGCCACGGCGACCTCGCTGCACGTGCGGAAGGCGTCGCTCACGCTCATCGACCTCGGCTTTTTCCGCGCCGGCGCGGGCTGCCTGCAATTTTCCCTGCCATGCAAACTGATGTGAACCCGGTCATCCTCCGCCCCGCCGACTTCGCTGCCGAAGCCGCGCGCTTCATCCTCGATCACGCCCACGCCGCCATCGCCGCGCGCGGCCTTTTCCGCCTCGCGCTGAGCGGGGGAAATACGCCGCGGATCGTCCATGCGCAGCTCTTCGCGCTCGGCGCGGACCTGCCGTGGAATCGTGTGCAGATCACCTTCGGCGACGAACGCTGCGTGCCGCCGGAGCACGCGGACAGCAATTTCCGCATGGCGAAAGAATCGCTGCTCGATGCCGTGGACATCCCGGCGGGGAATGTTTTCCGCATCCGCGGCGAGATCGCGCCCGCCGATGCGGCGCGCGAGTACGAGGATCAGCTCGCCGCTTTTGCCAGCCGCCTCGGCGAGCCGCGCTACGTCCACGATCTCGTGCTGCTCGGTCTCGGCGAGGATGGCCACACGGCGTCGCTTTTTCCCGGCTCGCCGGCGCTCGAGGAAACGGCGCGCAACGTCCTCCCGACGATCGGCCCGAAGCCGCCGCCGCAGCGCATCACGATGACTTTCCCGCTGCTCAACGCGGCGCGGCACGTGGCGTTTCTCGTCACCGGCGCGGGAAAACATCCGCTCGTCGAGGAGATCGTCGCGGGCGGGAGCGCGCATCCCGCCGGGCGGGTGCGCCCGACGGCTGGGGCGGTGACGTGGTTCGTGGGCTAGCTGGGCGGGGGAAAGCCTGCACCACGGCTCAGTTGCCTTGGTCGAGTTTGAAATTGATCGTGATCTCGTAGAAATCGCCGCTGGCGATTCCGGCGGGGAGCGGGTCTACGCCGGCGACTTTCGCCGCGGCGGCGAGGACGGATTCGTCCATCACGGGATTACCCGACGAGTTGACGATTTCGCGGTGCCTAATGGTGCCGTCCTTGGCGATGCGGATTTTCAGGGTGGTGACGAAATCCGTGCCGCTGCGGACGACGGAAGTGGGTTGGGACCAGCGGTTCTTGAAGACATCACCGAGCATGGAGTTGTACCAGCCGAAATCCGACTTGCCGTTGCCGCCTCCGCCTTTGCCCGGGCCTTGACCGTGGCCTTCGCCGGAGCCGCTGCCGCCAGGTTTGCCAGCTCCGGCCTTGCCCGCTGCGGCGGTGGCTGCGCCGTCGGTCTTCCCCGCTCCCGTTTTCGCCGCGGCCTCGCCGTCCGTTGGTTTCGCGTCCGGCTTGCCATCGGTCTTTTTTGCAGCCCCGTCTTTGGTTTTCGGCGTGGCGGTTGCTTTCGGCGTGGTCTTCGGTTTGGGCGTCACCGT
>CAIQUL010000020.1 GCA_903874975.1 uncultured Chthoniobacter sp. | reverse complement strand
GTGAAATACTCGCGGCTTGAGCGTGTGGAGCACGCGGGCCGGTTGGAGCATCCGATCGTGCGTGAAGCGTGCGCGCTTCTGCAAATGGACGGGCGCTCGCTGGAGATCACCTCGATGGCCGACATCCCCGCCGGCAGCGGACTCGGTTCGTCCGGCAGGTTCACCACGGCGCTGCTGAAAGCGCTGCACACTTACAAAAAGAACATCGTGCGCCCGGTGGAGATCGCCGCGCAGGCCTGCCAGATCGAGCTGGAGAAACTGCACGAGCCCATCGGCAAGCAGGATCAATACATCGCGGCGGTCGGTGGCGTGACTTCCTTCCACTTTTTGCCGGGAGGAAAAGTGGAGGTCATCCCGGTGGAACTCGCCGAGGAAACGCTCTTCAATTTGCAGGATAACCTGCTGCTCTTTTTCACCGGCTACACGCGCTCCGCGTCGAAGATTTTGCAGGAGCAGAACGACAAAACCAAAAGCGTGGACAAGGCCATGGTGGAGAATTTGCACTTCGTCAAAGAGCTGGGCGTGCAAAGCAAGGAGGCGCTGGAAGCTGGCAACCTGCGCGAGTTTGCGCAGCTCATGGATGTGCATTGGCAGCGGAAGAAGGAACGCTCCGGCGGCATGAGCAACGCGCAGATCAACGAGTGGTACGACTTCGCGATGGCCAACGGCGCGCTCGGCGGAAAGCTCATCGGCGCGGGCGGCGGAGGGTTCCTGATGTTCTACTCCGAGCAGACCACGCGCCTGCGGCGGGCGATGCGCGAGCAGGGACTGCGGGAGGTGCGGTTCCGGTTCGATTTCGAGGGCACGAAGATCGTGGCGCAGGATTGAAAATGACGAATGACGGGATGACGGATGGCGAAAGAATGACGAAGCCTGAAGCCAGTCAGGATGAGGCCTCCGCTGCGGATCGTCATTCCGCACCGCTGCCGGTGGCGATCCTCGCGGGCGGGCTGGCGACGCGGCTCCGGCCGATCACGGAGAAGATTCCGAAGGCGCTGGTGACCGTGGCGGGGGAGCCGTTTCTCGCGCATCAGTTGCGCCTGCTGCACGCACGCGGGTTGCGGCGGGCGGTGCTGTGCGTGGGGTATCTGGGGGAGATGATCGAGCGGGAGTTTGGCGACGGATCGGCGTTCGGGATGGAACTGGCGTATTCGTTCGACGGACCGGCGCTACTCGGGACGGGCGGTGCGCTGCGGCAGGCGCTGCCGCTGCTTGGCGAGGAGTTTTTCACGCTCTATGGCGACTCGTATCTGCCGATCGACTACGCGGCGGTCGCGTCCGCTTTCCGCGCCAGCGGGCAGCCGGGGCTGATGACGGTTTTCAAAAACGAAGGCGCGTGGGACACGAGCAATGTGGAGTTCGAGGACGGGCGCATCGTCCGCTACGACAAGCACGAGCGAACCCCGACGATGCGGCACATCGACTACGGACTCGGCGCGTTCCGGGCGTCGGTGTTCGCCGAGCGACCGGCGGGAATGACCTTCGATCTCGCGGACGTGCAGCGCGGATTGGTTACCAGGGGCGCGCTCGCCGGGCATGAAGTTTCCCAGCGCTTTTACGAGAACGGCTCGCACGCCGGACTCGCCGAACTCGAGGCCCTCCTCGCCCAACCGATCACCGTATGACCTACTCTGCTCAACACCTCGCCGAAACCCGCGACATCGTCGCCGCCCTTGATCCCGCCTTGCTGGAACGCATCGTCGAGGGGTTGGCCGCGGTGCGGGAGCGGGGCGGACGGCTGTTCATCCTCGGCGTCGGCGGCAGCGCGGCAAACGCCTCGCACGCGGTGAACGACTTCCGCAAAATCTGCGGCTTCGAGTGTTACGCCCCGACCGACAACGTCTCCGAACTCACCGCGCGCACGAACGACGAAGGCTGGGCCACGGTCTTCGCCGAATGGTTGCGCGGCAGCCGACTGAACGCGCAGGACGGGCTGCTGATTCTTTCCGTCGGCGGCGGCAGCCTCGAAAGGAACGTCAGCCCGAATCTCGTCGAGGCGCTCAAGCTGGCCAAAACCGTGGGCGCATCCGTCTTCGGCATCTGCGGCAAGGACGGCGGCTACACCGCGCAGGTCGCGGACGCCTGCGTGATCATTCCCACGGTGAACCCGGCGAATATCACGCCGCACTCCGAGGCTTTTCAGGGCGTGGTCTGGCACCTCTTCGTCTCGCACCCGCGGCTGAAGGTGGCGCAGACGAAATGGGAGAGCGTGGCGGGAATTTAGGATTTAGCATTGAGGATTTAGGAAGTGGGCCACTTGTGAAACGCGCGGTGTTTTT
>CAIQUL010000019.1 GCA_903874975.1 uncultured Chthoniobacter sp. | reverse complement strand
TGAGGGCACTGCACGCCGGAAAAAATCCGCTCGCCTTCCGCGCGGAATCGCGAGTCCATACGCGCCCACATTTTCCCACCATGCTTACTCTCGAAAAATTCTCCATCGGTGTTGGCGACCGCTTCGCTCATCAGGCCGCCGCGCAGCTCCGCGCCTGCCAGTTCATCGCCCGCGACGGCGCGGACGTCGTGCCGGTCTGGAACAAGTCAAACCGCGAACACACTTTCATCGGCTCCGAGCCAGCGAGCGTGCTCGCGGCGGCGCAGGCGGCGGTGGCGCACCTCGGCTGGACGAAAGGATGGCACGTGGATGCCGATCACATCCGGCTGGAAACGGTGGATCGCTTCCTGCCGCACTCGGATTTTTTCACCATCGACGTCGCGGATTCCATTGGCCAGCCGGCGACCGCAGCGGACGTGCAGGGATTTGTGGACCGACATCCTGAGCTGATCGGCGAGATCGCCATTCCGCACATCGCCGCGCCCTTTTACACCACGCGGGCGGAAGTGCAGCGCATCGCGGAAAAGTTTCTGCTCGCCGTTCAGGACGCCGGGAAAATTTACCGCCACATCGCCGCGACGAAGGGTGCGGACAAGTTCATCGCGGAGATCTCGATGGACGAAACCGACTCGCCGCAGACCCCGGCGGAGTTGCTCGTGATCCTTGCGGCCATTGCCGACGAGAAAATCCCGGTGCAGACCATCGCGCCGAAGTTCACCGGGCGGTTCAACAAGGGCGTGGATTACGTGGGCGATCTCGCGCAGTTCGAACGGGAGTTTCACGACGACCTCGCGGTCATCGCCCACGCCATCGCGCGCTACGGCCTGCCAGCGAATCTCAAGCTCAGCGTCCACTCCGGCAGCGACAAGTTTTCGCTCTACCCCATCATCCGCCGCACGCTGCCGAAATTCGGCGCGGGGCTGCATGTGAAGACGGCGGGGACGACGTGGTTGGAGGAACTCATCGGCCTCGCCGAAGCGGGCGGAGATGCGCTGGCCTTTGCGAAGGAAATTTACGCGGGCGCGATCGGGCACGTGGACGAGTTTTGCGCGCCGTATGCCTCGGTCATCGACATCGATAAAGCGAAGCTCCCGACGGCGGAGGAAGTCGCCGGCTGGACGAGTGCGCAATTCACCGGCGCACTGCGGCATGAGCAAAGCCATCCGCTGTTCAACGCGAGCTTCCGCCAACTCCTGCACGTCTCGTTCAAGCTCGCGGCAAAGCAGGGGCAGCGTTACCTCGACCTGCTGACGGCCAACGCGGAGATCGTGGGCAAGAACGTGACGGAGAATCTTTACGCGCGGCATCTGAAGCCACTGTTCGTCGGTTGAGTGAAAGGAGCTTCGACTTTAGTCGAAACTGCATCTCTCAGGACTAAAGTCCCCGCTACTTTCCTCTCATGCGCTCCGCCATCACCGTCTCACTCGTCCCGCAAGCCGCGGGCGGACCGTTTGTCTTTTGGAACGGGCTTGCCGATGCGTGCGAAAAGGCCTCGGCCCTCGGCTTCGACGCCATCGAGATTTTTCCGCCCAACGCCGAAGCGCTCGATCTCGCCGCGATCCACAAACTGCTCGCGCAACATAAGCTGACCGTCGCTGCGGTCGGCACCGGTGGTGGCTGGGTGGTGAACAAATGGACGCTCACCCACGCCGACGCCGCGATTCGCACCCAGGCCCGCGAATTCATCCGCGCGATCATCACCGTCGCCGCCGCGCTCGGCGCGCCCGCGATCCTCGGCTCGATGCAGGGCCGCGCCGAGGGCGGCGTCGCGCGTGAGCAGGCGCTCGGCTGGCTCGGCGAAGCGCTCGACGACCTCGGCGAGCACGCCGCGCGGCTCGGGCGCGTCTTTCTTTACGAGCCGCTGAACCGCTACGAGACGAACCTCTTCAATCGCGTCGGCGACACCGCCGACTGGTTGCGCACGTTGCGGACGAAAAACGTGCGCGTCCTCGCCGACCTCTTCCACATGAACATCGAGGAAGCCGACCCTGCCGCCGCCATCCGCGACGCGGGTGACCTGATCGGCCACGTCCATTTCGCCGACTCGAACCGCCGTGCCATCGGCCTCGGCCACACGGACATCGCGCGTGTTCACGCCGCGCTCGACAAGATCGGCTACGATGGTTTTCTCTCCGCCGAAATCCTGCCCCTTCCCGACGCGGAAACCGCCGCGCGCGCAACGATGCGCAGCTTCCAAAAACTCACCCGCTGATTTTCCCGATGCTCAAACACCAACTCATCCACCCCAAGATCAATGAGGTGCTCGGCCGCGCCGGGCATCACTCGAAAATCCTCATCGCGGACGGCAACTACCCCGCCTCCACCAAGCGCGGGCCAAACGCGGAACTCGTCTGCCTGAACCTCGCGCCCGGTTGCGTGACCGTCGCGCAGACCCTGCGCGCGCTGCTCAGCGCCGTCCCGGTCGATCACGTGAACACGATGGGCATCCCCGCCGACGATCCTTACGCGCAGCAGGGCGAGCCGCCGGTCTGGGCGGACTACCGCGCGGTGATCGCCGAGGCGGGTGCCAGCGTGGCGCTTGAGCCGATTTTGAAATGGGACTTTTACAAAGCCGTGGAATCTCCCGACCATGTGCTCACCATCCAAACTGGCGACCAGGCGCTCTGGGGCAATGTGCTCCTGACCATGGGTTGCCGGCAGGCTTCAACCCCGAAACAATCCGCAAAATGAAACACCTCCTGATTGTCTCCGCCGTCGCCGTCACGCTGCTCCTGCCGGCAGCAGGCGCGCCCCCCGAAACGAAAGCCGGCGACACCAAAGAAAAGCCCGCGGCCGCCAAGGCTCCGGTCGCCCGCGCCGATTACTCCGGGCGCTACGAACGCGCCGGCGCCGGCAAAGCCGTTTTCATCCTGCACGTTCGCCAGGTGGCGGACAAAGCCGTGCTGGATTTTTCCGCCAGCCACATCGACGGCTCGGGAGTGGCACCGGATGGTCACGCCACGGCCAGCCTCGATGAGAAGGGCCGTCTCGTCGGCACGTTTGAAGACTCCTTGGGCAACAAAGGAACGGTCAGCATGACCAAGGCACGCAATGGAGTGAGTCTCACGCTCAAGCCCGAAACCGTCGCCGAACCGCGCGCGGTCAAATTCTACGGCGTGATCTCGCTCCGGCGCACCATCGAACGCGATCGCTGAAATGCAGACCCGCCAACTCGGTCGCACCGACCTTCACCTACCCATCCTCAGCTTCGGCGCGTCATCGCTCGGCGCGGAGTTTCGCAGCGTCACCGTCGAGGAGTCGCTCAAGAGTGTCCGCGTAGCCCTCGACTGCGGGCTGAATTTCATCGACACCTCGCCGTTTTACGGGCGCGGGATGAGCGAGGTGCTGCTCGGCATCGCACTCCAAGGCGTGCCGCGCGACAGCTACAAGCTCTGCACCAAGCTGGGCCGTTACCATCTCACCCACTTCGATTTTTCCGCGAAGCGCGTGGCCGAAAGCGTGGACGTCTCGCTGCACCGGCTCGGGACCGATCACCTCGACATCGTGCTCTGCCACGACATCGAGTTTGTGCCCATGCAGCAGATCGTGGAGGAGACCATTCCCGCACTCCGCAAAATCCAGGCGGCGGGCAAAGTCCGCTACTTCGGTTTCTCCGGTTACCCGATGAAAGTTTTTCGCTTCATTTGCGACCAGACCGACGTGGACTGCGTGCTCAGCTACAATCAATACACGCTGCAAAACACCCGCTTCGCCGACGAGGTCGTGCCCTATTTGAAAACGAAAGGCGTCGGGGCCATGAACGCCGGTCCATTCTCCGCGCGCCTGCTCACGAATGCCCCGCTGCCGGCGTGGCTGAAAGAACCTGAGAACGTCAAAGCCGCCGCCCGCGCCGCCGCCGCGCACTGCGCGAGCAAAGGCGTGGACATCGCAAAGCTGGCGCTTCAGTTCTCGCTCGCGAACCCCGACATCACCACGACCATCTCCGGCAGTGCGAACCCGGTGAACATCCGGAATTGGGCCAAGTGGGCCGCCGAGCCACTCGACGTGGAACTGCTGCGCGAGGTTCAGGCGATCTTCGCTCCGGTGAAGAACCTCGGACACAGTGAGGGGTTGGCGGAGAACAATTAGGGGGCGGATTTGGCCCGGGCTCCGGCGCGGATGAGGCCGCGCTTTTCTGTGGCGAACCAGACGGAATCGCCGGCCATGATGAGAGGCGAGGTGATTGCGCCGAAATCGGGCGTGGCCAACCACAGCTCGCTGGTGTTGGCCGTGAGGTCGTGGCGCTTCAGGCCCGCCGTTGTGCTGGAGAGCAGGGCGTCGCGGGCGGGGACGGGCGGGAGGTTCGGCGTCGCGCCGGATTGCTTCGTGCGGACGGTGCCGCTCGCGGTGTCGAGGATGATGAGTTCACCGGCGGCGTTGACCGCGGCGACGAGGTCGCCGCTGAGGACGATCTGGCTTTTCACCTCGCCGGCGGGCGCGTGCCAGAGCCGTTTGCCGTCGATGATGCGGTGCGCGGCGATGCCGGTGGTGGTGCCGAAGACGATGAGGTTGCGATGGGTGATCGGGCCGGTGAGCGGGGGGGCGTTCACCCCGATGCGCCAAAGCTCCCGCCCGCTGCCGGCGTCCAGCGCGAGCAGCGTGTCCGGTGCGGTGGTGGTGGCGACGATCAACGCATCGGCCAGCGCGGGCGGACCGGCGAGTCGTGATTGGTGCGATGCGCGCCAGCGGACTTGGCCGGTGAGATCGAGGCTCGTGAAGCGTCCGGGTCGATCTTCCGCGAGCACGGAGTCGGCGCTGAGCCAGCACAGGCCAAAGGCCTCGGGAGCGACTTCCGCCGACCAAAGTTTCGCGCCGGAGGTCGCGTCCACAAAATGCAGCCGCCGACCGGCGCCTCCTTTTGCGCCTTCATCGAAGGCGACGTGTTTCGCGGACGCGGCGGGCGAGGTGCTCACGCCGAGTTGAGTCGCGCAAAGCCACTGCTGCGTCGCGTCGTCGGTGCGGAGGCAGATCACGCCACGTTGCGCGGGGCCGGCGAGCGGGACGAAGATGCGGCCCTCTACCGCCGCTGCGGGAGCGGTGATGGTTGGGATCGAAGCGCCCGGATTGGCCGGCCAGGTCGAGAGCACCGCGCCGCGCTCGGGGAGCGCGGTGTGTTCGGGATTGCCGCCCGCGCCCGCGCCGCCGAGATGGCCGGCCCAGAGCGGCGCGGTCGTCGTGGCGGCGGGCTGGCCGAGGCAGAGGAGTCCGGCCTCCGGCGTGCCGACATAGACGCGGCCGCGCGCGATGGCAGGCGAACTCAAATGCGTCCCCGCCGCGCCGAGCGCGCTCTCCCACACAGGCTGCAAGGTGGCGCGGTCGAGCGCGAACAAGCGCCCGTTTTCCGCCGTCGCGTAAACGTGCGAGGCGGTGACGGCGAGCGACGCGAGCAGCGGGGCGTGCGCGCTCCATGTAGCGATTTGCCGGCCGTCGAAACCGACGCTGTAAACGCTGCCGCCGCGCGTGCCGAAAAGGATGCGGTCGTCGATCGCGGAGATCGCGCCGAGTACGGCGCGGTCGGTCTGGAAACGCCACTCGACCTTTTGCGTCGCGAGGTCGATGCACCAGACTTCGCCGTGCGTCTTCCACTCCTTCGTCAGCTCGACGATTTGCGCTTCGCTCGCTCCCGAGCCCCGACGCGTTTCGATTTGCCGGGCGAGGAGTTCCTCCGCGCTGAAGATGAAATCGCCGTTGCCCATGCCGACGAAAATCTTCCCGCGCGCAATCGCGGGCGGACTGAAAACGGGGAACGGCGTGGCCACGCGCCACAGCTCGCGACCGCTCACGGCGTCCACGCAGACGAGCGCCTGACCGCCCAGCCCGAGGCCGAGATAGACGCGGCCTTCGTGCTCGATCGGGTTGCTCTCGGCGTCGGGATATTTGTCGCCCGGCAGGTGCCAGAGCAGCACGGGATTGCCGCCCGCGTCGGGTTCGAGCCGGAAGCAGTAGTAGCCGTCGTCGCCCGCGCCGATGACCGCGCGCCCATCGGCGATGCACGCCGTGGATTCGACGTGGCTTTTCGTCCGGTAGCTCCACAGCACCGCGCCGCCGCGCGTCACATCGAGGCAGGTGATGCGCCCGTCTTTCACCTGGTGCAGCCCTTCGCCGCTGACGAGGTATTTGCCCGACACGGCGGGCGAGGAAAACGTGGCGCGAAAACCTTCCGGCGCGGATTTCCAGACGACTCCGCCGGTGTCGGCGTCGAGGCAGTAGATCGCGCCGCGCGTGGAGAAGACGCCGACTTCCGCGGAGGTGACGTAAAGCCGGTTGCCGACGACGGCGGGCGAGGCGTGGAAAGTTTTCGCGTCGCTGTCGAAGGTCCAGTTGATCCCGCCGGTCGTCGGCGACGGGCTGGCGGCGACCGCGCCGGTGCGCCGCGGACCGCCGCGATAGGCGGGCCAGTCCTGCGTCGCGGTCTCGGCGCTGGTGACGGAGCCGGTGTGGCGAAAAACCGCGCGCGCGCCAAAGACGGAACCGCCGATGATGGCGAGCGCGAGCAGGACGGAGAGTTTCATCCGCCAGAGAATCCGCAGCGCGAGCATGAAGGTGCGCGGTTTGAACAGCGCGAGCAGCGCGCTGCCAAGGCCGAGCAGGATCGCGGGGAGCATCGCGAGCAGCACTTGCAGCGGGCCGACGAGGATCGGGACGACGGCGAGGTTCGTGGGAAATGCGTTCACGCGATGAGGCTGGCGCAGCGCCCGGAGCCGGTCCCGCTATTTCGCCGCGGGAGCGACGGGGAGCGAAACCGGCGGGCGGAAGAAGGAGGCGACGGGCGCGTCCGTTTCGGGCGGCGGCGGGCGGAGTTCGGCGATGTTGATTTGCTCGAAGGGATCGGGCAGCGACACGCGCAGGAAGGGCGGTGGGGTTTCGCGCAGGCCGGTGGGAGTGGCGAGCGGTGCGGTGCGGATGATGGCCTCGGTCGGGTCGGTCGCGAGCTGCGGGCGGTCCCACGTGGGCGGGCGTCCGCGCGTGTCGGGCGTGGGATTGGTGGCGATCCGGACGATGATGTGCGCGGGGTTCGGACCGATGGAAAATTCGCGGGGGGTGGTGGGCAGGACGAGCGGAGTGGGGAGCGCAATGTCGGGCGAGGGCAGGGGAGCTGTCGGGAGCGAAAAGGGCGCGGCGGCGGGGATGCGCTGATCGCCGGGAACGACGCGGGGTTTTTCCGCCGACTCCGCGGGCGGCAGCCACGGACGGACGGGCACGGAAAAAATGGTGGCGGGATGCCACCGCGCCGAGGGCGTGGCCGCGGTGGGCATGCGCGCGGAAAGCGTGGGGACCAGCAACTCACTGAGCGTGGGTGCGGGTGTGGCGGGTTTGGCGTCTGCGGCGGGTTTTGCGTCTGCGGCGGTTTCTGTCGCCTGGGCGGCGGCGGGTTTGCTTTTCGCGTCACCGCACGCGGTGAGGCTCAAAGCAATGACGGCTAGGAGGGTAGGGCGGCTGTTCATTCGGACGTTCTTTTCACTTCGATCCGCAAAGTCACCGGCGTGCCTTCGGCGGGCAGGACGTTGCTGTTGGTTTCGAGCCGCAGGAGCGAGGTCTCGGCGAGGGTCAGATTCGATTGCAGGACGGTTTCATCCGTCACCGGATAGATCGTGGCGAGCGTGCCGCTGAGGTCGGCGCCATAGACCTTCGCGGGCTTTGCGGGATCGGGCTGGCGAATTGCCGAGCCGGTGAAATGCCATTTCAGCGGCGGCATCTTTTTGCCGGTGCGGATGTCGATCATCGCGGGCTCGATGGGCACGAGGCGCGTCCTGCCGGCGACGCCGGGCAGTTCGAGCGCGACGGTCACCTCGGGGCCGGTGGCGATCGAGCCTTCGCCTTTGGCCGGCTTGCCGGGCTTGAGGCCGAGTTGTTCGAGCGCCTTGTGGATCTCGCTCGGTTTGGCCTCGAAGGTCACGATGGTTTCGTGCGCCTTCTGCCCGCGCGGGGTGGGGAAAGTGGCGAGCACTTCGAGGGGATAGACGTCCTTGAGGTTCGGCAGTTTTCGTGGCGCGATTTTCGCCGGGATGCTGATCCGCCGGTTCGCTTTGTCCACGGCGATCACGGCGTTCGCCGCGCCCGCGCCCGCGATTTTGTCGGACAGGCAGACGACCACCGACGGCTGGTTCGGCTGGTCGCCGTCGATGTTTGTCGTCGCGAGAAAAAGTTCGCCGCCATGCACGACGGGCGAGCCGAAGAACATGCCCGGCCCTTGCACCGCAGGATCGGTGGCGACGTTGAAAGTCCACTCCGGCTTGCCGTCGGCGAGGCTGATCGCGTGGACGATGCCTTTGAGATCGGCGGCATACACGCTGCTACCCGAGACCGCCGGTCCGGCGAAAAAGGGCGCACCCGCGTTGTAGCTCCACTTCTCCGCGCCGTTCGCCACGGCCCACGCGCGCACCGTGCCATCCGTGGCCGTGGCCACCGCGAGATCGCCGCTCACCGCGACCGCCGAGAGCACGCCGCCGGGGAGTTCCTTGCGCCAGAGGATCGCGCCGTTCTCGATGTTCACCGCGACCACTTCGCCCTTCGCGGCGGGGATGAGTTTGCGGTCAAAGCGGATGCTGCTGCAGCCGATGAGCACGGTGTTGCCGGCCACGGTCGGGCCGGCCCACGGGTTGTATTTTCCTACGAGCGGCACCTCCCACAGCACCTTGCCGTCGCCCGCCCCGAGGCAGACCAGCGCGCGTTTGCCGACCTTGTCGTCGTCGATGTACGCCGACGCCACGAGCACGCGCTCGCCGGCCACCGCGACCGGGGCATCCACATGCAGCGTGCCTTTGCCCTGCTGCCAGACGAGCTTCGGCGCGGGCTTCGGCAGCGCGTCCTCGCTCGGCGGGATGGCAAAATCCGGGTCCTTCTTTTTCGCCTCGGCATACTTCGCGGTCAGCTCGGCCCAGCGCGCTTCGAGGAGCTTCTGCGCCGCCGCCGGGTCGGTGTCCTGGCCTTCGAGCGTGAGCTTTTTCAACTCCACGCAGATCACGCCCGCGTCGCCCGCGCCGATGTACACGCGGTCCTTCTCGATGGTCGGCGAGCCTTCCATGTGGACGAGTTTTCCGGGGATCGAATACTGCCAGACGGGCCGGCCATTCTCCGCGCGGATGCAGTAGAGCGTCGCGCCGTCGGTCTGGTGCATGCCGTCGCCGAAAATCACGAGGCCGCCGGTGACCGCGGGCGCGGAGACGGAGGGAAGCTTGATGAACGGCCCGGCCTTCGACCACAGCGCGCGTTCGGCGATGTCGGCATCGATGGAGAAAGCGTGAAACGCCGGCGTGTTGAACGCGCCGAGTCCCGGCAGATACAGCGTGCCGGCGTCCGGCACCGGCGAGGCGATGAAGTGCTGCGCCGCCTTGTAGGCCCAGAGCACGCGTGGCTTTTTCGGCCCCGGCTGCGCGTCGATGTTGCCGGTGCGCTGGAGGTTGCCGCGGCTGGTGGTCCAGTCGGCGGAGGCGCGGGGGAGGGTGAGGAAAAGGGTGAGGAGGAGAAGGGCGGCGAGGCGCATCGGTCTGGGTTTTCGTGCATGATGCGCTGCGGACGAACCACGCATTGACGGCATCCGGCAGCGCAAATACGGTGCGAGCGCCATGGAAGCCATCGCCGAAAAACTGGAAACCAAGCTCCACGAGTGGAAGCCGGAAACCTCGCAAAAGGTTCGCGCGCGGGTGGCAGAGATCATCGAGTTGGCGGACGACGACGCTTTGGACATCGGTCGTTCGAGGAGCGTCGAACAGGAAGTAATGGACATCCTCGATGAGCCCCCGTCCCGGTGAAGTCTGGCTGGCAGACCTTGGAATGGCTGCCAAGACGCGACCGGTGGTAGTGGTTTCGCGCTACGACGAAGATCCGCCGCGGGTTCTGGTGCTCTATGTGCCGTTGACTTCGGAAGACCGGGATAGCGCGTATGAAGTGAAAATGCCGAAGCTGCCATTTCTTCGTTTGGAAGGTGTGGCGAATGTGCAAGGCATTGGCTCACTGCCTGTAAAGCGACTGGAGCGGCGTCTCGGGGTTCTGCCGGCGGAAGTGATGGCACGTATAAAGCAGTCGCTGCGTTTCGCGTTGGATTTGGATTAGCGGGCGACTCCGCCAAACCGGGGTCGTTGAAGACGACTCCTGCGGGGCTGGCGGTCGCGCAGGGCGTGGTGGGCGAAGGCGGCGTATCCGTCGAAAAAAACCGGCCGTCATCCTGAACGGAGGCTTGGGAGGCTTTGCGAACCAAGCCGGAGTGAAGGATCGCTGACTCTCCGTGGGCGGAGGCGGTCTGGTGAAATGCGCGCGCCATCACTCCCACCGCCTCCGCCCACGTTTCAGTCAGCGATTCACTGCGTTTCGCCCCCGCCTTCGCCCACGGCGAAACTCCGTTCAGAATGACGGCGTTGTTATTGATTTTCTCCACGAGCGTTGCGTTTCCTTGGTTGGTGGTCACTGCTTCGCCACCGCTGGCCCCGCCACGCGCTGCGGGTTGCCGATGAGGACGGAGGATTCCTGGCCTTCGTTGTTGAGGATGAGGTCGAGGACGCCGTCTTTGTTGAGGTCGATGGCGGCGAGGGCGCGGGTGTTGAAGATGCGCTGGAGGAAGCCGATTTCCTCGGTGGCGTCGGCGAAGGTGCCGTTGCCGGTGTGGCGGAAGTAGCGGTTCGGGCCGCGCAGGCAGCCGACGAGGAGATCGAGCTGGCCGCGGTTGTTGAAGTCGGTCCACACGGCGCACGCGGCGTCGCCGGTGAACGAGGCGAGCGCGCCGGACTTCGCGGTGATGTCGGTGAAGCGGCCCTTGCCGTCGTTGCGGAAAAGTTTGCTCCCGCCGGTCTGCGGCACGAACACGTCGGGCGCTTTGTCGCCATCGAAGTCGCCGAAGACCGGCGCGATTTGCCCGGCGCGAAACGCGAGGCCGGAGTCCTTCGCCTCGGCGAAACCCTCCTTCTTGTTCAGCACGAGCACGCCGCTGCCCGCGCTGTAGAGAAAGTCGGTGCGCCCGTCGCCATCGACATCGGCGAGCGCGAGGCGGTCGCCTTTCAGCCGCGCCGCGAGGCCGTCGCGCCCGAGCCCGACTTTGTCGGAGACATCCTCGAACTTCGGCGCGGCGGCGGCGCTCACATTCAGCAATAGCCGCAGCCCGTTGAAGCCGTCGGCGAGCAGGATGTCGGGCTTGCCGTCGGCGTTTTGGTCGAGCCACGCGGCGGCGGTGAGATGGCTGTATGCGGCGGTCGGCAGGCTGGCGGTGTCGTCCTTGAAAGTGCCCGCGCCGGTGTTCGTGAAAAGCCGCGCGCCCGAGGGCGTGGCGAGCAGCAGGTCGGGCTTGCCGTCGCCGTTGTAGTCGGCCCACGACGCCGCGCGCGCGCCGTCGGTCACGGGGAGCGCGACCTCATTGAGCGAACCGCCCGCGTTTTGCAGCAGCACCACTTTCGCGCTGCCGAAAAGGCAGAGGTCCATCTTGCCGTCGCCGTCGAAATCCGCCGGAGCCACGCCTGCCGCGCCGGGGCTGGTGCGGTTGAGCCCGGCGTATTGCTGAAAGCCGGGCATGCCGGCGAGCGGGCGCATTTCGTCGGCGCCCCAGCCGGCGAAATCACGCGCGGCGTTGTAATCCTGGAGCGCGAGGCTGGCCTTGATCCGCTGCACGCGCGCGGTGCGGAGCTGGATGGCATCTTTGTTGCCATCGACCATCGCGGTGACGGTGACCTCCTGCCCGGCGAGGATGGCGGTCACGGCGGCGATGAGCTTCTCCGGTTTGCCGGCAAAGCTGCGGAGCAGAAACGGCTCGGCGTGAACCATGTTCCACCCCTCGCCGCCTCCGCCGCACTGATACCAGTAGTCGTTGATGCAGATCTCCGACAGGCCGCCGTTGTGAAACATCACGGCGGTCTGCCCGACCTCGGCCCAGGCCATGACGGTCTGCCATTCGCGCGGGTGAAAACCGCCGCGCCCGATGTTGTGCTTCAGCGTCTGCGTGGGGTGCGTGCCTTTGAGGTCGGCGACCTTGGAGTAGGTGATGACGTTTGCCGCGCGATCCACATTCTGGACGCGAATGACGAAGATGTTCGTGGATTCGGCGATGACTTTGCCGAGGGAATACGGGACCTCAACGTAGGCGCGGGCGGGGAGGGAGAGGCACGCGAGGAAGAGCAGGAGCGCGGCGATTCGGGATACAAAAGGCGAGCGCGCGCTCCCCTTTTCGCTGGGAAGTCTGCGCGTTTCGTCGGGAAGGCCGCGCTCCATGTGGATGAGGAGCGGGTGTGGACGAGGAATCCTGCGCGCGTGCGGCATGACTATTTCAATCCCTCCAAACCCTTCCTCGCCACGTCGGCCCACGGGCTTTTCGGGGATTCGTTGAGGACCTGCTGCCATTGCTTCTTCGCCTCGGCGGGCTTGAGCAGTTCCAGATGCGCGCGGGCCGCTTCGCAGCGGGCGGCGGCGACCAACTCCGGGTAGGCGTAGGTCACGGTCACCGCGACGAGCGCGGCGGCGGCTTCCTCCCAGCGCTTCTGCTCCAGCCGGCACAGGCCGATCTGCAACTGCGCCTTCGCTGCGATTTCTGCGGTCGTGCGCTTGGTCACTTCGCTGAACGCGGCCACGGCGGCGTCGTAGTTTTTCTGGTTCTGCCAGACCCAGCCGATGGTGTAGCGCGCCTCGTCGATCCACGGGCTCTGAGGGTAGCGCTGCAGCAGCGTTTCCAGCGTCTGCCGCGCGGGGGCCCACTGGGCACTCTGCGAGTAGGCGAAAGCGAGGCGCAGCACCGCGCGGTCGCTCACCCCGGCGATGTTGTGGAGTTTTCCGTCGTCGCGAAACGGCAGCAACTGCTCGATGGCCTTGGGCCAGTTCTGCTGCTGGATGAGCGCCTCGCCAACGATCGTGCGAGCCTCGATGCCGTCCGGGCTGTCGGGCGCGGCGAGGAGCGGCTGGACGTTCGCGAGCGCCTGCGCGGGAGCTTTCCGGGCGATATTCGCGGCGGCGAGGCCGAGGCGGATGCGGCCGGGAATCCCCCCGGCGGGCGTGTGCTGGAGCGATTCCGTGAGCAGCTCGGCGGCGGTGTCGGTGTCGCCGCGGGCGGTGAAAAGCTCCGCCAGCTCGCTGCGCGCCTGCGTGGCGACGGACGCGGCCGACGCGGCGGCGATGATTTTCTGGTAAACCTCGATGGCGCGTTTTTCTGCGGGCGGACGCGCGGCGGGAGCGGGCGACGGTGCCGCGGCGGGCGCTTTCGCGGGCGTGCCCGCCGGGGCAGGCGCGGCGACCACGGGCGGGCGCTGCGCGATGAGTTTCGCGGGTTCAGTTTCCACTTCCGAGATCAGGCGGAAGGACCACGCCGCCTCGTAAAGCATGCGCAGATGCGCGTCGGAGCCGCCGGCCTGCGGGCGGAGCTGCTCGGCCTGGACGAGGAAGCCATCGGCGGAATCGCGCAGCGCGTCGGTCTGTGTCTCGAGCGCTTTCAACGCCGTGGCGAACTGCTCGGGATTCGCGCCGGGGTTGGCCGCGGCAGTGCGCGCCGTGGCGATGAGCGCGGCGGTCTCCTCGCGTTTGCACTGGCTCAGGCGCCATTCCGCGTTCAGTCCCTCGGGCTTCCCGACGAAGGCTTTCGCCAGCGCCTCAAACTGTGCGCGGGCCTCGGGCAGTTTGCCGGATTCCTTCAGCGCCAGGGCGTGTTCGTATTGGATCATCGGCACCCACGGCGCGCGTGCCGGATCGGCGGCGAGCTTGGCTTCGTGCTGCGCGCGGCACGCCGTCATGATGTTCACCGCCTCCGCCGTTTTGCCCTGCGCGCGCTGGAGGACCGAGAGCCGGAGCAGCGCGAGCGGCGCGTTCGGAGTGGCGTTCAGCGGCGCGTTTTGAAACTGCGCGAACAAAGCCGCGGAGGTGGCCGCATCGCCGAGGAGCGCCTGGCATTTCGCCAGCTCGAAGACGGCGACCGAGCGCACGGGCTCCTTGTCGGTGAGCTTCATCGCCTTGTCGTAGGCGTCGCGCGCGGCGGTGAGCGCTTTCGTGCGGTCGGCGGGCGCGGCGAGCAGCAGGCCGACGCGCTGCTGGCAGTAGCCGAGCTTGAGCAGCGCGTCGGCGGCCTGCGGGCTTTGCGGGTTCGCGCCGGTGAAAACATCAAGCAGCTTCGCGGCCTGCTCCGCCTGCTGGATGAAACGCGCGGCCTGGATCGCGTCGTCGGTTTCCGCCGGGAAACCGCGCATCAGGCAATCGGCGAGGAGATACGGCGCGTCGGCGAGATCGCCGGAGCGGTCGGGGTCGGGGATGGTGGCGAAAGTGAGCGCCGCTTCCGCGTGGTTGCCGAGCCGGTAGAGCGACGTCGCGAGGCCGTGGCGCGCCATGTTGATGTGCGGGAAGTCGGGATACTTCCGCACGATGCGCTTGTAGCGGGCGACGGCCTCGGCGAGGGCCGCCTTCTGGCCGTTCGGGTCGGCGGTTTTCACCGCGCGGAGGTAGGCGCTCTCCGCGGCGCGGAAAAGGACCACCGGCAGCAACGTGCTGGCCGGATACGTCTGCTCGAAGCGCACCGCCGCCGCCTCCGCCTCGGGATGCTGCGCGGCGAGGTGCCGCGCCGTGACCTGCCGCTGCATGGCTTCCTCGGCGCGATCAAGCTTCTCGTTGCTGACGAGATCGTAGTTCGTCACCGCCTCGGGAAATAGCTTCGCGAGCACGGCCGTGTCGGCGAGTTCCATGAGGATGCCCGCGCGGCGGATTTTTGCATCGGGATCGGTGGCCGCGAGCGGCTGCACTTTGGCCGCGGCGCGGCGCAGCAGGTCGAGCGCGGCGACTGCCGCCGGATTAAACTCCGCCGGCTTCGCGGGATCAGCCGCGCCGATCTTTGCACGGGCGAGCCAGGTCAGCGCTTGATCGGCGAGCTGCGGATGTTCCTTCAGCGGGTCGAGCGCGGCGTTGGCCTCGGGCCACTTCTTGAGCTGCACGTTGCACGCGCCAATGCGGAACTGCGCCTCCGCGAGTAGCGCCGACTTCGGATATTTCTGCGCGAACGCCGCGAACATCGCCGCCGCGTCGGTCTGCTTCCCTTCGTCGAACGCGAGCACCGCACTGTAAAACTCCGTGCGCGCCACGTGCTCGGGCGGGGGTTGCTGCACCAGCGCCTCCAGCGCCGCTTTTTGCTCCGGCACGAGCGCCGCCGGATTTTGCAACGCGGGCTGCGCCGTTTTCTTCCGCTCATCGTAACCGGCGAGCACCGCCTTGTATTGCCCGCCCGCCTCCGCGAGTTCGCCGCTGAGATGATGCGCGCGTGCGAGCAGATACCGCGCATGCACGCCAAACTCCTGCGCGAACGGCGCGAGCTGGCTCAGCTCCCGCCCGGCGAGCACGTATTCCTTCTGCAAAAAGTTCGCGTGCCCGAAGTGATACGCCGCGAGCGGGCGGTTGCGGCTCTTCGTCCACGCCGGATCGTTCAGCACCGTCCACGCGAGATCGCCCGCCTCCTTCGCCTTGCCCGTCCGCAGCAGCATCTCCGCCTGATCGCACCGCGCGCGGACCAGCCACTCGCCCTCGATCGGCAGCACCGGCGGCGGCTCGCCCTCCGGCTTCTTCCACCGCGCCGTGAACATCTCCGCCGCCTGTTGAAAAAACTTCGCCGCTGCGCCAAAACTCACCGCCGCCGCGGCCCGCAGCGCCGCCTCCTCATTCGGCTTCGCCGCGATCTGCGCCAGCGTCTGCGTGCCCGCCAGCCGATGCGCCGCGCCCGTGAAATACAGCGCCAGTGGCCGCTCCGGAAACTCCGCGCCCGCCGCCTGCGTGAACGCTTCCTGCGCTCCCTTCACATCGCCCGCCTCCAGCAGCGCCAGCCCCAGCCCGTAGCGTCCTGCCGGCGCGTCCTTGTGATTCGGCGCGACCTTCAAAAACTCCCGGAACCGCTCCGCCGCCACCGGAAACTGCTTCTCATTGTACGCCCGCCGTCCCGCATTCAGCACCACCGCCGCCCCCTCATCCGGCGAAAGTGGAACCTGCGCGTGCAAGCCGGTCGGCCACGAGGTGAGCACGAGTCCCGCCGCGAGCGCTGCGAGCAGAAGTTTGCGGGAGCTGGGGTGGGAAAAATTCATAGCGGAGAAGAAGCCGGGAAAGTGGGGGCTTCTTAGGCGATTGAAATAAGAAAACCGGCGCGCCGCCGTTTGTGCATTACCTGCCGGCGTGAAGGCGCCGGACTTCATCTACCGGGAGCAGCTCGAGGCGGGGACGCTGTAAAGTTCGCGCACGCCGGCGATTCATCGGGCTGGCCCTCCGGCCGGGCTGGGCTACGCTCGCCGGCTTGTCTGACTCCGCCCCTGACCACTACGCCGTTCTCGGTCTCGATCGTCGCTGCACGGCGGCGGAGATCCGCTCGGCTTACCGGCTCCTTTCCAAGCAGCACCACCCCGATCTGCACGGTGGCGCGGAGGAGGCGGTACGACGGGCGCAGGAGCTGAACGCGGCGCACGAAACCCTGAGCGATCCCGCGCGGCGGCGGGCTTATGATCGCGATCTGGCGGACGAGGCGGGACGCACGGCAGCACCGCGGCGGGCGGGAAAAATCGAGCGCAACGTGACGCAGGATGTACTGCTGCGGATCGAGGATTTCCTCCGCGGCACGGAGTTGGACGTGCGCGTGCAGGACCCGGCGAATCCGCATGGCGCGGAAAGCTATCGGCTGGAGGTGCCGCCGGACACGGCACCGGGCACGCGCTTGCGCCTGGAGCGGGCCGAGCCGTTTGCGGGGGGCTGGGTGGTGGTGCGTTTGAAAGTGCGGCCGGGATTCCGGTTCAAGGCGCGCGGGGCGGACCTGCGCTGCGAGTTGCGGATCGATGCCCGCCGCGTCACGCAGGGCGGCACGGAAACGATGCCGGGGCCCGCGGGCGGGATGCTGCGGGTGGCGATTCCGGCGGGCGTGGGACGCGGCGAGATCGTGCGGATCGCGGGCGAAGGGCTGCCGAAGCCGCGCGGAGGCCGGGGCGATTTGCTGGTCCGGGTGACGTATCGCCCGGAGGTGCGCGTCACGCCCGCGCGCGGGCGGTGAATCGGTGGATGATTTAGCCGAAATACGGCGAGGGGATGAAAAACGCAGAGGCGCAGAGACGCAGAGAGCGGAGAGGAATGGGAAAAAGTCTGCGGCTCCACAGGCTCACCCGACAGGTGAGCATTTTCGCGGTCGCAAGGACTCCGTAACTCGGCGTCCTTCGCGTCTGCGTGAAAAATCCCACACCCGCTTTTAGGGGAATGCTCAGAGAGCACTGGCGCACTACAAAGCGCCCGCGCCTCGTGGAGGCGCCTCCGACATTTCGCGCAGTCGCGCGGCGGCGGCTTCAGGGGTGAGGTCGCGCTGGGGCTCGGCGAGCATCTCGTAGCCGACCATGAATTTCTTCACCGTGGCCGAGCGCAGCAGCGGCGGGTAGAAGTGCGCGTGGAGTTGCCAGTGGCTGTGATCGCCGTCGGCGAAGGGCGCACCGTGCCAGCCCATCGAGTAGGGAAAGGAAGTGCCGAAGAGATTGTCGTAACGCGTGAGCAGGCGGCGGAGGATGTCGGCGAGCGCATCGCGTTGCGCGGGGTCGAGGTCGGGCAGGCGGGCGACGCGGGCCTTCGGCAGCAGGAGGGTTTCAAAAGGCCAGACCGCCCAGTAGGGAACCACGGCCAGCCAGTGTTCGTTTTCCACCACAAGACGCTCGCCGCTTTCCTGCTCGCGCCGTGCGTAATCCATGAGCAGCGGCTCGCCGTTTTCCGCGAGGTAAGCGCGCTGGCAGTGGTCCTCCTTGGCGATCTCGTTGGGCAGTTGGTCGCTCGCCCAGAGCTGTCCGTGCGGATGCGGATTCGAGCAGCCCATCACGTCGCCCTTGTTCTCGAAGACCTGCACCCAGCGCCAGTCGCGGCCGAGCGCCGCGGTCTCCTCCGCCCAGGTGTCCACCACGCGGCGGATGTCCGGCACGGGCATGCGCGCGAGGGTGAGATCGTGGCGGGGGGAAAAGCAGATCACGCGGCAGACGCCGCGCACCGACTCCGCGTGGAAAAGCGGATCGCGTGCGGGCGACGCACCGTCGGCGGGCAGCAGCGCGGCGAAGTCGTTTTCGAAAACGAACGTCGCGGCGTAGTCGGGATTGCGCTGGCCATTGGCGCGCACATTGCCGGCGCAGAGGTAGCACTGCGGGTCGTGCGGCGGACGTGTTTCCGCCGCGACCGGTTCGCTCCGCCCCTGCCACGGACGCCGCGCGCGGTGCGGGGAGACGAGCAGCCACTCGCCAGTCAGCGCATTGCGGCGGCGGTGCGGATGTTCGGCCAGGTCACTCATCGGCGGACGTTCGCCGCCGCTCAATACTTGCGGTTCGGGAGTTCCGCCGCGGCGTTGCTTTGGTCGAAGACGCGATCTGGCACCACGGTTTTCTTCTCCAGCTTGGCCCCGGCCTTCGCCTTCTCCACAGCGTCAAACGCCAGCGCGCCGAGCAACGGGCTGCACTCGACGGTGCAGTTGAGTTTGCCCGCGACCATTGCCTCGAACGCGCCCTTCACGCCATCGATCGAGACCACCAGCACGTCGGTGCCCGGCTTCTTGCCCGCTTCCTCCAGCGCCTGAATCGCCCCGAGCGCCATGTCGTCGTTGTGCGCGTAAACCGCCGTCACGCCGGGATGCACCTTGAGCAGCGCCTCCGTCACCTGCTTGCCGCCGGTGCGGGTGAAATCGCCGCTCTGCGACGCGATGATTTTCATCTCCGGCGAAGCCTTGATGCCTTCCTCGAAACCGCGCTTCCGATCAATCGCCGGCGCCGCGCCCGGCGTGCCCTGCAGCTCGATGATCTGCGCCTTGCCTGCCGCTTTTTTCGTCAGCCATTCCGCCGCCATCCGGCCTTCGGCCACAAAGTCCGACGCAATCAGCGTGGCATACAACGAGTCGTCCCCGACCTTCACGCCGCGGTCCACGAGCACCACCGGAATTTTCGCCTGCTGCGCCTCGCGGAGCACTGGTTCCCAACCCGTCTCCACCACCGGCGCGAGGATAATCGCCCCCACGCCCTGGGCGATGAACCCGCGCACGGCCTTGATCTGATTCTCCTGTTTACCCTGCGCGTCGGAGAATTTCAGCTTCACCCCGCGCTTCTCCGCCTCGTCCTGGATGGACTTCGTCTCCGCCGTGCGCCACGAGCTTTCCGCGCCGACCTGGGCAAAGCCGACCGTCTGTCCCGCGTCGCCCGCGGGCTGATTGCAGCCGGTGAGCAGGGCGGTGAGCGCCAGCGTGGAGACGAAGCAGAACGCGCGGAGTGAAACAGGATGAGTGGACTTCATAGGTTGGTGTGGGCGGGTTGGATTGGGGCCGGGAGGTTGGAGGCAAAGTTTCGCTCCGACAATTCAGAATTCCGGGGACGGAGCCGGACGGCAATTCGGCACCGTACCGGAGCGTTTGCATTTGTCCGCGCGAGAGACGAGCATCCGCGCCCATTTTCCTGATGAAAAAACCAAAGCTGACCATCGTTCCCGACCCCGGTGTCATCGAAATCCGCGGCGCGCGGCAGAATAATCTGCGCGGCATCGACCTCGATCTTCCGTTGGGCAAGCTGAATGTGATCTCCGGGCCGAGCGGCAGCGGGAAATCGAGCCTCGCTTTCGACACGATCTACGCGGAGGGGCAGCGGCGCTACGTCGAGACCTTCTCGCCCTACACGCGGCAGTTCCTCGACCGCATGGACAAGCCGAAGGTGGATGTCATCCGAGGCATCCCGCCGGCCATCGCCATCGAGCAGTCGAATCCGGTGAAGTCCACGCGCTCGACGGTCGGGACGATGACCGAGATCAACGACTACCTGAAGCTGCTCTTCCCGCGCCTCGCGCAGGCGTCCTGCCCGGAATGCGCGCGTGCCATCCGCCCCGAAACCGCGAAGTCGATCGTGGATGAAATCTACACGCAGCACGCGGGCGAGACGCTGCTCGTGACCTTCGGCGTCCCTGCGCCCGCCGGCACGAAGTCCGCGGACTTTTTCGATTTCCTCAAAGCCCAGGGCTACCTCCGCATCTGGCTCGACGGCGACATCGCGCGCATCGACGAGCCGGTGAAGGTGAAGCGCCTCCCCGCCGTCGTGCCCGTCATCCAGGATCGCATCGCCGCCACCGCCGAAAACCGCTCCCGCCTCATCGAAGCCGTCGAAACCGCCCTCCGTTTTGGCAAAGGCAAGATCGCCTTCATCCTTCAGACTTCATCCCTCATCTTTCCCTTCTCCTCCGGCTGGCACTGCGCGCACTGCGACATCGACATCACCCCGCCGTCGCCGGGCCTGTTCAGCTTCAACCATCCGCACGGCGCGTGTCCCACGTGCCGCGGCTTCGGACGGACGATCGGCATCGACATTCTGCGGGCGCTCCCCGACCTCACGCTGAGCATCGCGCTCGGGGTGGTGAAACCTTTCCAGACCGAGAACGGCGCGCAATGCCAGCGCGATCTCATGCGCTGCGCGCGGGCGAAACACATCGACACGATGTGCCCGTTCGACGAGCTGCCGAAGTCCGAGCAGGACTGGGTGATCTACGGCGAAAACAAGCGGGCCGCGGGTGAGGAGTTGTGGAATGACGGGCTGTGGTACGGGGTCAAAGGGTTCTTCGACTGGCTGGAAACGAAGAGCTACAAAATGCACGTCCGCGTGCTGCTCAGCCGCTACCGCAGCTACACGCTGTGCCCGGATTGCCAAGGCGGGCGGTATCAAAAGGCGACGCTGAATTTCCGCGCGGCGGGGAAGACGCTGCCGGCGTTGATGACGATGTCCGTCCGCGAGTTGCTCGCTGAGTTTCATTCGTCGCATGGGACGAATAGGACGCATGGGACCGATGCCACCACCCAAATGCTCCTCACCGAAGTCACCTCCCGCCTCGGCTACCTCGACGAAGTCGGCCTCGGCTACCTCTCGCTCGACCGCCCGACGCGGACGCTGAGCGGTGGCGAAGTGGAGCGCGTGAATCTCACGACGTGCCTCGGCGCGTCGCTGGTGAACACGCTCTTCGTGCTCGATGAGCCCAGCATCGGCCTGCATCCGCGCGACACCGGCCGGCTCATCCGCGTGATGCAGCAGCTTCGCGACAAGGGCAACACGCTGCTCGTCGTCGAGCACGACGAGGCGGTCATCCGTGCGGCGGACAATCTCGTGGAGATCGGCCCCGGCAGAGGCGCGGCGGGCGGCGAGCTGGTTTTCAACGGGCCGGTCAGCGAGATGACCAATGGAGCTAGGACTTCAGTCCTAAAGTCGGGCAGGGACGTTGGACTAAAGTCCAAGCTACTTTCCTCCCTGACCGCCGACTACCTCACCGGTGCGAAGTTCATCCCAGTGCCGAAGAAGCGCCGGAAACCGACCAGCTTCATCTCGGTCAAAGGCGCGCGCGAGCACAACCTGCACGACATCGACGTGGAGTTTCCGCTCGGCGTGCTGGCGTGCGTCACCGGCGTCTCGGGCTCGGGCAAAAGCACGCTCGTGCATGACGTGCTTTACGGAAATCTGCTCGCGGCCAAAAACCTGACGACCGAGGAGGCCCCCGGCGCGCTGAAAAAGCTGCTCGGCGCGCACAAGATCGAGCAGGTGGTGATGATCGATCAGTCGCCGCTCTCGCGCACGCCGCGCTCCACGCCGGCGGTCTATCTCGGCGTCTTCGACGGCATCCGCGAACTTTTCGCCGGCACGCCGGACGCCGTGACGCACGGGCTCACCGCGAGCGCGTTCTCCTTCAACTCCGGCGTGGGCCGCTGCGAGCGCTGCGGCGGGATGGGCTTCGAGAAAATCGAGATGCAGTTTCTCAGCGACGTCTTCATCCGCTGCGCGGAGTGCGAGGGCAAACGCTACCAGGCGCACGTGCTGGAGATTCGCTTCGCGGAGAAATCCATCCACGACGTGCTGGAGCTGACGGTCAGCGAGGCGATCCGCTTTTTCACCGACCTCGGCGAAAAGAAAATGGTCAAGCCGCTCGTCGTGCTGGAGGAAGTCGGGCTCGGCTACCTCACGCTCGGCCAGCCGCTGAACGTGCTCAGCGGCGGCGAATCGCAGCGTCTGAAACTCGTCGAGCGGCTTACGAATCAGAAGGACGAGAACTGCCTGCTGATCTTCGACGAGCCGACGACCGGGCTGCACTTCGACGACGTGGCGCTGCTCATGCGCGTCTTCGACCGGCTGGTGAAACAGGGCAACTCGCTGCTCGTGATCGAGCACAACCTCGAGGTCATCAAGTGCGCCGATCACGTCATCGACCTCGGGCCGGAAGCGGGTGAGGACGGCGGCTCGGTCGTCGTCTGCGGCACGCCGGAGGAGGTGGCCAAGTGCGAGGCCTCGCACACCGGGCGGTATCTGCGCGGAATGTTGGGTAGGGTGGGCGTCCCGCCCGCCGGTTCCGGCATCCTCCCGGAACGCACTTCCGACGCGGATGATGCGCTCCGTGTCGCGGAAGAATCGGCGGGCAGAATGCCCACCCTGCCCGGACGGCAGAACGCCATCTCCGTCCGCGGCGCGCGGGAGCACAATCTCAAGAACATCTCGCTCGATATTCCGCGCGATCAGATGGTCATCATCACCGGCCTGAGTGGCTCGGGAAAATCCACACTCGCGTTCGATCTGCTCTTCGCCGAGGGGCAGCGACGGTTTCTGGATTCGATGTCGCCGTACGCGCGGCAGTTTGTGGAGCAGCTCGAAAAGCCCGACGTGGACTTGATCTCCGGCCTGCCGCCGAGTGTGGCCATCGAGCAGCGCATCACGCGCGGCGGCGGAAAATCCACCGTCGCGACCGTGACCGAGGTCTATCACTTCCTGCGGCTGATGTTCGCGAAACTCGGCACGCAGTTTTGCCCGAAATGCGACCTCGCCGTGGAGAAGCAAACGCTCGCCGCCGCGACGAAGACCGCGGAGACGCTGGCGAGAAAAGGCCCGATCCGCGTGCTCGCGCCGCTGGTCAAGGCGCGCAAAGGTTTCCATACCGAGGTCGGCAAGTGGGCGCTGCGCCAGGGTTTCGAGGAGTTGCTGATCGACGGCAAATTTTATCCAGTCGAGCCGTTCCCGAAGCTCGAACGCTTTCGCGAGCACACCATCGACGTGCTCGTCGGCGAATGTGCGGAAACGAAGGCGGTGCGGGAAATCGTGAAGCGCGCGATGCAGATCGGCCACGGCACGGCGAAGCTCATGGACGAGAAGAAGCGCACGACCGTGCTCAGCACCGAGATGAGCTGCCCGACGTGCGGCGAATCCTTCGAGGAGCTCGATCCGCGGCTGTTCTCGTTCAACTCCCCGCACGGCTGGTGCGAGGAGTGCAAGGGCTTCGGCGAAGTGTGGAAGGCGACGGTCGATCCGAAGTTGGAGTCGGCGATCGAGATCGAAGTCGCGCAGGAACGACAGCACGAGCGACTGGAGGAAGGCGAGGCGGAGACGTGCGCGATTTGCGCCGGCGCGCGGCTGAATCGCATCGCGCGGCACGTGCGCGTGCTCGGACGGACGATTGACGAATGTACCGAGCTGCCGGTCAGCGGCGCGCTGGAGCTGCTGGGTAAACTCAAGTTTCCCAAAGAGCAGCAGCCCATCGCCCAGGACATCCTTCCGGAGATCGAGCAGCGGCTGAATTTCATGGGCTCGGTGGGGCTCGACTACCTCGCGCTCAACCGCTCGGCCAAGACGCTGAGCGGCGGCGAGAGCCAGCGCATCCGCCTCGCCGCGCAGCTCGGCTCGAATCTTCGCGGCGTGCTCTATGTGCTCGACGAGCCGACCATCGGCCTGCACGCACGCGACAACGCCGCGCTGCTCGACACGCTCGAAGCGCTCAAGCGCAAGGGCAACTCCGTGGTCATCGTGGAGCACGACGAGGACACCATGCGCCGCGCCGACACGATCATCGACCTCGGCCCCGGCGCGGGATCGCGCGGTGGTCAGGTCGTCGCGCAGGGCACGCTCGCGGAAATCCAGCTTATCGAGGCCTCGGCGACCGGCCGCTTTTTGCGCGAGCCGCTGAAACACCCGATCCGCGGCGCCCGGCGTCCGCTGAAGGATGTGGACCGGTGGCTGGAGCTGAAGGGCGCGGATTTGCACAACCTCAAGAATGTCGATGTGCGCTTTCCCGTCGGGCGGCTGAGCGTGGTCAGCGGCATTTCCGGCTCGGGAAAAAGCACGCTCATGCGTGGGGTCTTGAAGCCCGCCGTGGCGGAGTTTGTGGCGCGCAAAGGGCGGAAGCTCACGGGCAAAGCGAAGCCGGTCGGTTACCGCGAGCTGCTCGGCGCGGAGCATTTCGAGGCGGTGTACGAAGTGGACCAGTCGCCCATCGGCAAGACCTCGCGCTCCACGCCCGCGACCTACATCAAGGTCTTCGACGAAATCCGCGCGCTCTACGCGCAGATGCCCGTCGCGCGGATGCGCGGCTACACGCTCAGCCGCTTCTCCTTCAACAGCGACGGCGGACGCTGCGACACCTGCCTCGGGCAGGGCACGATCAAGATCGAGATGACCTTCCTGCCCACGAGTTACGTGCCTTGCACCGAGTGCCACGGCTCGCGCTACGAAGCCTCCACGCTGGAGGTGCTCTACAACGAAAAGAGCATCGGCGACGTGATGGAAATGACGCTCGACCAGGCCGCGGAGTTCTTTGCGGCGCAGCCGAAAATCCAGCGGCCGCTTGCGCTGCTCTGCGACACCGGGCTCGGCTACCTCAAGCTCGGCCAGCCCAGCCCCACCCTCAGCGGCGGCGAGGCCCAGCGACTCAAGCTCGTCAGCGAACTCACCCGCGGCATGGGCCGCTCGATCAACGCCAAGCTCCGCGAAAACCGCACCGCCAAATCCGTCCTCTACCTCCTCGAAGAACCGACCATCGGCCTGCACATGGCCGACGTGGCGGAGCTGCTCAAAGTCCTCCACCGCCTCGTCGATGATGGCAACACCGTCCTCGTCATCGAGCACAACCTCAGCCTCATCGCCGAGGCCGACTACCTCGTCGATATCGGCCCCGAAGCCGGCGCATCCGGAGGCGAAGTCGTCGCCTACGGCACCCCCGAGGAAGTGGCGAAGAGCCAGCGCAGCCGCACCGCGCCGTATCTGCGCGACGTGCTCAAGTAGGCGCGATCATTTGCACCAGGCCGGCAGGACCACTGCGCCACGGCATGTCCTGCGCCCGATGAAGCCGTGAGCTTTTCCTTCATCCTTCCGCCTTCATCCTTCATCCTTTCCCCCATGCTCCATCCCACCGCCATCATCCACCCCGACGCCCGGCTTGGCTCCGGCGTGACCGTCGGGCCGTACGCCGTCATCGAAGGCCCCGCGCAGATCGGCGACGGCTGCACCATTCAGGCCCACGCCGTCATCGGCGGCCACGTGGTCATGGGAAAAAACAACCTCATCGGCTATGGCGCGATCATCGGCGGCGAGCCGCAGGACTTCGCCTTTCAACCCTCGGTGCAAAGCGAGGTCCGCATCGGCGACGGCAATAAGATCCGCGAGTACTGCACCATTCACCGTGGCACCACCGAGGGCAGCGCCACCGTCGTCGGCCACGGCTGCTTTCTCATGGCCGGGGCGCATCTCGCGCACAACTGCCAACTCGGCGACCATGTCATCATCGCGAACAACGCCCTCCTCGCCGGCCACGTCACCGTCGGCGACCGGGTCTTCATCGGCGGCGGCTGCGTCTTTCACCAGCACATCCGGATCGGGCGGCTCGCCATCTGCCAGGGGCTCTCCGCCTTTAGCCAAGACCTCCCGCCTTTCACCATCGGCTGCGACCTCAATGGCGTCGCCGGCCTCAACGTCGTCGGGCTGCGCCGCGCCGGCTTTTCCAGCGAGCAGCGCACCGCGATCAAAGCGGCCTTTTCCCTCCTCTACCGCAGCGGACTGAACACCACCCAGGCCCTCGCCGCCGCCGGCGGGCGCGCGTGGAGTGCCGAGGCGCAGGTGTTTTGGGATTTCATCGCGGGCGCGAAAAAACGCGGCCTTTGCGACTTCCTCGCCAACCGATCCCGCACCCCGCCGCCCGACGCGGAAGGCTAGCTGGCAATTCCTTGTCCTCTGTCACGAGAGGAGGAAGATTAAGCGGAAGAAAACGGGATCCTAGATGGTCCCCAGCTTGCCGCTGCTGTCGCCGATCCGGTCGGCTTTCACGCCCATGCGGTCGAAGAGCGAGAGGTAGAGATTGGTCATCGGCGTCTCCTTGTCAAAGCGCACGTGCCGGCCCGGTTTCAGCGAGCCGCCGCCGCCGCCGCAGAGTAGCACCGGCAGGTCGTGGTGCGCGTGGGCGTTGCCGTCGGCGATGGCGCTGCCGACCACGATCATGGAGTTGTCGAGCACCGTGCCCAGGCCTTCCTTCATCGTCTGGAGCTTGGTGAGGAAGTAACCGACTTGCTCGATGTGGAAGCGGTTGATCTTCGCTATCTTTTCCTTTTTTCCGGCGTTGTTACCGTGGTGCGAAATCTCGTGGTGGCCCTCGTTCACCCCAATGAACGGATACGCGCGGTTGCTGCCCTCGTGCTGGACCATCATCGTGGCGATGCGGGTGCTGTCGGTCTGCAACGCGAGCGCGAGGAGATCGTACATGATGCGCACGTGCTCGGTAAAATCTCCGGGGATGCCCTCGGGTTTCTCCATCGCGGGCCGTGGCGTGGCGGCCTCACCGGCCTGAAATTTCGCCTGCTGCTGGATGGCGGATTCGGTCTCGCGCAGGCCGGTGAGATATTCGTCGAGCTTGCGGCGGTCCGTCGCGCCGAGGCGTTTTTGGAAAGCCTTCGCGTCCTCGCGGACGACATCGAGAATCGAGCCGCGGCAGCTTTCGCGCAGCGCGCGTCCGGCCACCAGATCGGGGTCCTCGGTGCTCGCGCTGAAGAGCCGCTCGAAGACCAGTCGGGGATTGCCGAGCGGCGGCATCGGGGTGTTCTCGTTGCGCCACGAGAGATTGTGCTGATACGCGCAGGCGTAGCCGGAATCGCACGCGCCGGCCTGCCGCGTGGAGGGTTCGCAGCTCAGCTCGAGCGAGGGCAGCCTCGTGTTTTTGCCGATCAGCAGCGCGGCGATCTGGTCGGCGGAAACACCCACCGAAATGTCCGAGCCCGCCGTCTTGCGCGGATGCACGCCGGTGAGGAAGCAGGCGTTCGCCCGCGCGTGGTCGCCGGCGCCGTCGCCGAGCGCGCGCGCATTGACGTGCGCGAGTCCGCTGAGCACGGAGAAGTGTTTCCGCAGTGGCTCGAGCGGTTGCAGGATGGAGGGCAACTCGAACTGGTGGCCCAACGCCGTGGGCGTCCAGTTGTCCATGTCCATGCCGTTGGGCAGATAGAAAAAGACCATGCGCCGCGGCGCGCCGCCGATGGGTGCTGCGGCCGCTTGCATCACGCCCGGCAGCATGCACTCGAGGAAAGGCAGCGCCATGCTCACACCGAGTCCGCGGAGGAAGCTGCGACGGGGGAGATTGAGGGATTTGTCGGGGATGTGCATGGCGGCGGGAAGGGTGGGGGACTAAGGCATAAAGTGGCGGCTGTGGCCAGCGGAGATGCGGGGGAGGTGGCTGGTGAAAAAGCCGGACGCGCGCGTGAGTTTTTGGCGCGGGATGAACCTCCGCAAATGCGTGGGCATCCTGCCCGCCGAGCGGCGCATCCTGCGCCGCGGCCTCGCGGGCGAGGGAGGACGCGCCACCCGTCGCGGAAGTTCGTTCGGGCGGGACGCCCACCCTGCCCGGGACACTCCGCCCCCGCTATTGCACGGGTTTTAATCACCCCCGCTTGTTACGGCGGCGGAGCGTTCGTGGCGGCGGTCTTCCGGCCTTCGGAAAATTTTCGGTGATCGCCTTCTCCGCGGCGCATTTGGAACGGGACGCTGTTCACGACTTCGAGGATGAGGTTTGAGAAGTTCGGCGTCTTGTCGAGCGAGCGGGTGACCTTGTCGATCGCGGGCCGGTCGTAGAATTCCAAGCCGCGACCGAGCGCGTAGGTGAGCATCTTCTCCGCGCAGCAGCGCAGAAAATCGGGGCGCTTCTTTGCGAGCAGGATGGCGCGGAGCTCGCCGGGACCATTGAACGCCTCGCCGCTGGCGAGCACGCCGGCGGAGTCGATGGGCGCGTCGTTTTCCCGCTCGCGCCAAGCGCCGATGGCGTCGAACTGCTGGAGCCCGAAGCCGATGGGATCCATGCGCGCGTGGCAACCCGCGCAGGTCGGATCGGCGCGGTGCTGCTCCAGGCGCTGGCGCAGCGTGCCGGTGAGTTCCTTGCGGTTTTTGTCGTCGAGATCGGGCACCTCGGGTGGTGGTGGTGGCGGTGGTGTGCCGAGGAGATTATCCAGCACGTATTTGCCGCGCTTCACCGGCGAGGTGCGCGTGGGGTTGGAGGTCAGCGTGAGGAAGCTGCCGTGACCGAGGATGCCGCCGGGGCGGTCCTTGGGCACCTCCACTTTCACGAACGCCTCGCCCTCCACTCCGGCGATCCGGTAGTGCCGCGCGAGCCGCTCGTTCACGAAGGTGTAATCCGCGCCGATGAAATCGAGCACGCTGCGGTCTTCGCGCATGATCGTTTGGAAAAGCATTTCCGTCTCGCGTTCCATCGCCGTGCCCAGCGCCCGGTCCCAATTCGGGAAGGTTTTTGCGTCCGGCTCCACGACTTTCAGATTGCGCAATTGCAGCCACTGACCGGCGAAGTTTTTCACCAGCTCGCCGGCCTTCGGATCGGCCAGCATGCGCCTCACCTGCGCGGTCAGATTTTTGCGCAAAGTCCCGCGCTGCGCCTCGGCGTAGAGGGCGTCGTCGGGCATCGTGCTCCACAGGAAATAGGACAGGCGCGCGGCCAGCGCCCACTCGCTGATGGGAGCCGTGGACTTGGGGTTATCCGGCTCGGCCTGCAGCTCGCCGCGGAAAAGAAAATGCGGCGAGACAAGGATCGCGGTCAGCGCGGTCTGCACCGCCTGTTCGAAGTTCGCGCCCTTTTTCTCCGCCTGCTTACCGATCCAGAAAAAGCGCTCGACCTCCGCCGGGGCGAGCGGACGGCGGAAGGCGCGCTGGCCAAAGCTGGCGAGGATGGCGCGTGCGGATTTCTCCAGCGTCGGCTGCCCGCGACCCGGCGCGAAGATGCGGAGCTGCGAAGCGGGCGCTTTCACCGGCTGCGGCGGGGAGGTGAAAACGATCTGCCGCACCGTGAAGACGCGGCGCACCGGGCGGCCTTGCTCCTTCTCCGGCTGGGTCAGCGGATTCGCCACGCGCAGGGTCAGCGGATACGTGCCGGCTTTCTCCACCCGCACCGTCGCGGTGAGCGCTTCCTTCGCATCCTTGCGCCCGGCGAGGTCAGCCGACCGCAGCGGTTGGCCATTGAATTTCCACTCCAGCTTCGTCGGCTCCGCGCCGACCTTCACGGATTCGAGCGACAGCTTGAGCTGATACTCGCCGGGCACCGGCAGCTCGACCGGCACGCTGGATTCGTTTTCATCGATCTTCCGCGCCTGCGCGGTGGTGCCCGCCTTCCGCCCGCCCGTGATTTTGAAAAGATCGACCTCGATTTTCTCCGGGCGCGGCTTGTGGTCGTTGAGGATCGCCAGGCTGATGACCTTTTCCGCTGCCGCGAGGTAGCGCTCGAAAAGCACCGGCGGCAGCGAGAGCACGTCGCCGATGTGGTCGAAGCCGTAGCCGGAATCGTCCGCCGGGAAATCGTCTGCCGGACGGAAGTCCACGCCGACGAGATCGCGGATGGTGTTGTTGTATTCCGTGCGGTTGAGGCGGCGGATGGTCACGCGGCCCGGATCGGGCCTGGCCGGATCGACGGCGAAAACCGCGCGATCGATCCACGCCATGATTTTCTCCCGCTCGGCGAGCGACGGCTGCTTCTCATCGTCCGGCGGCATCTCGCCGGTGCGCAGTGCTTCGAGGACGTGCTTCCACGTTTTCTGATCCTGCACCACCGCGTCGGGCGACGCCCACTTGTCCAGGGCCAGCCCGCCCTGCTTCTTCCCGTTGCCGTGGCACTTGAAGCAGTACGTTTCCATCACCGGCCGCACGTCTTTCGCAAAGTCCGCCGGGGCAGGGGAGGCCGCGCCCGCGGTCATGCAGGCAAGCAGCAGCGTGGCGCAGAGCGGTAGGCGGATGGAGGCGCGCAGGAGCACGGCGGAAAAGGGTGATCGGCGCGCACCATGGCGGAGAATCCCACCGGCGCAAGAAGCGCGGGCGGGACCGACGGCGCGTGGTTTCACGCCTTGCGGCCGAACTTTTTCTCCAGCTCGGCGTAGCTCATCTGGATCATCGTCGGGCGGCCGTGCGGGCAGCAGTAGGGAAGTTCGCAGGCGAGGAGGTCCTGGATGAGCCGCACCAGCTCGGGCTCGCGGAGGTAGTCGTTCGCTTTCACGGCGTGGCGGCAGACGGTCTTGGCGATCATGTCTTCGCCGAGGCGGAGCTTGGAGGTTTGCGCGCTGGTTTCGCGGAGGTCGTCGATGATGTCGCGCAGGAGCTGCGTGGGTTCGGTGGCGCGGAGGAAGGTGGGGAGGCTGTCGATTTTGAAGGTGCCCGCGCCGAAGGGTTCGAGGCCGATGCCGGCGCGCTGGAGCACGTCGAGGTGGCGCGCGAGCCAGTCGCCGTCGCGCGGGCTGACCTCCAGCGTGAGCGGGAGGAGCAGGCGCTGGCCGGGCACGCCCTGCTGCTCCATGCGGCGCTTCATTTCCTCGAAAAGGATGCGCTCGTGCGCGGCGTGCTGGTCCACGAGGACGAGGCCTCCGGCGTTTTCCATGAGGACGTAGAGTTTGCCGAGGACGCCGAGGATTTTGAAATCGCGGGAAGCGGGGGAGGTTTCTGGTTTCTGGTTTCTGGTTTCTGGTTCTTGCGGCGGCGCGGCGCTTTCGATCGGGACGAGCTCTCGTGGCAGCGGCGCTGAATCTTCTGCGGGCTTTGATGGCAGCGGCATGGCGCTCCAGTCTTTGCGCAACTCGACCTGCTCCCGCTCGGGAATGAGCGGCAGAGTCTCGGGCGACGTGGAAGCCGGAGAACCAGCAACCTGCAACCCGAACCCAGCAACCTCCCCCCCGCCCGCACGAAACGTCCGCGACCAGCTCGCGCGGTCACTTTCGAGCGCGACCCGGACGGCCTCGACGACGGCCTCGCGGACCCACGCGGCGTTGCGGAAACGGACCTCGCGCTTGGCGGGGTGGACGTTCACATCCACCTCGGCGGGGTCCATCTCGATGAAGAGAAAGGTGACCGGGTGCTGACCTTTCATCAGCGCGGTGTGGTAGCCCTCGCGCAGCGCGAAATTGATGGTGTTGTTTTCCACGGCGCGGCCATTGAGGAAGACGAGCTGCTGCGCGCGGGAGGAGCGGCTCACGCCGGCTTTGCCGAGGAGCCCGCGGATGGAGATGGCGTCGGTCGCGAACTCGGGCACGTCGAGCAGCTCCGCGGTGAGCGTGGCCCCGCACAGATCGCGCACGCGGTCGCGCAGATGCGCGGCGGGCGGGAGCTGCCAGACGATGCGGTCGTCATTGATGAAGACGAAGCCGGTCTGTGGATGGCCGATGGCTTGGAGGTGAAGCTGGTGCTCGACGTGGCTGGACTCGGTGTTTTCGGTGCGCAGAAATTTCCGGCGCGCGGGGAGATTGTAGAAAAGCGAGCGCACCTCGATCTGCGTACCCGGCGCGTCGCCGCCGTCGCGCACGGTCTCGATTTTCCCGCCGCTGACGAGCACCTCGGTGCCGGCGAGGGCGTCGCGCTCGCGGGTGGCGAGGCGGAAGCGCGAGACGCTGGCGATGCTCGGCAGCGCTTCGCCGCGGAAGCCGAGGGTGTGGATCGCGGCGAGGTCGGCGCCCGTGCGAATCTTGCTCGTGGCGTGGCGCTCGAGGCAGAGCAGGGCGTCGTCGCGGTCCATGCCGGAGCCGTCGTCGATCACGCGGATGTAGGAGATGCCGCCGCGGCGGATCATTACCTCGATCCGCGTGGCTCCGGCGTCGATGGAGTTTTCGACCAGCTCTTTGACCACGCTCGCGGGCCGCTCCACGACCTCGCCGGCAGCCACCTGGCTAGCGACGGTTTCGGAGAGTAAGGCGATGCGGGACATGGGCGGAGAGTTTCGGGGGGACGAGGGGGTATGACGAGCAAATGACGAATGACGAAAGACGAAAGAATGACGAGGGACGCGGCAAGTGTTCGTCATTCGTCCTTCCCCCCCGCTGCCCCCGCCGCCGCTCCCCACTTGCCACTTGGCACCGCTCGGGCGGCGGCCTACTTTCCCGCCATGATCCACGTCACAGACGCCGCCTTTGCGCAGCTCGAAATCCTCGTCCGCGAGCAGACGGACCCGGCGAATGGCCTGCGTATCCTCGTCGAGAACGGTGGTTGCGCCGGGCTGCAATATGCGATGGGGCTCGACCACGCGAAGGACGGCGACGAGGTGGTGGAACGGGCCGGGGCGAAGGTGATCATCGACGCCGAGAGCGCGCATTTTCTCGCGGGCTCGACGATCGACTACGTGGACGATCTCGCGGGCTCGGGCTTTCGCATCCAGAATCCGAACGCCGCCCGGAGTTGCGGCTGCGGCACGTCGTTTGAGCCGGCGGATGCCGAGGCGGAGACCCACCAGCATTGAGCCGCCCCGGAGCGCCGCGGCACCTCCTGCTCCCTCCCCATGCCCGACGATTTTTACGGCTACGACGCTGACGAGGACGAACCGAAGGAGCGCGACAATCTGTTTCTCTGGACGGTCTTCATCCTCCTGCTGATCGGCCTGGCCTTCGCTTGCTGGCTGGGCAGTTTCTACATTTTCGGCCATCCGGAAAAGCCGGGTCCGTATCGGTTTCTGCAAAAGTTTAAGAAGATCGAAGCTCCTGTCCGCTTCGAGGTGACCAAGGCACCGCAGGGAAAATTCGTCACGGCGAAGGCCCTGTTTGATCGTTACGGCACGATGGCTCCGCGCGAACTCGAGGAGGAAAATGCGCGACTCCTCCGCGACTACATCAAAAACTATCGCGAGACCAAAGTGCCGCTCACCTACGTGACCGGGCAATACCTCATCCTTGACGCGTACGATTTGCGGAAGACGGACATGTTTCCGTCCGGGGTCGTGGCTGTCGCCCAGGCCGTGGGCTTTCAACAGGTCGTGATCGAGCACCTTTATCCCGCCAAGCCGCAGAACGTGGCGGCGCTCCGCACGCTTTTGCGGACCGGCACGGATATGAAAATCGAGAAAACGACGGACTTGTCCGCGTTGATCCATGTCGAACGCCTGCCCGATGGCCACATGCAGTTCACCCTCGTGCCGCTGCTCTATGGCAGCTACGCGGTCAAAGGAACGGGAGCTTTTCGGCTCGAACCGCCCGCCGGGCTGACCATCGAGGCAGGTCTCCCGGTGGTCAAAAGAGCCACCTTTGATGGTGCGTTGAAGAAATTCTCAGAGTATCGCCGCACTCACAATGTCGCAGGCGGGGAGAATCCTGACGGCACGAAGCCGGCCAAGCCTGAACTGGTGCGCGTGGATCCGGACGACCCCGGCGACATTCCGCCGCCGCCGCCGCGGACTGCGCCACCGACACCCGCGGCCCCGCCCGCAGTGGTGGGCAGGAACGTCACGCCGCGGCCGGCGCCGACCCCGGCCCTGGCGATCACGAAGCTCGTCACCCCGGTTCCGCGCGCCGCTCCCACGCCGGTCGCCGGCGTCTCGCCGGGCGGCGTCCCGCTGAAGCCGTTTGTCGAGGCGCAGCGCGATCCGAGCAACCTCGCCGGCGGCGGATCGTGGAAGATCTACCAGCCGGGAAAAGCTCCCCCTGGCCGGGTGATCTCCGCGAGGGACGCCGTGGAACTGGCGGATCGTGGCGAACCGGCGGAACGCACGTATTTGCGAGGGGAGTTTCGGGTGACAGCGTCGGACAAAAACCGGGCAATCATGCGCGAACTCTCTGCCGGCGCGGAGACTGCGGGATCTGCCCGCATCATCGTGGACTATCCCGCTGGCGCGGTGCCGCCCGCGGAAAGTGCCACCACTGCGCGCGATTCCGCGCGCCCGTTGCGCATCCGCAGCGTCCAGCGCGACGCGAAAGGCAATCTGAACATCTACGCCGAGGAGATCATCCAGCAGTAGCGCGCTGGGTGGGCGCGCCGTCCGCCTCGTTACTCCTCCTCGACGTCCCGCGCCCGGTTTTCAAAGCGCGTGAACTCTTTCAGGAAAGTCAGCGGCACGTCGCCGACGGGGCCGTTACGTTGTTTGGCGATGATCAGCGTGGCTTTGCCCTCGGCGGCTTTTTTGTCCTCGTCGGTGTCGGCGTAGTATTCCTCGCGCACGAGCAGTCCCACGAGGTCGGCGTCTTGCTCGATGGAGCCGGATTCGCGCAGGTCGGAAAGGCGCGGGCGGCCCTTGGCTTCGCCGGTGCGGCCTTCGGGATTCCGGTTGAGCTGGGCGAGGACGACGATCGGGACGTTCAGCTCTTTCGCGAGACTTTTCAGGCCGGAGGAAATTTCCGCGATTTCGAGCTGGCGGTTGTCCTGCGCGCGTTTGCTCGTGCTGCGGAGGAGCTGGAGGTAGTCGATGAAGATGGCGGCGATGTCGTGCTGGCTCTTGAGCCGGCGCGACTTGGCACGGAGTTCGAGGATCGAGAGGCCGGGCGTGTCGTCGATGAAAAATTTGCTCTCCGCCAGCTTCGACGCGGCCGCAGTGAGCGCCGGGAAATCCCGCTCGCTGAGAAAGCCGTTGCGAATGTTGCCGAGGTTCACGCGCGCCCGCGAGCAGAGCATCCGCTGCACGAGCTGGGAGGTGCTCATTTCCAGCGAGAAAACGGCGACGGGCTTTTTCAGTTCCAGCGCCACGTGCTCGGCCATGTTCATGGCCAGCGCGGTCTTGCCCATCGAGGGCCGCGCGGCGATGACGATCATCTCCGAGCCGTGCAGGCCGTCGGTCATCCGGTCGAACTCGGCCAGCCCGGTTTCCAACCCGGAGATCTGCCCGCGCCGTTCGTAGAGCGCCTCGATGTCGTGGATCGCCTGCATGACCTGCTCCTTCATGCTCGCGGTCTTGTCCTTGAAGCGGTCCTGCGCGATGGCGAAAATCTTTCCCTCCACGTTGTCGAGCAGGTTCGGCACGTTGTCCTGCTCGTCGTAGCTGCGCGCGGCGTATTCGGTGCAGACCTTGATGATCTCCCGGAGGGTGTGCTTTTCCTGCACGATCTCCAGGTAGTAGCCCACGTTTGCCGACGTCGGGAGAAAGGTGAACAGCTCCGTCACATAGGCCGCGCCGCCCACTTGGTCGAGCCGCTGCCGGTCGCGCAGCAGTTCGGTGAGGATGATGAAATCGATCGGCTTGCCCGCATCCCACAGCTCGAGCAGCACCTTGTAGAGTTCCCCGTGGGCGGGGATGTGGAAATGCTCGGGCGTGATCTGCTTTTCCGCGCAGAGTCCGCCGATTTCGCGCGGCATGAGCAGAAAGGAGCAGAGCACGCCTTTCTCCGCATCCGGCGACTGTGGCAATAACCGGTGAACATCCGGTCGATAATGCGCCGGTTGCCGCAGGTCGCTGGTCTCTCCTTTCCCGCTTTTTCCCGCGGGCTTCACAGTCTTGCTGGAAGCCTCCATCGTCGGTCAGCCCTCCTAGTTGTGTTTGGCCTTGTGCTTGGCCTTGTACGTTTTCGGACCGGTTTCCTCCGCCGGAGCGGCCGCCGGCGCTTCCTGGCCCAGCGCCTTGACCACGAGCTTCAGCTTCGCCGTCACTTCGTGGTGCAGCTTGATGCTGACCTCGTGCTCGCCGCCTTCCTTGATCGGGTGCTCGATGTGAATCTTGTGCCGGTCGATCTCGATCTTCCCGCCCAGCTCGGCCTTGAGTTTGGCCGCGATGTCCGCCGCGGTGATCGAGCCAAACGCCTTCCCGGTCGCACCGGTTTCCAGCTCCATGTTGATCTTGAGTTTGTTGATCTTCCGCGCCAACTCGTTGGCGTCATTCATCTCCGTCGCCTCGCGTGCGGCGCGCTTCGCCTTCAGGCCGTTCAGGCGCTTCAGCGTGGCGGGCGTGACCTCCAGCGCCTTCTGCTGCGGGAAAAGAAAGTTCCGCGCATAGCCGCGCTTGACCTTCACGATGTCGGCTTCGACGCCCAGATTGGCGATCTTTTCGGTGAGGATGATTTCGGTCGTTGGCATGTTGAAAAAGGTGGGTTGTTGAAAAGCGGGAGGTCGTAGTAAGCGGCGCGCCCCACCTTGTCAACGTCCCGCGCGAAAAAATTCCACATCCTTTGTTTGGCGCGGTGGGAAAAGCCCAAGCTTTGTTGTTGCCATCGCGTGATAAAAGCTCCAATCGTCGATCTGCAATAAGTCGCCCCCAGGACACTCCCAACTGCATCCTTGCCGTTCCGTCTGCGCGTCGTCGCCGGGGCTAGACGTCCTCTCAGGCCAAGGGCCTGAACAAGCCAGCCCAGGGCAAGCGACGCAGGAGCGCCGCCCTGGGAGCCCGCGCCAAAGATCACCAGCCGGTCGCCGGTGACCGCACTCTGGTCGAGTGCTCAACCAGGAATTCGCCGCGCCGTGTTTGCCATCGCCGCGGCGGCTTCAGCCCGAGAGCCCGACGACGCGGGATTTCAATTCGCCGCCTGGCGCGTTTCGGCGTTGCGGTTGGGTGGCTCGACCTTTTGCAGGTGCCGGAGAAAGAAATCGTTGCGCCGCCGATTCCCATAACCGCCGCCCGAGCCGTGTCCGCCGCCGGTCACGACGAGAAACTCCACGTCCTTGCCTGCCTTGATCAAGGCATCGAGCAACCGGTAGGTGGATTCGGGCGGGACGTTGTTGTCCAGTTCGCCGACGATCAGGAAGAGGTGGCCGCGCAGCCGGTGGGCGTTCTCGATGTTTGAGTTCTCCGCGTAGTGCGGTCCCACGGGATAGCCCATCCACTGCTCGTTCCACGAGGCCTTGTCCATGCGGTTGTCGTGGCAGCCGCAATTGGCCACGGCGGCGGAGTAAAAATCGGGATGAAAGAGCACCGCTCCGGCGGCGTTCTGGCCACCGGCCGAACCGCCGTACAGCCCCACGCGGGTCGCGTCCATGTAGGGATACTTTGCCGCCGCGGCTTTGATCCAGGCGATGCGATCGGGGAAGCCTCCGTCCTTGAGGTTTTTCCAGCAGACATCGTGAAAGGCCTTGGAGCGGTTGGCCGTGCCCATGCCGTCGATTTTCACGACGACAAACCCGAGGTCGGTCAGCGAGGCAAAGCGGCGGCCCGTGCTGAATGTCTTCGGCACATAGGAATCCTGCGGGCCGGCGTAGATGTCCTCGATGATCGGATACTTCTTGGTCGGATCGAAATTGAGCGGGCGTTCGATGATGCCCCAGATGTCCGTTTTTCCGTCGCGCCCTTTGGCCACAAAGACCTCCGACGGCTTCCATTCGGCATCGGTCACGTCGGCCTTTTCCAGCGCGCAGACGAGCTGGCCATCCGCGACCCGCCGCAACTCGGTGACGGGCGGCAGATCGGCACGGTTGTAGGAGTCGATGATGAACCGGTTGTCTGGCGAATAGGTGATCGCGTGCTGGCCATGACCCTCGGTCAGGAAAATCAGGCCGCTGCCGTCGAAATTGACGCGTCCGAAATGCAGCAGATACGGATCCTGTCCCGGATACACTCCGCTGGCGGTGAACCAAATCTGCCGGGCCGCTTCGTCAATGCGGTCGATCCCGCGCAGCACCCATTCGCCCTTTGTGACGGCGTTCTTGAGCGCGCCGGCTTTGGCATCGATCAGGTAAAGGTGCCGCCAGCCACTGGTCTCGTTGACGTGCAGGATTTCATCGGTCTGGTCGAGGTAGGTGACGAGTTTCATTTTGAGCCCTTCGGTGTGGACGGTCCAGATGAAGGTCTTGGTCTGCTCGTCGATGAGATTGCGATGGGTGCCGGTGTGGGTATCGACCTCGATGATGCGAAAGCGCTGATGGCCGCGGTCCATTTTTTCATAGGTGAAACGAAAGCCGTCGCGGAGCCAGCGCAGGCCCAGCGAGCCGAAATCCACCAGCCCGACCGGCGGCTTGATCTGCCGGCCCTGGGCCACGTCGAACACGCTCAGCTCGTGCGTGGTGAACTTGTCGCCGGGCAGCGGATACCCCTGCTTTTTCAAAACCGCGCGCCCGCCGCCGGGAGGCGAGGACTGGATCATATACACCTCTTTGGTTTCGCCCGGCTCGATGCGCCAGCCGACCAACGCCTTTGAATCCGGCGCCCAGGCCAGCCGCCCGTAGCCATGACCGGGCTGGCCATCCGTGCTCAGCGCCGTCTCCTTCCCGTCGGCTTCCGCGCGGACGAAGACATTGTGATTTCGGAGAAATGCCGTCCACTTTCCGTCCGGCGAACGCACCGGGTTGTTCATCTCCCCGGCGGGCGGCGCAGGCTTCAGCGCGGGGGCCGACCCCGCCGGACGCTCCTGCGGCGACGAGCTGGATTCATCGGCCGCGGTCGCGGCTGGCACCTCGATGGCGGGAGAAAACGCGACGCGCAGATCCGTCGCGAGCGCGGCCTGGCGGGGCGTGGCCTTGCTACATTCGTAGGAGTTCAGATTCAGCTCCCAAGCCTGCTTCGCCGCCTCGAAACGCACCGCCTTGCCTCCTGCGACAAACTCGATGGTCTCGAACGGCAGCTTGTCGGCCTGAAATTCCGCGCCCGCCGCTTTCGCGAGCGCGGCGGCCAGCTTCGCGTGATCGAACGCCGGCTGGCGCGTGCCCTTGACCGCGTCCACGAGGATGAACTCCCGCGTCCCGCCCCGCAGATCGTTGCGATACCAGAACCGCGTGTTGTTTTCAAACCAGTTGGGCGTGACCTTCTGCCGGTAAATCGCGCCCGCCGCGTGGCTGGGCGGCGGGCTCAGGAGCCATAGGCAGACCAAGGCGAGGAGCGGTCGGGATAGAAGTCGGGTCAGTTGGTGGGAGTGAGGTTTCATTGAGGAGTTTGGTTTATTTCAAAGTCGTGAGGTATTCCACCATATCGCGCAGTTCGCGTGGATTGAGGAGGGCGCCCATCGGCGGCATCATGGAGACCGGCGGCGTGCGCTCGGCGATCGCGGACTTCTCCACTTTGGTCTCCACGCCGTCGGGCGCGCGCAGGACGAGGGCGGTTTCGGTCTCGCTCGCGATCATGCCGCTGACGGAACGTCCGTCTTTCTGCGTGACGACGATCACGCCGAAACCTGGGGTGATGCTGGCGTTCGGTGCGACCAGCGCTTCGAGCAGTTTTTCGCGCGGGAGGCGGGCGCCGACTTTCGCCAGGTCCGGGCCGACTTCCGCGCCTTCGTCGCCGATCTTGTGGCACTGGGTGCATTGCGCCGCGAGATGTTCCATGGCGAGCGCTTTGCCGCGCAGGGCGTCGCCTCCGGTGAGCGCTTCGCGGAAAGGGGCGAGGGCGTCACCGGCGGGCTTCTTTTCCGCAAATGCGGTGAGCAGGGCGGTGAGCGCCGGGGTGCCGGCGGTGCGGGCCGCTTCGAGCACATCGAGCTGCAGCGCGGGCGGGACCTGGCCGGCGGCGAGGCGCTCCATCCATTTCGCGATCACGCCCGCTGCCTCCGGAGTCTTCATTCCGCCGAGAATGGCGAGCACGCTTTGCTGTTCGCGGACGTTTTTGCCTTCGAGCGCCTTGGTGAGGAGCGGGAGGGCGTCCGCTCCGGCACCGCCGACGCTGGCGAGAATGCCCAGCGCTTCCGTGCGCAGCCCGGCATCGGCGGAATCGAGTGCGGCCTTGGCGGCATCGCTGAGGCCCGGCCCTTTGACCGCGGCCAGCGCCGCCAGCGCCGCCCGCCGGACTTTCGCGTCCTGCCCGGCGTCGTTGGCGAGCGCGGACAGTTGCGGTCCGGCTTTTGGGTAAAGGACGAGCCGCGCTAGGTTGCAGGCTGCGGCCCGGATCTCCGGCGAAGCGTCCCCGAGATACGCGGCTGAAAACTCGTCGAGCGCCGCGAAAAGCGCGGACTGCGCGCCGGGTTCGAGCGGACGGTAGCGACCCTCCACGCGGTCGAGCGGGCTGGGACTAAGCCAGGTGCCGAGCGTCGCCAGCGACTCCACGCGCAGGGCAGGGTCGTGCCGCCCATTCGCGGCAAAGGCGGCGAGGCGTTTCGCGCTGGCGCTCCCGCCGGTGCGGAGGTTGGCGGAGATGGCGCGGCGCACGGCCACGGGATCGTTCCCCGGCGCGCGTTCCAGCAGCGCGGCGAGCGCGGGCAGCGCGGTGGGAATCGAGTAGTCATCGTGAATCGCGCGCGCCGCCTCGGCCACCACGCGGGGCGAAGTGTCGGCCAGAAACTGCGCCGCACCGGCATGCGCGAGGCGGCGCAACGCCACCACCGCCGCGAGCCGCACCTCCTCGTTGGGCGCCGCCGCGAGCGCCGTCAGCGGCTGCGCGTCCGCGGCGCACACGCCGGCCAGCGCGCTGAAGCCGGCATGACGCAGAAACACATCGGCCCCGTCGTTCTTCTCCAGCAGCGCCACGATGGCGGCCACTTCCGACGGTGCGCCCACCTTGGCCAGCGCGAGGGCGGCATGAAAGCGCACGCGCGCCGAGTCGTCGGCGAGCAGCTTCGCGATGCTCTGCGCCGCGGCTTTGAAACCCGCATCGCCCAGCACCTTCGCCGTTTGCGCCCGCACCTCCGCATCCGCGTCCGTGAGCAACGCCGCGAGCGGAGCCGCCGCGGCCGGTTTCTTCCGCGCGAGCTGCCCTGCGCCCCAGATGCCATGCACCCGCGCCAGCGGCGACTGGCCGCTCTTCGCCGCCGCGAGCAGCGCCGCGCTGTCCCCGCGTTTCACGAGTTCAAATTGCGCCCCGAGCCGCACGCGCTGATCCGCGTGGCCGAGCAGCCCGCCGAGCGCCGCGGCATCGCGTTTCGCCATCCCCTCGCGGAGCAGCGCCTGCGTTTCCGCGCGCAGCGGATCCGGCTCGGCGACATCGAGCTTCCAGATTTTCCCCTTGTTGTGCGGGTTCCAGACCGCGTGATTCCAGTCGGCCACAAAGAGCGCGCCATCGGGGCCCCAGGCCAGGCCCGTCATCATCGGTCCGCCAAAGACGCGGCGCTCCTCCACCATCTTGAAAGCCGCACCCACCGGCTCCGTGCGGAAGGCCGTGATCTTTCGTCCGGGAAAGTGCGTGAGGAAAAAGTGCTGCCGGTATTTCGTCCCGAGCGCCGTGCCGGGATTGTAGGTGAAGCCGCTGGGTCCGTCGGAGTAATTGGCGAGCGGCGGCGTGAGGTAGGCGGCCTGACCCTGCCACGCCGGGACCGCGAGTTTCTCCGCCATCCACGGATTGTAGTCGCCCTTGCGATACTGCCAGTTGCAGCGCCAGCCGCTGTCGCTCTGCTCGGTGATATAGACAAAGCGCTCCCGCTCGCCGCGGAAATCGCCGTCGTTGTCCACGGAGAAAAGGTTCCCCCATTCGTCAAAAGCCAGTTCCTGCGGATTGCGCAGGCCGCGGGCGAAAATCTCGAAGCCCGTGCCATCGGGCTCGCAACGCAGCACCGCGCCCTCACTCGAGGCCTTCGCGCGACTGCCGTCCGGCCGGGCGACATTCAATCCCTTGTCGCCGATGCTCCAGTAGATGCGCCCATCGGGCCCCACGGTCAGCCCGTGCATGTCGTGCCCCGAATACGCCACCTTCACGCCGAAGCCGGTCACCCATTCCTCGCGCTGCGCATCCACCGCGCCCGGCGTCCGGGCGTCGCTGAATTTCCACACGCTCGGAATCGCGGTGAGATACACGTTTCCATCGAACCACAGCACCCCCGCCGCCACGCCCGTCATCGTGCTGTTCAAACCGTCCGCAAACACCGTGCGCGTGTCCGCCTTTCCACTGCCGGCCCGGTCCTCGATGCGGAGGACGAGTTCCGACTCCACGCCCAGATCGCGCAGATCGGAGACGCCATCCCGGTTGCGGTCCGGCAGCCACGAACGGTTCGCCGCGCTGCGTGCCGGGGTCATCTCCTCCTCATAGAATTTCCGCCGATCCTCCACCGACTCGAACGACAGCGTCTTCGTCACCCAGTCCGCATGCGCGCGGATGTCCAGCTCGCTCTGCTTTCGCCGGGTGGTTTGCGTGACGTAAACGCGGCCCTGGTTGTCCAGCGTGAGCGCCACCGGGCTGCCCAACAGCGTGTCGCCGGCCCATTCCGTCGCCACCAGTTCGCCGCCCGGCGTCGGTGCCGCCTTGGCATTGGTCGGCGCTTCCGCGGCGCGGCTAGGCAGCGTCTGGAGGAGGAACAAGGTCGCCGCCAGCAGGAGCAGTGATTTCATGGGTTGGCTAAGTCCGGCGGGCCCACAATCGTTAGCCTAAAAAAGGCGATGGGAGTAACTACGGGGGCGCGTGCTCGCTGAGAGCGCCGCCATGCAGGGCGGTTCCGGCGAAAAAGTCGCGCTGATCGGGCCGAACGGCGCGGGGAAATCCACGCTCTTCAACCTCCTCCCGCACACCGAGGCCCCCGACGCCGGGACGGTGGAGCGCGATGAGCGGACGATGCCACATCCGGGGAGCGCGCGCGTCTCGCGTGCTGGTTTTGGCGTCGCGCCAAAACGAACTTCCTGCGGCGTGTGGAGTCATGGCGCGCGCTCCTGATGCGATACTTGGGGAAGTTCGCGATGGCGGGACGCCATCGCCAACACGGCTCGCCCGCCCGCCAATCCCCGCGGCCCCCTTCCTCCTCCTCGGCGGGACGCGCGTGCTCCCCGGAATTCAGAAAGCCCGCGCCCCTCGGCGGGCGAGTTGAAAATAAATCGCAATAAATCGCGACACCCGCCGGGCGCTCCCTGCTCTCCTCCTCGTTCTGTTCCTCTTTTCGGGCGTGAAGCCGTTTCCGGGCTTCTATTTTTACCTCTTG
>CAIQUL010000018.1 GCA_903874975.1 uncultured Chthoniobacter sp. | reverse complement strand
GCTCAACACCACCCTTCGCCAGCACGCGCTCGGAAGGCATTTCGATCAAGCGGAACTTGAACGAAGTGCTGCCGATGTTGGCCACGAGGATGTTGTTGGTTGTCATTGGTTTAGCTAGGTCGCATAGGTCCCATCTGTCCCCTAAGTTTTATGGGGCCGATGCGACGAATGGGACTACTTCGCGGGGCCGTTCGCCGGTTTGCCCCCGAGGAATTTTCCGAGACCGTGCAGGTCATCGTGCGGACGCGGGATCACGTGCACAGCGACGACTTCGCCGATCGCACTGGCTGCGGTCGCACCAGCTTCGACGGCAGCTTTCACTGCGGCGACATCGCCTTTGACAAAGACGGTCACAAAGCCCGAACCGACTTTCTCCCAGCCGATGAGTTCCACGTTGGCGGCCTTCGTCATGGCGTCAGTTGCTTCAAACTGCGCGACGAGACCCTTGGTTTCGATCATTCCGATTGCTTGTCCAGCCATATAGGTAAGTAGGTTTCTAAGTTAGGAGGTGAAGAATTTCAACAGCTCCGGCGTGGGCCGGGCGATGACGTGGGACGCGACGAGATTGCCGACGCGCTTGGCGGCTTCCTTCCCGGCTTCGACGGCGGCTTTGACGCTGCCGACATCGCCGCGGACGATGGTAGTGATCAAGGCTCCACCGATGGGGATGGATTTGACCAGTTGCACATTAGCGGCCTTGACCATGGCGTCACTGGCTTCCACCAGGCCCACGTAGCCGCGAGTTTCGATTAGTCCGATTGCTTCGCTCATTTAGTTATTGGTTTGGTTTATTGGGTTGAAATGATCCGCTGTTTTGCGGGGTTTAGGTTTTGAAAAGCTCGACCTTGGTGGCGCGTTCGAGGTCGCAGGCGTTGGCTTCGTCGGTGTCCATGTGGACCTCCAGTTTGAAGCTGGGATCGACACGCGCGAGCAGCTCGTCAAAGCGCGTCGTGCATCCGGGCGAAGTGACTTTCAGCGTGATGCGATCGAGGTGCTTCACGCCGTAAAATTTCGCGTCACTCGGCGACATGTGAACGTGCCGGGCCGCGCGGATCAGACCTTCCTTCATCTCCAGCATCCCTTTTGGTCCCATGACGTAGCCGCCGGGCGTGCCCTGGATGTCGCCGGACATTTTCACCGGCAAGTCCACGCCGAGCTGGATGGCATCGGTGATCGCGAGCTCGATCTGCGTGAGACTCCGGCACGGGCCGAGGATGCGGAGATTGGGGATCACGCGCCGCCGCGGTCCGATGAGGGTTACCGTTTGTTCGGCGGCGAATTGCCCTTCCTGATAGAGCCACTTGTGAACGGTCAGTTTCGCGCCGGGGCCGAAAAGCACCTCCAGATTCTCCGGCGAGATGTGCATGTGCCGCGCGGAGCTGTTGACCACCAAAGTCGGGGCCGGGCCATCAGGGAGCTGCTGACCGAGCTGCCGGGAGAGGGTCGAACGGACGAGCGCTTCGACAATCGGGCGGCTGGGAGCTTGGATGGAACTCATCGGGCAACAGTGTTATGACTGATGGCAATCATATAACCAAAAGCGTGCTGGTCAACGGGTATTTTGGAAAAGGTAAAGATTGCTCCCGATCATAAGATGTGGACCGGAAACTCGTCCGATTCTGCCTCATCTGCCAAAGGACCCGGCGGCGGTGGAATGGCGGCGGACTTTGCCGAGGTCTTAAGCGCCGCGGCCGGGAGCTGCTCGTCTCTGATCGCGATGCCGGCACCGCGCAACTTTTCCGGCGTAAGGTCGGTGAGGAGAACCTCCACTTGGCTCCACGGGAGGAGAAAGTGTGGGGCGCGCCGTTTCAGTTTGGAGCTATCCAGACAAAAAACACTGACTCCGGTCCGGCCCATCAGAACTTTTTGCTGTTCCACGATGGCGGCTTGCGAGTTCCAAATTCCTTCCCCATCCATCCCCTCCGCCGAGAGAAAGGCGACATCGAAGCGCCAGAACTCCAGACTCTTTTGCGCTGTCTCGCCCAGCAAGGTGGACTGCAAATGCAGGAGTTGGCCCGCCAGTTGGAAGACTTGAACTCCGGGAATGGACGCGAGGATTTCCCCGACCGGGAGATTCGAGGTGACAATCGTCACCGGTGTGACCGGTTGATCGCGGAAAGCCTCGGCAATCGCGTAGATCGTCGTTCCCGAGTCGAAAAAATAGGTTTTCCCCGGCTTAAAAAACCGCAGCGCCGCCGTCGCAATTCTGGCCTTGGCGCGGGTTCCCTGACCCTGTCGTTCCCGAAACGACGGAAACCGATCATTAAACTCAGAGAGCGCCCCGCCGTAAGTGCGAGTGATCTTTTTCTCCTGGGCGAGGACCGCCAAATCGCGGCGAAGCGTCGCTTCCGACACCTTCAGTCTAAGACACAACTCCTTCACCGACAAATAGCGATGCTGCTCGACGATCAGCGCAAGACGTTCGCGCCGCGCCAAAACTATGTGCAGGGGGACTTTCAAAGAATCGAAGTTGCTCCCGTTTTATG
>CAIQUL010000017.1 GCA_903874975.1 uncultured Chthoniobacter sp. | reverse complement strand
CCGTGCTCGACGGCGTGGAGGTCGTCCGCCGCCTTCGCGCCAGCGCCGCCACCGCCGCGCTCCCCGTCCTCGTTTTCACCAATTCCTACCAGCCTGCCGTCCTCGAGCACGCCCTCGAGGTCGGCGCGAATCGCTGCCTGCGGAAAATCGACTCCACGCCCCAGGCCGTCTCCGACGCCGTCCGCGAACTGCTCCCCGCGCCCGCCGCCGTGTCCGCCCCGACCGCCGTCGCCTCCTCCGCGCCCGACCAATCGCGCTACCTCACCGAATTCGCGAAGACCTCCATCGAAGACCTGCGCGCGACTTTGAAAGCGCTCTACGAAGGCCCCAACCCCACGCGCTGCCCCGCCGAACTCGAGCACCTGCACCGCAGCGCCTCGAATCTCACCGCCTGCACCGCGCTCAACGGCCTGCGCCCCGCGGCCCAGCTCGCCAACATCCTCGAAGTCCTCCTCGAAGAACTCCTCGCCAACCCCAGCGACGTCACCCTTTCCACCCTCCGCACCATGTCGCAGGTCGTGGACGTCCTCTCTGTCGTTCATCACATCAAGGCCAACCCGATCGGCGACCTCACCGCCATCCCGCCGAAAATCCTCGTCGTGGATGACGACGCCATGCTGCGCCAGTTGATCACCTACGCGCTCGAAAAAGCCGGCCTGAACAGCCTCAGCCTCGGCTCCGCCACCACCGCGCTGGAGGTGCTCGATCAAAACCGCTTCGACCTCATCTTCCTCGACATCGTGATGCCCGAGCACAACGGCTACGAAATTTGCGAACGCATCCGCCTCACCCCCGAGCACGCTGAGACGCCCGTGATCTTCATCACTGGCCAGTGCGACTTCCAAAACTTCACCCACGCCAGCCTCAGCGGCGGCACCGACCTCATCGCGAAGCCGTTTCTGCCGGTGGAGTTGGCGGCCAAAGCCCTCGTCCACCTCTTCAGCCACCGCTTCGAAAACGTCCAGGCTCCCAACATCGCGAACGCGGCGTAGGGCGGGGGTGCGGTGAGCGGGCGGCGAGACGTGTGCGGGAGGCGCGGGGGAAATGCGACTGTCATCCTGAGCGGAGTTCCGTGCGGGCGAAGGCGGGGGAGAGGAAATGCCGAATGGAGAATGACGAATGACGAAGGAAATCCGAATGACGAATTCTTCGTCATTGCGCACGCCTCAGCCGTCATCCCGCCAACCGGCCGCCGCCTTCGCCCCCGCCGGGGGTTAGAGGTCCTTAGACTGCGCTGCGCAAAGCCTTCGCTTCGCTCAGGATGACGGGGTGGGACGGGCCGCTTCGCGGCTGATGTCGCTGCCCCTTAGAAGCTGAATGATCCTTCGAAGCGGAAAGCCCGTTACTTTTTCTTTCCGCGGCCTTTGAAGGTCAGTTCGGCGATGCCGCTCTTGTCGAGGCCGCCAAGGCCGAGCTTGGTCAGCTTGGTGTATTGATCGAGGGTGGCGGTGGCGAGGGGCAGGTCGAGCTTCTGCTCTTTGGCGAGCTTGAGGGCGATGCCGCTGTCTTTGGCGGCGTGGGCGGCGCTGAAGAAGCAGGAGTGGTCGCGGTTGACCATGTCCTCGCCGTCGGTCGCGAGCACGCGGCTGTTCGCGCCGGTTTGGGAGAAGACTTCCATGAGCGTCTTGAGGTCGAGCTTGAGCGCAGCGCCGAGGCCGAGGCCTTCGGCGAGGCCGGCGGTGTTGATGTTCATCACCATGTTGACGAGCGCCTTGACCTGCGCGGCCTGGCCGGCTTTGCCGATGTAACGCAGCAATTTCCCTTCGTCGGAGAGCTTGATGAGCAGCGGCTTGAGCTTGTCGAAGACGGCCTTTTCGCCGCCGCACATGAGATAGAGCGTGCCGGCGAGGGCTTGGTTGATGGATGAGGCCATGCAGGCTTCGAGGCTGGCGGCCCCGGCTTTCTTGGCGAGCTTCTCGACCTGGACGTGGGTCTTCGGGGAAAGGGTGGCGCAGTTGATGAAGGCGCGGCCTTTCGCGCCGATGAGGAGGCTGTCTTTTTTGCCGGTGAAGATGGCGAGTTGCGCTTTGTCGTCGGTGACGACGGTGATGACGACGTCGCTCAGCTCGGTGACGCGGGCGAGTTTGGTGCAGGCTTCCGCGCCGATTTCGGCGGCGACTTCGGCGGCGCCTTGGCGGTTCACGTCATAGACGGCGGTGACTTTATAGCCGCACTCTTTGAGGCGGCGGGCCATGTTTGCTCCCATGCGACCGACGCCGACGAAGCCGATTTTTTTAGACATAATAGATGAGGTTTTGAGGTTGGGTTTGAGGGTGAGAAATCAGGCGGTGAAGAAGGGATTGTGCGCTTTTTCCTCGCCGACGGTGGTGAGCGGGCCGTGGCCGGGGCAGAGGACGGTGGCGTCGGGGAGGGTGAGGATTTCCGCGCGGTTGGTGCGGAGGGCGTCGGGGTAGGAGATGCCGCCGCCGCCCATGGAGCTAGCGAAAACGGCGTCGCCGACGATGGCGACGGGTTTTTCCAAACCGGAGATAACGAAGGTGATCGCGCCGGGCGAGTGGCCCCAGGTGAGGCGGCTGCCGATGCGGAGCGCGCCGCACGAAAACTCACGACCGGCGGCGAACGGCTCCGCGCCGTCGAGCGGCTCGCGGTCGCTGACGAAGGCGGGTGCGCCGGTTTTTTCCTTGAGCCGGTCGAGTTCGAGGATGTGGTCGGTGTGAGTGTGGGTGATGAGAATGAGCTTGAGCGTGAGTTTTTCCCGCGCGAGCAGGTCGAGCATCCCGCTGCAATCCGCGCCAGTGTCGAAGGCGACGGCCTCGCCGCTGGCGCGGTCAAAGGCGAGGTAGCTGTTCACAGTCATGTCCTCGAAAGGGGTGTTGAAGCAGGCGAGGCCGGCGACCTCAACGGGCTCGGGACGCCACGCTTTGTGGCCCATGGCGGAAAGCGCTTCGGCCCCGACGTGCAGCACCGGAGCGACGGCGCGGGCGGTGGTTTCGTCCCAAGCGCCCTCGCGGAGGCTGGCGACGGCGGCGGCGGTGACGCCGGCCTGGGCGGCGACCTGCTCGTCGGTGAGTTTCAGGCCGCGCATGGCTTTGCCGACGATGTCGGCGGCGGTGTCTTCGAGTGGGATGAGGGTGGGCATGGGGAAAGGGGTGAGTGGGGATCGGTGATGAGTGAATGGAGGAAGGGCGTTGCCCGTGGGAATGGTGCGATTCAACATTCACCGAGCCCCATTCACCCTCATCCGCCGCGGTGCGCGCCGTTTTTCACGACGCGCACCGGGCATGGAATGAAAGCCGCGAGACTTAGGAGAGGACTTCCTTATGGAAGGTCGCCCAGTCGTCGAGGTTGTTGAGTTCGACCGCGCCGCGGAACGAGCAGGTGCTGTCGGTGAGGTCGGTGGCGGCGAAGATGCCGGCACGGACGTCGTCCCCGTGGTTGTAGCCGCGGATGTCGGCGTTGTTCTTGTCGATGGAGGCCTGGTCGAGCTTCACGCCCGGCTGGGTTTTGATCCACGCCTCGAACTGCGTGTAGCTGGGCTTGGTGGCGATGAAGGCGCGCACGGCGGCTTCGTCGAGACCGAGGGCGGCGAGGACCATGCTGTCATAGCCTTTGCCGATGCCGGGATAGTCGGCGTGGAGTTTGCCGCAGGCTTCGAGGGAAGCCTTCTGCCAGAGGCGGGGCAGGTGGATGACGCCGAGAGGTCCGGCGACGCCGGAACTGATCAATGGGATGTGGTTGCTCATGTGGATGTCTGTCTGTTGGTTTGCGTTGTTGTTTGTGCCGCGGCAACACAGTCACCACGGCGTTTTTGCGAGCGGCGGTTATTGATGAGCGGCCCGCTTTGGGCAAACAAAAAAGCGCAAAAGAATCAGGGCGCGTCGGCGGTCCGGCCGGTGCGGAGGATGGCCCAGGCGCCGACCAGTCCGAGCAGGCCGTAGCCGAGCCAGAGGAGCAGGGGATCGAGGGCGAAGAGGCGGAGACCGAGCTGCGGGCCGACGATGCCGGCGGCGTTCCAGGCGAGGGCGAGCGCGCCCATGTAGCGGCCGCGCATTTGCTCGGGCGCGATGCGGGCGAGATAGGCGTTGGCGGTGGGGGAGCTGATCATTTCGCCGATGGTGAAAATGGTCATGCCGAGCCAGAGCATGAAGATGGTGGAGGACACGGCGTTCAGGGCGAAGCCGAGGCCGGTGAGGGCGTGGCCGAGCGCCATCACGCGGCGGGAGTCGAAACGCAGGGTGGCACTGGTCAGGGGGAGTTCGGCGAGGACCACGAGGGCGCCGTTCCAGCCGAGGAGCAGGCCATAGATGGCGGTCGGCGGGAGGTGCCACCCGAGCAGGTCGAGGGTGAGTTTTTTCTCCAAGACGAAAAGCGAATACGTGGAGCCAAACTGCGAAAAGATGAGCGCTCCGCAGAACCCGGCGATCCAGAGTGCGTGAAAGGTGCGGTCGCGGCGGAGGCTGGCGAAGGCGGCGCTCCACGGGGTGCTGGCGGTGAGGCGGCGCAGGCCGTGCGGGAGCCAGGCGAGGGCGGTGCAGAGGATGATCGCCGGCAGGGACGTCGCCGAGTAGAGCAGCATGTAGGACGCGGCGGCGGAGAAGGTGCCGAGGACGATGG
>CAIQUL010000016.1 GCA_903874975.1 uncultured Chthoniobacter sp. | reverse complement strand
GCTCCTCGACCGAGTCACCCGCGCCGAGCGGCAGGGCGACGAATGGCCGGATGAGCCCTGTGCCGGTGGGGAATCCATCGAGCCACGGCTGGCCGGGGACGACGTTAATCTTTCCCGCCGCGATCTTCACCGCGCACGGATCCCGCGCCGCGAAGCTGATCCAAAGCGCTTCGCTCTGATCCTTGGGCACCACGACCCCGCCGAGCTGGAGCCGGGAGCCGGGAGGCGGGTGCCGTCACGGGAAACGCGACGATCAGGAACGCCAACTTTGAAACCGCCAGATCCGGCGGACACAGTTCGCAGCGTTACTTCCGGTCGCGACGGGGCTTGGTGGGCGCTTTTTCGACCACTGGCCGAACGGCGGGGAGGCGCAGTTTGAGCGGGAGGATGGCGTGGGTGTCGCCGCCGTTGCTATCGGCGATGGCGAGGAGGCTGCGGGTGCCGTCGGCGAGCACGGGGCCGAGGGCGAGGCCCTCGAAGTTGATGAAGCCGGTGGTTTGCTCGTAGAGCAGCGTCTTTTGTGCGGGGGTGCAGGCGACGCCGTCGAGCGCGGGGAGGCGCGTGGTATCGGTCGCGCCGCGGAAGTCGGCGAGGAAAATGCGCAGATGCAGGCCGCCGGCGGCGAAGCCGCGTTCGAGGACGAGCAGGCGGCCATCGGGCAGGACGCAAAGGTCGCTCACGCCGTTGCCCGCGCCGCGAAAGCGAAAGCCGGCCGGCTCGGTGCGCCAGGCGAATTGGGCGGTGGGGCGAAAGCGGGCGTCGAGCCGCTGAAGGCGCACGAGCGAGCCGATCTCAGCGGTGCCGAGCGGGCCGTCGGGCAGGAGCGTCTCTTCGTTGGCGATCCAGAATTGCTGCGCGGTGTCGTTCCAGGTGAGGGATTCGAGGCTGAGGTTTTTGCGCGCGCGCGCAAAGACCGCCGGCACGGGCAGGCGCAGCGCGCGCGGCTGGCCGGGACCGAGCCGGAGGACGGCGCTGCCGGTTTCAGCGGCGAGGTAAAAAGTCCGGGTCGCGCGGACGTAGGCGATGCCCTCGAGGTCGCTGGCGTCGGCATCGAATTCGATCACACCGCCGATTTCGCCGCTCGCGATGCGCCCGGTGGCGGGGTCGATTTTCAGCGTGAGCGGGACGAGGGTGTTCGGGTGGTCGGTGACCGCGCAAAACGAATCGCCGCCCGTCCACACGAGGCCGCTGAGGTCGGTGACGGCGGCGCTTTTCAGTCCGAAAATCTCCTGCCCTGCCACTTTCTCGATGGTGATCTCCTGCGCTTGGGCGACACCGACAAGAAGGGCGCAGCCGAAAACGGCGGTGAGTCGGGCAAGCATGCTGGTGAGTTACTTGGCCCGCGCCATTTCGGCGGCGAGGCGGAGCGCGGCGATCATGGAGTCGGGACGGGCGAGGTTTTTCCCCGCGATCTCAAAGGCGGTGCCGTGGTCGGGGCTGGTGCGGGGAAATGGGAGGCCGAGGGTGACGTTCACGCCGGAGTCGAAGGCGTGGAGCTTCAGCGGAATGAGGCCCTGGTCGTGATACATGCAGAGCACGCCGTCGAATTCGCCGGCGACGGCGCGGTGGAAGACGGTGTCGGGAGAAAGCGGGCCGGTGAACGCGGCGGGCGTGACCGGTGATGGGTGATTGGTGAGGAGCGTGATGGCCGGGGCGATGAGTTCGATTTCCTCGCGGCCGAGCGCGCCGGATTCGCCGGCGTGGGGGTTCAGGCCGGCGACGGCGATGCGCGGCGCGCGGCCGAGGCGGGCGGTAAGGAAGGCGGCGAGGAGTTGGCCGATGCGGATGATTTCGGAGGAGCGGAGGTTGGCCGCCACCTCGCGCAGTGGAATGTGGGCCGTGACGAGGGCGACGGTGAGCGCGCCGCCAGTCAGGCACATGGCGAAGTTCTTTACGCCCGCACGCTCGGCGAAAAATTCCGTCTGCCCCGGAAAGGCGAAGCCCTCCGCCTGCATCCGCGCTTTGTGGATCGGGCCGGTGACGACGGCGGCGATTTCCCCCGCGAGCGCCAGCCGCGCGCTTTCCTCCAGCGCCGCGCGGGCGGCCCGGGCGCTGGCGGGCGTGGGTTCACCGGGGCGGGCGTCCCCGGTTTCACCGATGACGCGGTAGTCGAATCCGCGCTCCAGTTTCCCCGAGCGGAGCGCCGCCGCCACGATCTCCGGCCCGATGCCTGCCGCGTCGCCGAGGGTGATGCCGATGACCGGCATCGCCTAGTACATCTTGATGAACGCCTTCTTCCGCAGCTTCGCCAGCCAGTCCGTCTGCTGTTTCTGGCGTTCGAGCTGGAGCAGGCCTTTCTCGATCTCGGGCTTTACGTCCTTGAGCGGTTTGATCTGCGCGGGCTTCTTCGCCTCGGCCCAGAGCAGGTAGTAGCTGCCCGCCATTTCGATGCCCTGGCTGACTTCGCCAGCCTTCAGCGCAAAGGCGAACTTCGACAGGCTTTCATTGAGCGTCCGTTTGTCGATCCAGCCCCAGTCGCCGTAAGCCTCCTGCTTGTCGTCCTCGGAATACATCCGTGCGAGATCGCCAAACATCGCGCCGCCCATGATTTTCTCGCGAATCTCCTCGATCATTTTCCGCTTGGCGTCGCCCTGTCCGGTGCGCCGGATGGTGATCGTCCGCAGCTTGAGCTGCTCCGCCGTGCCGTAGTCCTCGGCGTGCGTCTTGTAGTATTCCGCGATCTGCGCGTCGGAGACGCTCGGGGTGCCCTTGATCGCCTGCCGGCGCATCTCCTGCACGATGATCTTGTCCTTTTCCATCTCGCGGAATTTTTCCAGCGTAAAGCTCTGTGCGGCCAGCGTGCGGACGAAAGCCGAACGGTCATTGCCAAACTCCTCGCGGATGATCGTCGTCACGCGCTCCTCGATGAAGTAGTCGGGAATCTGAAAGCCCTTCGCTTTGAATTCCTGCAGGATGAGCTGGCGGTCGATGAGGTCGTTAATCGCCGCGAGCCGGATCTCCTTGATCTTCGCGACCAGCTCCTCGCCTTTGAAATACTCCTTGGCCGCTTTTTCCTTCGCGGCCACCAGCTCGCGGACTTGGGAGAAAGTGACGACGTCATTGTTCACCACCGCCGCGATGCCATCGAGCACCTCCTGCCCGCGCGCCACTCCCGCGATGCTGAGAGCGAGAGCCGCCGCGGTCACGAGCGGAGTGAGGCGAAAGAGGATGCGGGACATGAGTAGGAAAAGACGGGAAACAGCGAAGGCGGCGAGCGTAAAACGCGGCCTCGTGAAGTCAAGTGACCGCTGTCAGGCGCGCCACTCGCCGGCCCGGCAAAAAAACACGGCTGGCCTTTTCCCCGCCCCGGCGCGAACATCGAGCTGGCTGGCAGATGATCGCTGAGGGAAAGGCGCGAGCTTTTTCCGCAGAGGAAAGTCCGAACACCACAAGGCAGCATGCCGCGTAAAATACGCGGGGGCGCACGGCCCAAGCCGGGCGCGACGGAAAGTGTCACAGAAAACAAACCGCCCGCGGCCTTTTCGAAAGAGAAAGTCGCGGGTCAGGGTGAAAAGGCGGGGTAAGAGCCCACCGCCCGGCGCGCAAGCTCCGGGGCACGAAAAACCCCATGCGGTGCAAGACATAACAGGGAGTGCGGGCCGCCTGCCCGCCGCGCGCGAGCGTGGCAACTCCCGGGTAATAGTCGCACCAGCGCTCCGCAAGGGGCGCGGCGGTCCGCTTCGGCGGGCTGAGAGAAATGATCATCACCCGGCGCGGGCGACCGCTCCGGGACAGAATTCGGCTTATCGCCAGCCACCGAAGGAAGGCGCTCTCCGCAAGGAGGGCGCCTTCGCTTTTTGGCTTGTGCGCGGGCCGGTTTGCGGCTGACTCGCGGGCATGAGCAAGACCGCGCAATTCTGGATGGTGAAGCAGGAACCGACCGCCTACTCGTGGGCCGATTTCGTGAAAGACGGGCGCACCGCGTGGACGGGCGTGCGGAATTTTCAGGCGCGGCTGAATCTGCGGGCGATGCGGAAGGGCGACACCGTGCTTTTCTACCACAGCGTGGAGGGCAAGGAGGTGGTGGGCATCGCAAAGGTGGTGGCGACCGCCTACCCGGATGCCACGGCGACGGAGGGCGACTGGTCGTGCGTGGACCTCGCGCCGGTGCGCGGGCTGAAACGCCCGGTCACGCTCGGAGAGATCAAGGCCAGTCCCAAGCTGCGTGAGATCCAGCTCGTCAAGCAGTCGCGTCTCTCCGTGCTCCCGCTGACCGTGGACGAATATGAGGAGATCGTGCGGCTGTCGGAGCGCGCCGCCGACTAGGTCGGGGTGTGCCCGGCTACTTCGTTTTTCCCGGCCCGGCGGGCGGGCCTTTGTCCAGGGGCGACCGGTAATTCCCTTCCCGCACCCACGCCCCGGTGGCGTCTTTTTCTTGGTGGGCCTGCACCACTTTTTTCGCCTCGGCGGCCAGTTTCCTGGCCCCGGCCACTTCCTGCTCGAGCGCGGCGATTTTCTCCTGCAATGCGGCCTGCTCGTTTCCCGTCAGGAGCCGCCAGGAAGTCCACTCGGCACGCAGCACCCCGATGATCAATCCGGGGATCAGAAGCGCAAAAATCACAGCTCTCATGGGGCGTCGGGTAGGGTGAAATACTGGGTCCGCCAATACGCCACAGCCGCCCGCTTTGGAAGCACTTTCTCGGAGTCGGTGCGCCCCGCTGGGTCGGACCGACACCGAGACTTGCCCGCGGCGCAGTTTTCCCGGATGACGGGCGCGCTGCATGTACCTGCCCAAGCCACGACCACCGGCGTTCACCATCGCGCACTGGGTTTTTACGCGGGCGCTCGCGGCGGTTTTCTTTTGCGCGTTTGCCTCGCTGCTGGTGCAGGTGCCCGGGTTGATCGGGAAAAATGGCATCGCTCCCGCCTGGGCGTTTCTCGATGCGGCCGCGCGGCACCTCGGCGGGGAGGCGTTCTGGAAAGTGCCCTCGCTCTGCTGGATCGATACGAGCGACGGCACGCTCCTCGGGCTGTGCGTGGCGGGGCTGGTCGTGGCGGTCATCATGGCCGCGGGGGTGACGCCCGGCGGATGCGCGCTGGTGCTGTGGGTGCTCTATCTTTCGCTCGTCGCGGTGAGCAGCCCGTTCCTCGATTTCCAATGGGACGGACTGCTGCTGGAGACCGCGCTGCTCGCCGCGCTGGCCCTGCCGTGGCGGTTGCGGCCGGATTGGGAAACGGCCACGCCGCGGCCGCTCTTTGGCCGCTGGCTGCTGTGGTGGCTGCTCTTCCGGCTGATGTTTGAGTCCGGCCTCGTCAAGCTGATGAGCGATGCCAACTGGCGGAATCTTTCCGCGCTCGATTTTCATTTCGCCACGCAGCCGCTGCCTCTCTGGACCGCGTGGTTCGCGCATTTTTCCCCGCGCTGGCTGCTGCGCGCCGCCACCGTCGCAATGTTCGCCATCGAACTGCTCGCGCCGTTCCTCATCGTCGCGCCGCGCCGTTGGCGGCACGCTGGCGCGGGGGCGCTCATCGCCCTGCAGGTCGTCATCCTCGCCACGGGGAATTTTGCCTTTTTCAACGTCCTCACGATCGCCCTCTGCGCGCTGCTTTTCGACGATGCCGCCTGGCCGCGGAGCTGGCGGGAACGCCTGGTGCCATCCGCGCACTGGACGCCGCGCCCGCGTCCTGCGCTCACCTGGGGGTGCGCGAGCGTGGCCGCCGTTTGCGCGCTGCTCACCCTGCCGCCGCTGCTGCGCCAGGCCCGGCTCATCGACCAGTGGTCGAACCCGCTCGCCGCGTTCCGCAGCTTCAATGGCTACGGGCTTTTCGCGGTGATGACCACCCAGCGCCCGGAGATCATCGTGGAGGGCAGCAACGACGGCGAGACGTGGCGGGAATACGAGTTTCCGTGGAAGCCCGGCGACGTCTTGGACCGACCCCGGCTCGCCGCTCCGCATCAGCCGCGGCTGGACTGGCAAATGTGGTTCGCCGCGCTCGGCGGTGCGCCGCGCAATCCGTGGTTCGGCGTCTTCCTCAGCCGCCTGCTCAAAAACCAGCCCGAAGTCCTCGACTTGCTGGAGTTCAATCCCTTCCCCAACCAGCCGCCGCGCTACGTGCGGGCGGTGCTTTACGAATACCGTTTTGCCCGTTCCGACGAAGGCGGCGCGTGGTGGTTTCGCGATGAAGCCACGAAAAGTCTCTACTGGCCGGCGATGACGCTGCATCCGGCGACGACGCCATGAGCGCCTGCCCCGCGCGGCGGCCACCGGAGGTTTTCTTGAACAAGAAGGAAAACTTCCGCGTCTCACCGCCCACAATCCCATCGCCATGAAACATCTCATTGTACTCCCGACCCTCGCCCTCGCCGCGCTCGCCCTGGCCACGCCCGCGACAGCCTTCGCCAAAGACAAACACCCGCACGACCATCACCACGGTCACAGCCGCTCTGTCTATGTGCAGCCCTACTGCGCGCCGCATGTGAATTACGGCTACCGGCCTGCCTACTACTCCCGGCCTTCGGTCAGCGTCGGCTTTTACAGCACGCCGAGCTACTACCGGTCGTCGGGTTACTACTACGATTCCCACCCCTCGCGGACTTACTACCGCGGCATCCCGCGCGCGAGTTACAGCTATCGGGAAAGCTCCAGTTACAGCGACGATCTCGCCGTGGATGTGCAGCGCACGCTCGCCCGCCGCGGCTTTTATCGCGGCGCGATCGATGGCGAAGTCGGCCCCGGCACCCGCGCGGCCATTCGCTCCTTCCAATACAGTCGCGGCCTCACCGTCACCGGCCGCATCGATAGCTCGCTGCTTCGCGCGCTGGGCCTGAGCTAGCACCCTCCGGGCGGGCCGGCCCATTGACACCCCGCAGCACGCCTCCAATAGTCCCGCCCGTGTTTCGCTCGCTGCCGATCGCTCTCGCACTCCTCCTTTCCCCCGGGCTCACCCGTGCCGCCGAGCAAGCTGCTCCAGTGGCCGTCCCCGCGACCTCCACGATTTTCGTCGCCTCCGACGCCGCGGCGCTCGATCAGCTCGAGGAAAACCCCGCCGTCACCCGGCGCATGGTCGATCAGCTCGTCCTCGCCGTCACCCAGCAGCCCGAGGTGGCGAAAGCGTGGCGCTCCCTCGTCTCGCCGGCGGATGTGGTCGGCATCAAAGTTTGCGCGGCTGGCGGACGTTACTTCGCCTCGCATCGCGGAATCGTGGAAGCCATTGCCTCCGGCCTCGAGGAAGCCGGCGTGCCCGCCGCGCGCATCATCGTCTGGGACCGCGCGCTTCCCGAACTGCGCGCCGCAGGATTCACCGCGCGCCGCGATGGCTTCCAAGTCCGCGGCATCGCGCCTGTCTCGGGCTACGATCGCGAAGCGCCGGTCACCGCCGCCACGCTCGGCAAACTCATCTGGGGCGACCTCCTTTTCCGCGATCCCCGCAAGCGCGACGGCAAACGCGTCGCCGCCGCCGATCAGGTCAGTTCGACGAGCCACCTCGCCAGCGTCGTCAGCCGCGAGATCACCAAGATCATCAACGTCCCCGTGCTCTCCGACGAAAGCGGCTGCGGCGTGGCCGGCGCGCTCTACAACATGACCGTGCCCAACGTGGACAACTGGCGCCGCTTCACCCATCCCGAAGGTGGCGCAGAGGCCATCCCCGATCTCTACGCCGATGCCCGCCTTGGCCCGAAAGTCGTCCTCACCATCATGGACGCCCTCCGCCCGCAATACGCCGGCGGCCCGCATTTCAATCCCAACTACGCCTTTTCCCTCCACACGATTTTCGCCAGCAAAGATCCCGTGGCGCTCGACGCCCACGCGCTGCGGCTCATCGAAGGCTGGCGCAAAGAGGCCAAGCTGCCGCCTATCGGCAAACGCGCCGCGTGGCTCGAAAGCGCCGCGCAAGCCGGGCTCGGAAATTTCGCCGAGCAGAAAATCGCGCTCCGTCCCGTCGAGTCCAAGTAGCTTGGAATTCAGTCCAAAGTCGGCGGGAGTTTGGGACTGAAGTCCAAGCTACATGCATTGATTTTCGCGCGCGCCTCGCGATGATGCCCGCCTCATGGAATCCGCGCGGATCAATACCACCGACCTCGGCGGGCCGCTGCTCGCCAGCGTCTCGCGTTCGTTCTACTTCAGCATCCGGCTGCTGCCCGCCGTGCTGCGCCGCCCCATCGGCCTCGCCTACCTGCTCGCCCGCGCCAGCGACACCATCGCCGACAGCCCCACCGTGCCCGTCGCCGCGCGGCTGAAACATCTCGCGGCCTTTTGGCAAATGGTCCGCACCGGCGAACCCGAGGGCCTCGACGAATTGCGCCAGGAAATCACCTCCCCGCACGATGGCGAATGTACGCTCATCGCCTGCCTCGGCGACTGCCTCGCCTGGCTCTCCATCCTCGACCAGAAAGAGCGTGGGGAGATTGTCGGCGTGCTCGACAAAATCATCCGCGGCCAGACCCTCGACCTCACCCGCTTTGGCGAAGGAGGCCGCGTCATCGCCCTCCAAAGCGCCGCCGAACTCGACGAATACACCTACCTCGTCGCCGGCTGCGTCGGCGAATTCTGGACCCGCCTGTGCCTTCACCACCTGCCGAACTGCGCCCACCTCGGCCTCGCCGACCTGCGCCGGCTCGGCACGAATTTCGGCAAAGGCCTCCAGCTCGTGAACATCCTCCGCGACCTCCCCGCCGACCTCCGCGCCGGCCGCTGCTACCTCCCCGAGCCCGAACTCCGCGCCGCCGGCACCTCCCCCACGCCGCTCGCCCACGACCCCACGAAAGCCCAGCCCGTCTTTGACCACTGGCACGCCCGCGCCGCCGCGTATCTCGAAGACGGCTACCGCTACATCACCGCGCTGCGCTCCCCGCGCCTCCGCGCCGGCTGTTTCCTCCCCTGGTATCTCGGCGTGCAGACCCTCGCTCTCATGGTGAAAACTCCGCCGCTCGCGAGCGCCGAGAAAATCAAAGTTCCCCGCTCCACCGTCCGCCGCGCCCTCGCCCTCGCCGCCCCGGTCGCCTTCTCCGACTCCGCCCTCCGCGCGCTGCACCCCGGCGGCCCGCCCGCAGAGTCGGTCGCCGCCGAAGCCCGCTAGCCCGCCCGCAGCCGCCCGTCATTCGTCATTCGTCATTCCCTCATCCCCCTCCCCGCCGCCGCTGGGTGAGAAACAGGCGCAGCAAGAAGATCGGCACGAGCGAGGTGATGGTCATGACCACGCAGACCAGCCAGCCGGGAATCGCCCGCGCGCGATCGCGCTCGACGGCGGCGAGTCCGGTGCTCACGACCTCCTCGACGGGCACTTTGAAAATCTCCGGTGCCGGCATGCGGTCGCGCCCGGTGGGGCGGGCGGCGGTGAGGGAAAACTCCGTGTTCACCGGGCCGGGACAGAGCACGGTGACGGAGACGCCGGTGCCGCGCAACTCCGCGCGCAGCGCTTCGGAGAAGCTGGTCACGTAGGCCTTCGTCGCCGCGTAGACGGCCATCTTCGGCAGCGGCAGCAGGCACGCGATGCTGCTCACATTCAGGATCGCGCCGCGGCCCGCGCGCACGAGATCGGGCAGCAGCGCGTGGCTGAGGCGGGTGAGGGCGGTGATGTTCACGTCGAGCATCGCGCGCACGCGGAGCCAATCGCTTTCCTCAAAGAGCCCGTGGTCGCCGAGGCCGGCGTTGTTGATGAGCAGGCTCACGCGTTCCCCGCTCGCGGCCAGCGCGGCGAGCAGCGCTTCGATCTGCACCTCGTCGGCGAGATCGGCAGCGTGGCAGTGAACGGTCAGCCCGGGGCGGTCGAGTTCGCGCTTCAGCGCCTCCAGCCGGTCCATGCGCCGGGCCACGAGGATGATCGCCCGCGCATGCGGCGCGAGCTGGCGGGCAAATTCCTCGCCGATGCCGGAGGACGCCCCGGTGATGAGAGCGGTGCAGCCGTGGAAAAAATTCATGCGCGAAGTGGAAGGCGGTGGGTGGCGGGAGGCAAGTGGCAAGTGCCCGGCGGCGCACATTCGACTTGTCAGGCAGCACCCGCCGCCCGTCACCTGCCGCCATGACCGTGCTCCGCCTCGCCGACCAAAAACCCTTCACCACCAAGGACGGCTCGACCATCCGCAGCATCCTCGACCGCACCAATGCCCCGGTCGAAAAGCAGAGCCTCGCCGAGGCGCAGGTCCCCGCCGGCACGGCCACGCAGCGGCATTACCACCGGCTCGCGGAGGAGTTTTATTTCATCCTCGAGGGCCAGGGCGAAATGGAGATCGACGGCGAGTCGCGCACCGTCGGCCCCGGCGATGCCATCCTCATCCCGGCGGGTGCCTGGCACACCATCACCGCCCGCGAAACGCTGCGCTTTCTCTGCTGCTGCGCCCCACCCTATGCGCACGACGACACCTACTTTGCGTGACGGCCAACGCGGCGGTAATCGGCTTGCCGCCCGCCATCCGTCCCCCATTTTAGCGGGATGCTGAATGTCCTCATCTCTCTCCTGCTTGGCGTGCTGCTCGGCGCGGTCATCGGGTGGCTGCTCGGGGCGCGGCAGAACGCAGCGGCGCGGGATGCGGAGGTCCATCCGCTCGCCGACGAACTCCGCCAGCAACTCGCCGCCCGCGAGGCCGCGCTGGCGCTGGCCCAGGCTGCGCTCGCCGCCGCGCAGGCCACGCAGCGGGCGGTGGAAAATTTCGCGCAAGAGCAGCGCGCCGAGTCCGGGCAGGCGCTGCTCGAATCGCGCGAGGCCCGCACGGTGGCGGAGAGCGCACTGACCGCGATCCGGGCCGAACTTTCCCAGGAACGCACGGCCCACGCCGCCGCGGCCGCCCGGCTCGGGGAGCTGGAAAAAACGCTCACCCAGCTCCGCGAGGAAGCCCGGCAGGCGCAGACCCGCGAGGCGGAACTCAGCGCCCAGCTTCTCGCCGCGGAGAAAGCCCGGAGCGAGTCGGGCGCGCGCGTGGAGTCGCTGACCGAGAAGCTCGCGGCGGAGCGCGCGGAGGTGCAAAAAATCCACGAGGCCTTCCGCAAGGAATTCGAAGCCGTCTCGCACAAGCTGCTCGTCGAGAACGCCAACCATTTCAAAGAGCAGAGCAACGAGGGCCTCGCCAAAATCCTCGAGCCGCTGCGGGAAAATCTGAAGGACTTCAAATCGCGGCTGGAGGAAACGCACTCCGAGGCCGGCAAGCAGAATGCCGTCCTCAAAGACCAGATCGCCCGCATCGGCAGCGAGGCCGCGAATCTCACCCGCGCGCTCAAGGGCGACGTGAAGGTGCTCGGCAACTGGGGCGAGCAACGCCTCGACCAGATCCTCGAAAAATCCGGCCTCCAGCGCGGCGTCCACTACGACCGCCAGCACACCGCCGAGGACGCCGAGACGGAGCAGCGGCGCTTCCTCGACGTGATCGTGAAGCTGCCCGACGGCAAGCACCTCGTCATCGACTCGAAGGTTTCGCTCGTCAGCTACGAGGCGCACGTCAACACCGACGACGACACCCAGCGCGCCCTCCATTTGCAGAAGCACATCGAGAGCATCCGCCGGCACGTGAAGGACCTCGGCGCCAAGCGCTACCAGGATCTTTACGGCATCAGCTCCCCCGATTTCGTCCTCATGTACATCCCGCTCGAGGCCGCCTTCTTCGCCGCCGTGGCGCACGAGCCCGACCTTTTCTCCGAGGCGCTGGACCGCAACGTCGTGCTCATCACCAACAGCACCCTCCTCGCCACGCTCCGCACCGTCAGCTCCGTCTGGCGGCTCGCCGCCCAGCAGGAAAACGCCGCCGAAATCGCCCGCCGCGGCGGCGCGCTCTACGACAAGTTTTGCGGCTTCGTCGGCGACCTGGAAAAAGTGGGTGCCGCGCTCGGCGAGGGTCAAAAGCAGTACGAAAACGCCCTGCGCAAACTCTCCACCGGCCAAGGCAACCTCGTCCGCAAGACCGAGGAACTCCGCCGCCTCGGGGCCAAAGCCAGCAAGAGCCTGCCGCTGCCGCTGCTGGAGCATGCGCGCGAAGGCCAGTCGGTATTGGACGCCGATTAGAAAGCGCCGCGTCTTTTCCGCCCGATGACCGCCCTTTTTCACTCCCGCCTCCACAAGTACTGGAAGCTCTTCGACATCGGGTTGCAGAACACCTTTGTCTATCGCTGGAATTTCCTGCTGCGGATGGTCTTTGGCATCGTGCCGCTGGTCGGCATGGTTTTCATCTGGAAGGCGGTCTTTGTCAGCAAGGGCACGACGATCAGCGGCTACGACTACCAGGAGATGATCTTCTATTTTCTCGTCACCGTGTTTCTCGACAACCTGATCACGCCGACCGAGGACGAGTGGCAGATCGCGGGGGAAATCCGGGACGGCAAGCTCAGTGCGTATCTGACGAAACCGATGAGCTATCTGGGCTACCGCATTTGCACGTATCTGAGCTATCGGCTGCTCTACATCGCGATCGTCTTTTTACCGATCCTCGGGCTGGCGTGGTTTTTTCGCGATGCCATCCGGTTCCCCGAACACGCGATCACGTGGCCAGCGTTTGCGCTCTCCACGCTGATGGCGGCGGGGCTGCAGTTTTTCATCGCGTACTCGCTGGCGATGATCGCGTTCTGGGTGCTGGAGATTTCGACGATCGTCTTCCTGCTCTACTCGTTTGAATACTTTCTCAGCGGCCACATCTTCCCGCTCGATATCATGCCGGCGTGGTTTCAGGCGGTGATGAAATGGCTGCCGTTCACCTACGAGTTATACTTTCCCGCGCAGGTGGCGATGGAGCGAATCCAGGGCGCGGCGCTCGTGGAGGGGCTGGCGATCCAGGCGGGCTGGCTGCTGATCGCGTGGGGTTGCGCGCGTTTCCTGTGGGCGCGCGGGCTGCGGAAATATCAGGCGGTGGGTGGCTGAGGGGTGAGTTTTTTGCGCCAGAGTAAAACCAGCAGTGGCAGGCTTGCGGGCGACGTGCTACGAAACCAGCCCCAGTGCTGGTGCTCCGTGTGCTGAATCGGGTGACCAGCCCACCTTCCAATGGACGCTACCGCACCTCCCTCCGCTCCGATCACCGGGCGGCCCACGATCAACCTGATCGAAGCCCAAATCCGGAGTTTTCGGGAGGACGGGTTTCTCGTTTTGCCGGCGATCAGCACGGATGCCGAAGTCGCCAAGCTCCGCGAAATTTTCGACCGGCTGTTCTCGGAGAATGTGGGGTTCAAGGAGGGAAACCAATTCGACTTGGTCGGTCGTTCGGGAGAAAGCGGTCCGCCGCGGCTCAAGCAGCTCATCAACCCGGTGAACTACGCGCCGGAGTTGCGCGACACGGTCTTTCGCGCGAACGCGCTGAGCATCGCCCGGCAACTCCTCGGTCCGGAAGCGGGTCCGGCCTTTGAGCACGCCATTTTGAAACCCGCCCGGCATGGCGCGGCGACGCCGTGGCATCAGGATGAAGCCCACCGTTTCGATGCGAATTTCGACTACAACCAGGTCAGCATCTGGATGCCGCTGCAGGAGGCCACGCTGGAAAACGGATGTATGCAATACGTCCCGGGCACGAATCACGGCGAAGTCCTCAAGCATCGCTCGCCGGGCGACGACCCCACGGTTCACGCGCTGGAGACAGATCCCACGACTTTCGACGCGACCAAGGCCGTTCCGTGTCCGCTGCCTCCGGGCGGCTGCACCATCCACGCCGGGCGCACCCTGCACTACGCGGGACCGAACAATACGGACATCCCGCGGCGCGCCTACATCCTCGCCTTCGAGGTCTCACCCAAGCTGCGGGAGGCGGAGCGCAAATTCCCGTGGAATGAGGAAAAGCGGACCGATGATGAAGCTCGCAAGCGGGCGTGGCGGAAACGCGGCGGGGTGCTGGTGGAAGTTGGGCGCAAACTGCGCCAAGGCTTTTTCACCGATCCGAAACGGCTGATCTTTGAAGTCCGGCGCGCGGCGCGGGCGTTCTTCAAGTAGGTCCGGCGGTCACTTGGCGGGTTCCGGCGGGCGGACGGGGCGCACGGCGCGGACGACCACGTTTTCACCCAGCGCGAGGAACTCTTCCTGCGCGGCGAAAGCGTCCTCCTCGGCGAAGCTGCGCCAGTCGGACTTGCGCAGCGCGCAGAGGGCCGAGGGATGCTCCTTCAAAAACTCGCGCAGCCCCTTTTTCCACACCACCACGGGGAGCGGATGGGCGGCCCAAAACGGCTGCTCTTTTTTGGCCAGCACGCGGACCCCTGGGTTCGGCGCGGTGATATCCGTATTGGTGTAATAGATGATGCCGCGGGCGAGGAACTTGCCGGTCAGCAGCGGTTCGTTGCCGCGGCGTTTTTCCAAAAGTGCCTGGGCCACGGGCCGGGCCGAGCTTTCCGCCTCGACCGCCGGGAGCGCCACGGTCAGCGCGCCGACGAGCAGCGCGAGACTCGCGGTGGAGCTGGCGAGCAGCCAGACGGCGTGCTTTTTCAACATCAGGAAAACGATGCTCCCGACGAGGCAGATGAAGACCATGCCGATCGGTACCTGGAACGGGCGAAGCATCTTAATGAGCGACGTCGCTTTGCCCTCGAGCCAGGAGGCCGACGTCGGGGGGGCCGCATCGACAAAGGTCAGCGCGACGAACAAGCCGACCAAGGCGCACTGGAAGACCGCGCACCCGACGACCAAGCGCCGCTCGCCGGCGGTGGCGAAACCGCGCGTGAGGAGATCGTCCAGCGTGCGCCCGATGAGCAGGCCGAGCGGGACGAAGAGGTAAAAGGCGTAGGACGGGATCTTCGACTGGCAGATGGTCAGGAAGACGAGGCTGGTGAGCAGCCAGCACCACTGGAAAAACGCCGCTTCATCCTCGCGCAGCCGCCCCCACGCGCGGCGCACGGTGAGCGCCACGGCGGGCATCCACGGGAGTGAGCCGAGGAAAAGCAGGCCGGGGTAATACCAGATGTGGTTGTTCGAGGGATGCTCGGCGCGGATCACGCGGAGCCAGTTGTCGCGGATGAAAAACTCCTCCCAGAACGGCTTCGGGTACCAGGCGAACATCGCCGCATACCACGGCACCACGATGACCGCGTAGGCCACCACGCCCCACCAGAATCCGCGCCCGCGGAAAAGCAGCGGCCGCTTCATGGCGAACGAAAACGCCACCGTGGCCATGACCGTGACGAGCGACCCGAGCGGGCCTTTGGTCAGCACCGCGAAACCCGCCCAGACCAGATGCCAGAACATCCACTTGTCGCGCTCCTGCTCGTGCCGCGCCGCCAGCCAGTAGCAAAAAACCGACGCCGCGATGAACGTGGCCAGCGGGATGTCCGTGAGCATGAGCCGCGACATCACGCAAAACTCCAGTCCGGTCGCCATCACCAGCGCGGCGAGGAAACCCGCGCGCGGATTCCACACCCGCGAGCCGAACCACCAGACGAGGAGCATCAGCGCCGTCGCAAAAACCGCCGTCGGCATCCGCCCGGCAAACTCCGTTTCACCCAACGCCTTGAACGATCCGGCGACGAGCCAGTAGTAAAAGATCGGCTTTTCAAACTGCGGCTCGCCGTAAATCTGCGGCGTCACCCAGTCGCCGGACTGCACCATTTCACGCACGGTCTGTGCGTAGAACGGCTCATCGGGATCGATCAACCCGAGCGCCCCCAGCCGCCACCAAAAGGCGATGAAACCAATGAGAAGAAGGACCACGAGATCGATTTTTCGGGATGCGAACATGCCGAACCTTCTGCAAACGCGGCCAGCGCGGCAAGCGCGGCAAGCGCGGAGAAACCATTTGACGCACGCAGGCCAAGTCCCTAGCTTCAGCGCACTTTCATCAAGAGCGACCGAGGGACTGGCCCAATGAAGTCGCGGCAACCGCTCGGTGCGCAAGCACCGGGGACCAGGTGCCAAATCCAGCCGAAGGCGCGCAAGCGCCGGAGGAAAAGATGAGAAGAGATTCGCCGGTTTCAGCCCCGAATCTTTGTCCTCAGCGCCACTCGATCCTAGATGGAAGTCCAATTCGACCTATGGACAAACCCTCACCCTTCTTCTCGAACCTCAAATGCCGCGAGTGCGGCCGCCTTTATCCGAAGCAGGCCATCCACGTCTGCGACTTCGATTTCGGCCCGCTGGAGGCGGTTTACGACTACGACGCCATCCGTCCGGTGCTCACCCGGGCGGCCATCGAATCCCGCCCGCACACCATGTGGCGCTACCGCGAGCTGCTGCCCATCGACGGCGAACCGACCGTGGGCACGCAGGTCGGTTTCACCCCGCTGGTCAAAGCCGACCGGCTCGCGCGGGCGCTCGGCATCCGCGAGCTTTACGTGAAAAACGACACGGTCAACTACCCGACGCTTTCGTTTAAGGATCGCGTGGTCTCCGTGGCGCTGAGCCGCGCGCGGGAGCTGGGTTTCAAGGTCGTGGCCTGCGCCTCGACCGGCAATCTCGCGAACTCCGTGGCCGCCAACGCCGCGAGCGCGGGCTTGAAAAGCTACGTGCTCATCCCCGCCGATCTGGAGCAGGGCAAGGTGCTCGGCTCGCTCGTTTATGGCACGAACGTCATCGGCATCCACGGCGCCTACGACCAGGTGAACCGGCTCTGCTCCGAGATCGCCGGCAAGTACGGCTGGGGCTTCGTGAACGTGAACCTGCGCCCGTATTACGCCGAAGGCTCGAAGTCCATGGGCTACGAAATCTGCGAGCAACTCGGCTGGCGCATCCCTCAGCACACCGTCATCCCCATGGCCTCCGGCTCGCTGCTCACGAAGATCCACAAAGCCTACGGCGAGTTTGCGCGGCTCGGCCTCGTGGAAAACTCCCCGTTTGCCGTCTATGGCGCGCAAGCCACTGGCTGCGCGCCCATCGCCCACGCCATGAAACGCGGCACCGACATCGTGAAACCCGTGCCGAATCCCAAGACCATCGCCAAATCGCTCGCCATCGGCACCCCTGCCGACGGCTACTACGCGATCCACGCCATGAAGCAGACCGGCGGCAGCGCCGAGGACGTGACCGATGACGAAGTCGTGGCCGGCATCCGCCTGCTCGCCGAGTGCGAGGGCATCTTTGCCGAGACCGCCGGCGGCGTGACCGTCTCCTGCGCGAAAAAGCTCATCGACGCCGGCAAGATCCCGCGCGACGGCAGCGCCGTCCTCTGCATCACCGGCCACGGCCTCAAGACCCAGGAAGCCATCGCCGGCAAGTGCGGCGAACTCCGCCTCATCAAGCCCAGCCTCCGCGAATTCGAAGAACACGTTTACGCCAAAGACACCGCGGCCGCCTGACGGCGGAAATCCGAAATCCGAAACAAATCCTAAATCCTAAATCCTAAATTTCCCCATGCCTACCGTCCTCATCCCCACTCCGCTCCGCAAACTCACCAACGAACTCGAAGAAGTCAGCGCCGCCGGTGCCACCGTCGGCGAGCTGCTCGACAACCTCGACCGCGCCTTCCCCGGCCTGAAAGACCGCGTCTGCGACGAAGCCGGCAACGTCCGCCGCTTCGTGAACATCTTCATCAACGGCGAAGACATCCGCTTTCTCGAAGAGAAAGCCACCCCGGTCAAAGACACCGACGAAATCAGCATCGTCCCGGCGATCGCCGGAGGATAGGTGCGGGGCGGCCGCGCCACGGCGACCGGCCTACTTTTTCCCCGCCGGACTCTTCGCCTTCACCTCGAGCTTCCGGTAGAGCGTGGCCATGCTGATGGCGAGCATCTTCGCCGCCTTTTCGCGCGAGCCGGCGTTGAACTTGATCGTCTCGTCGATGTAGTGCCGCTCGTGATCGCGAATGTAGTCATCGAGCGTCTGTCCCACCGGCAGCGTCCCGGTCTGCTCCACGGTCGGGGCAGTGGCATGGCGCACCACTTGGGGCGGCAAGTCCGTCGGAAGGATCTGGCCGTCATCGCACAGCGCGCAGGCCCGCTCCACGGCGTTTTCCAGTTCGCGGACATTCCCCGGCCAGCGGTAAAGGGACAGCATTTCCACGGCGTGCGGGTCGATCTTCTTGATCACTGTCCCGGTCTGCGTCGCGTTCTTTTGCAAAAAGTGATTCACCAGTAGCGGGATGTCGTCCGGGCGCTCGCGGAGCGACGGCATTTCGATCGGGATGACCGCCAGCCGGTAGTAAAGATCCTCGCGAAAATTCCCGCCCTTGATCTTCTCCCCGAGCACCTCATTCGTCGCCGCCAGCACCCGCACATTGATCGGGATCGTTTTGTTTTCGCCCACCCGTCGAATCTGGCGCTCCTGCAGCACCCGCAGCAGCTTCGTCTGCAGCGGCTGCGGCATCGAGTTCACCTCATCGAGGAAAATTGTCCCCAGTTCCGCCTCCTCGAACAGCCCCGCCTTGTCCGCCACCGCCCCGGTGAACGACCCCTTTTTGTGCCCAAAAAGCTCGCTCTCCAGCAGGTTTTCCGGCAGCGCCGAGCAGTTGATCGCCACGAACGGCTGATGCTGCCGGTTGCTGTTGAAATGGAGCGCCCGCGCCACCAGCTCCTTGCCCGTGCCGCTTTCCCCCTGGATCAAAATCGTACTGTCCGTGTCCGCCACCTTGGCGATCAGGTTGTAGATTACCTGCATCTTCTGCGAGGTGCCGATGATGTTTTCAAACCGGTACTTTTCCTTCACGATCTGCCGGAGATTCTGGTTCTCCCTCACCAAACTCTGGTTTTCCAGCGCCCGCTGAATCGTCAATTGCAGGTCGTCCACTTTGAACGGCTTCGTGATGTAATCGTAGGCCCCGAGCTTCATCGCCTCCAGCGCCGTCTCCACCGTCTTGAACGCCGTGATCAGGATCACCGGCGTCCCCGGAAGCGTCTCCCGGCAAGCGCGGAGGATGTCGAGGCCGCCCACCTTATCCATCTTCAGGTCCGTGATGACGAGCTGCGGGCCCTGCGCCGAGAGATTCTCCAGCGCCTTCGACCCGGATGAGTAGGCCACAGTTTGATGTCCGCTTTCCTGACAGATGTCGGAGATGACCGAGACCATCGCAGGGTCGTCGTCAATGATAAGAATTCGAGCCATAGATTGGGTGTTTTCTCTCGGTAATGAGATTATCACTCGTCGGAGAAGTGGAAAGCCAAATTTTTCGCAATCTTCGCGGCTCAAAAACCGTGCTTCTTCCTTGGAATTCTCGCGGATGAGACGAATCGCGTCCGGCGCGCACCGCGTGGACGGCAGCAGCATGGCGAGCACCGCCGTCCGCATCCGCCGCAGGCCGATCAGGCGCTCCTTCTACGGTCCGTTCCCTCTGCGAAAGCCCGCCGCAGACCTTCGATCAAGCGCTGCCAGTCCGCCTCAGTCGTTTCCCAGCCGCTGCTGAAACGCAGGACGCGGGATGCTTCGGCGGGGCCGAGGCCCATGGCGGTCAGGACGTGCGATGTCTCTTCCTGGCCGGTGGCGCAGGCGGAGCCGGTCGAGACGGCTACCCCCAGCTTGTCCAGTTTCACCACCCACCGCTGGCGACAGTCCGGCAGCTCCGGCAGCACGGCGGAGACCGTGTTCCAAAGCCGGTCAGCTCCGGTGCCGAGAATTCGGGTTCCGGGCAACTCCCGCGTGAGCTGGTTTTCGAAAGCCGTCCGCCAGCCGAGGCGGCCTGCCGGGTCGGTGGCGATGAGCGCGGTTTCGCGTTCTTCCAGCGCCGCGACGGCGGCCAGCACTCCGGCCACGTTTTCGGTCCCGGCCCGTCGCCCGTCCTCTTGCGGGCCACCGACGATCAGCGGGTGCAAGCGGTTCGGACATTTTATGAAGCCCACGCCCTGCGGTCCGCCATATTTATGCGCGCATCCGCTCATATAATCGCACTCACCCAACCCGGCGGACGCCCTTTTTCCCACCCACTGCGCCGCGTCGGAGAAAAACGGCACGCCCTTTTCCCGGCAGAGCGCAGCAGCCTCCCGCCACGGTTGGAGCACCCCGGTTTCGTTGTTCGCCGCCATGATTGCGACGATTCCCGGGCGCGCTTGTTTCAGGCGGTCGGCCAGCCAGTCGAGATCGACTACGCCGCCGCCATTCACCGGGATAAGACGGTGTCTTTGCGGAAAATACCGCTGCACCGCCGCTATCGTCGAAGGATGCTCGATGGCTGAAATCCACGCCTCCCCATCTGTGGATCGGGCGGCATGGTAGAGGACGGCGTTGTTTCCCTCGGTCGCCCCGCTCGTCCAGACGATCTCTCCCGCGCCGCACCCCAACCGGGCGGCGAGCTGCTCCCGGGCCGCGGTCAGCGCGGCGTCGGCCCGCGCCCCGACCCGGTGTGGGCTGGAGGGATTGCCGATCTGCCGCTCGACCGCTTCCAGCCATGCGGATCGCGCCGCCGCGGAAACCGGATGAGTGGCGTTATGATCGAAGTAGAGCATTAGCGACGCGACGAGGGGATGGACTGCGGACCCTGAGATGGGAAAGGCAGGACGGGATTGCCAAAATTTTCCAGATTAACGGAAGGCCATAGAGACGACGGATCCAGCCATGCCAAGGGGCGGAAATTTACGGGCAACAACCCCTCGAGTTCACCGTTGGCCGTCCCCCTTCCGTTAATTTGGCAATCCCGTCCCGCTTGTCCGTACGCACCAACCGCCCCGTTTTGTCCAAATTCCGACCAACCGCCACGCCTCTGGACACCCGGACCTGAGCCGCGCGCCCCGTTTTGTTCAGACCGGCACCCGCTCAAACGACCCGCGTGTGCGAGTCGTGGGTCTGGCTGTCGCTCTCCGTTTTGTGCTCCTCCAGCTTTT
>CAIQUL010000015.1 GCA_903874975.1 uncultured Chthoniobacter sp. | reverse complement strand
GCCGGCTCCGCGGCCATCCACCTGCTCATCCTTTTCCTCATGATGATCTGGTTCATCGCCCAGGAAGCGCAACCCGGCGGCGAGCCGCAATCGCCGGAAATCTCCGTCAGCATCGACGCACTCGCGCAGGAAAAACTCGCGCTCGAAAGCACCCCGGAGGAGGTGAAGATGGCCGACACGCCCGTCGCGCTCGTGACCGACAAACTGGAGAGCGACTTCAAGATTCCGCGCTTCGAGCCGCAGCAGGAAACCAGGGCGACGCCCATCGTCGCGAGCACCGCGCAGGATTCGCTCATCACCGACATCCGCCTTTCCAAAGCCAACCCCGCCGCCGCCGAAACGCCCGTGCCGATGCCGGCCAAAGACCTACCGCTGCTCAGCGCGCTGCCCGCCACCGTGCTGCCCGAGCCGGAGACTCCGAAGCTCGAGGAAAGCAACCCGGCCGAGCAGCAGAAAGCGGCGGAGAAGGCCAACCCGCGCGCCGACGCTTTCGTGCCCACGGAGGCCCTCCCGCAGGTTTCCACCGCAAAGCTGGCCCAGAACGCCACGCCCACCGACGCCCCGGCCCAGAAACAGACCAAAGCCACGGAGGTCAAAACCGCCGTGGTCGCTGCGCAGACCGCCGACGCCAGCGGCGATACCGTCGCCCCGCCGCGTGCCCTTGAAGCCGTCGGCACGCCCGCGGAACTGGGCAGCGCCGCCGCGATTGCGCCCAATCTGCCCAGCACCGCTGCACGATCCGACGATCTCCTGCCCGGCCAACTCGAAGTTCAGCCGAGCGCGGCAGGCCAGGCCAAACCGCTCGCCGAATCGTTCGCGCCGACGGGTGCCATCCCGCAGGTTTCCACCGGGAAACTGGCCACGAGCGCCACGCCCGCCAACGCCCCGGCCAAGGAGCCGACCAAAGCCACGGAAGTCAAAACCAGCGGGACCGCCGTGCAGACGAAAGACACCGGCGGCGATACCGTCGCCGCGCACCGCGGCCTCGAAGCCTCCGGCACGCCACCGAAGCTCGAGGGCACGGGCACCCTCGCCACAATGTTGCTCAAACTTCCCGGCACCGATTCGCGAGCCGACCCGCTCCTGCCCGGCAAACTCGAAATGCCGAAACAGGGCGGGAAACCTTCGCGGCAAACCATCGAACAGCGCGGCGGCTCGGACGCCACCGAACGCTCCATCAACCTCGCGCTCGAATGGCTCGCGCGAAATCAGGAGCCCGAGGGCCGCTGGGACACGCGCAAGCATGGCGGAGATGCCGAATACGACACCGCCAGCACCGGACTCGCCCTGCTTTGCCTCTACGGCTGGGGCGCCAGCCACACCACCGACGGCAGGTATCGGGACAACGTCCGCAAGGGTATCGCCTGGCTGGTCGCCCAGCAAAAGCCCAACGGCTACCTCGCTGGTCCCGCCGGTCGGATGTATGCCCACGGCATCGCCACCATCGCGCTCTGCGAAGGCTACGGCTTGAGCAGGGATCCCGCGCTCCAGGCACCGGCGGAAAAGGCCATTGCCCTCATCGTATCCTCCCAGGGCGCAAAGGGTGGCTGGCGCTATGCGCCCGCACCGGGGGATTCCGACACCTCCGTCACCGGCTGGCAATACATGGCTCTGCACAGCGCGCGCATGGCCGGACTCGATGTTCCGGAGGCAGTGTTTGAAAAAGCCCGCAAGTGGCTCGACTTCGCTGGCGGCGGCAAACACGGCGGCCTCTACGGCTACACCGGGCCGGAGCGCAACAACGCCGCGATGATCGCCAGCGGGATGTTCTGCCGCCAGCTCGACCTCGTCCCGCCGACCAACCCGCGCATGATCGAAAGCGCCGAGGCGCTCAAAATGCACCCGATGAACGTGCGCTCCCCGGAATTCTACGGCCTCTACTACGCCACCCTCGCCCTTTACCAGCACCAGGGGCCGATCTGGACGGCGTGGAACGACAAGCTCAAGGAAGCGCTCCCGCTCCTGCAAAAGAAAGACGGCGACGCCGCCGGCAGTTGGGACCCCACCGGCGGCCACACCGGCGTCGGCGGACGCATCCTCTCCACCGCCCTGTCCACCCTGAGCCTCGAAGTCTATTACCGCCTCCTCCCGATGTACGGCTTCGGCAACAAAAACCTCCCCCCGCCAAAGCAAAAGGAGGAGAT
>CAIQUL010000014.1 GCA_903874975.1 uncultured Chthoniobacter sp. | reverse complement strand
CGGGGCGATTGCCAAAGGGTTCGCATGCGATGAGGCGCTGGCGGTTTTACGGCAGCGGGGTTTTCCTCGCGCGCTGGTCGGCGGGAGCGGCGACATGGCAGCGGGCGACGCACCACCCGGCGAACCCGGCTGGCGTATCGAAGTCGCCGCGCTCGATGTCGCCGGGGCTCCGCTGCCCCAGGTCGTGTTTCTGCGAAACGGTGCGATCGCGACCAGCGGCGACGTTTTCCAGCGCGTGGAGGTCGCCGGCCGGCGCTACTCGCACATCGTCGATCCGCGCACCGGCCTCGGGCTCACCGATCACAGCCTCGTCACCGTTATCGCGCCCGACGGCATGACCGCCGACGCGCTTTCCACCACCGTCAGCGTCCTCGGCCCGGAGCAGGGGCTGAAGCTCGTCGAAGAAACGCCGGGCACTGCGGCGCATGTCGTGCGGAAGCCGGGTGAGAGGATCGAGTTTCTCGAATCGGCGCGCTGGCGAAACGTCCCGAAAGCCGGCGGCACACCCACGCAGCAGCCGCCTACGCGGTAGCGCGGTAAAGAAAAATGGCCGCCGGGAAACGGCGGCCATTTTCGGATGAAGTGCGGGCAGAGCGCGCTGCGTCAGAGCACCGCCGTCCGGCCGGGGATGGCGCGCGGGTAGTAGCCGTCGGCGCCGGGGCTGACCGGCGCGGGTTTGTCCCAGCCGAGTTCCTTGGGTACGAGTTCGATCTTGGAATTGAGCGCGGCCTGCCACTCGATTTCCTTGCCGGAATACGCCGCCATGCGGCCCAGGATCGCGGTCATGGTGCTCATCGCGCCGTTGACGGCTTCGTTGAAATCCTTGTTGTCGCGGATCGCGGCAAACAGCGCGTCGTGCTCCTGCTGATAAGCGTCTTTGCCGCCGCCCTTGTAGCGCCAGGCATCCGCGCCGGTGATCTCGTGGCGGCCGACATTCGCGCGGCCTTTGGTGCCCACGACATGCTCGCTCACGCTGCTCCAGCAGCCCGGCTGCTGGCGACACTCGCTGAACATGATCGAGCCGTCCGCGTATTCAAACTGGCAGGCGAAGTGATCGTAAATTTCCCCGTCGTCCGGGCTGTTCGTGATCTCCCGCCCGCCCATGGCACGCGCCTTCACGGGGTAGGCGTTCTTCACCCAGTTGATGACGTCGAGATTGTGGATGTGCTGCTCGGCGATGTGGTCGCCGCAGAGCCAGGTGAAGTAGTACCAGTTGCGGAGTTGGTATTCCATTTCCGTGAGCTTGCGCCCGTACTGCTGTTCCAAAGCGCTGCGCTTTTTCTGCCACGGACGCGAGCCGTTCCAAAACGCGCGCGCCGAGGTCACGTCGCCGATCTGGCCGTCCTGGATGCGCTTTACGGTTTCGATGTAGCCGTTCGAGTGATGGCGCTGGAGGCCCACGCCGACCTTGAGGTTTTTCTTCTTCGCCTCCTCGGCGGCGGCGAGCACCTGCCGCACGCCCGCGGCATCGGACGCCACCGGCTTTTCCATGAAGACATGTTTGCCCGCCTTGACCGCGGCCTCGAACATCGCCGGGCGGAAACCGGGCGGCGTGGCGAGAATGACGACATCGGCGCAGGCGATCGCTTTTTCATAACCATCGAAGCCGACGAACTGGCGGTCCTCCGGCACATCCACGCGGCCGGCGTGCTTCGCTTTCAGATTGTTCAGCGCGCCCTTCAGCCGGTCCTCGTGGACGTCAGCCGCGGCCACGAGTTTGACCGGGCCGAGGTTGGAAGTATTGAGCGCCTGCTCGGCCGCGCCGCTGCCGCGTCCGCCGCAGCCGATGAGGGCGATCTTGAGTTCGTCGGTGCTGGCGGCGTGGGCGAAACGCTCGGCGGCCAGCGTGCCGAGGAGCGCGCCGCCGACCATGGCGGTGGAGCCTTTCTTCAGGAAATGACGGCGGCTGAGAGCGTCGGCGGTGAGGATGTCGGATGGATGGTTCATTGGTTTGCGAGTTGTGGAGGTGGAGCGGGAAACTAGGACTGGGGCGCCGGACTTGGCGATGATTCATTCATCGCGGGCGGGGGGAAAAGATTAGGCGGGAAATCGGGGCGTGGCGCAGCCGCAACGGAGCGCAGCGCTTCCCGCCTGCCTCCGGGCGGCTGCGGATACGATGCCCTCCCCGCTGCCACGCGCGGGGCAAGCGGGACGCAGGCGATACGGCAGGCGAAGACGCCTGCGCTCCAAGGGCTACTCCGCCTTTTTCAGCAGCGGGTTGTCCTTCTCCACGCCGCTGTTCCAATACGCGTGCGCCTCCTCGGCGGTCGGCGTCTGGAGCGGGCGCACCACGCGGAAGCCGAGGAATTGCGCGTCGGTGTGGTACCAGATGCTCTTCGGAAGCTGCGGATCCTGCACTTTCCAGCCCTTGTTCGACGCGCGCCGCGCGGCCGCACGCAGCGCCGCGGGCTCGTCGTCGTCCCACGAACCGCCGCGCGCCACATGCGGATACGGTTTCGTCGCCTTGTTCCAGGGATTCGCCGCGGGCGAGTTCTTGTGAAATTCCGGGTCATACTGATCGAGCGTCCACTCCAGGACGTTGCCGAGGATGTCGTGCAGACCCCACGGGTTCGGCTTCTTCTTGCCGACCTTTTGGTATTTGAAATCGCTGTTCTTGCCGGACCACGCGTACTCATTCATCGGCGCGGCGTCATCGCCCCAGAAGTAAGCCGTCCTCGTCCCCGCGCGCGCGGCGTATTCCCACTCGGCCTCGGTCGGCAGCCGGTAAAAGTGCCCCGTCTTCGCGCTCAGCCACTGGCAGTATTTGTTCGCGGCGTGCTGCGTCATCGAGATCGCGGGGTAGCCGTCCTTGCCCATGCCGAAGCTCATCTCCACGTAGGGTTGCGTGGGGTGCGTGATCGCGTCGGTCAGCGCGTTGAGTTCCGCCGGCAATTTCTTCAGCTCGCGCGCTTTTTTCTCCTCCGCCGGATACATGAACAGCTCGAACTCGCTCCACGTGACCTCGCACTTCTCCATCCAGAACGGCGCGATCTCCACCTCGCGCGGCGGCCCCTCATCGGGCTTGCGACCCTTCTCGCCATCCGGGCTGCCCATTTTGAATTTCCCCCCCGCGATCGGCAGCATCGTGAAACTCACCTCCGTCCCCGGACTCATCACCGCGTATTCCTTCATCTCGCCCGCCGACTGCGCCTTCCCCGTCTCCACGATCCGCGCATGCACCCGCGCCGAGACCGCGCCTTCGTCCACGCCTTTCTCCTCCTTCTTGCGCGCGGTCAGCGTCACGCCCTCCGGCCATTTCGCGCCCTCGTTGATCCAGTTTTTCAAAATCTCCGTCTCCGCCTTGGCCAGCCGCTCCAACGCGCCAGTAACCCGGTTCTTCGGCGGCATCAGCTTCTTCGCGTCATCGGCCAGCACCGTGGTCGTGTAGAGTTTGCTCTTCGCGGCATCGCCCGCGACGATCGTCTTCGAGTCCTCCGTGGCCGTCTTAAACGAGGACAGATCGAGGTCCGTGTCACCCTTTTCGAAATCCGTCGCCTTGGGGTTGTGACAGCGCACGCAGTTGAACTCGAGGATCGGCTGCACCTCCTTCACGAAGTCAACGGCGTGGCCGGTGGTGAGGGCCGCGGTGGTCAGGATGACGGTGCCAAACGGGCGGATGAATTTCATAAGCGCGGGCACATTTGCTGCCGCACCCGGCCCTGTCAACGCGCAGCGATTTCCTGCTTTCCCCGCCCGCCGTTTCACCGCCATCGTCGGCCCGTGCCCACCGCCATCCACTACACCTGCCAGCGCTG
>CAIQUL010000013.1 GCA_903874975.1 uncultured Chthoniobacter sp. | reverse complement strand
GGGCTGCTCGCGCAGGCGGCGAAGCAGAGCGCGGGGAGTCATTTCGTCTTGCTGGAAAACGTGCTGCGCCAGCCGCTGGAAATCGCCGACGCCTCGGGCCTCGCGACCATGCAGATGGCTGAGCCGACCGACACCGCCGCCGATCTCCCGGCGATGCTCCGCGCCGCGCTCGATTACCTTGTGAAGAACAAGCCCGGTAGCGCCGAATTGTGGATCGCGAGCGACTTACAGGCGAGCAACTGGCGGCCCGACAGCGCCGAGTGGCAGGACCTCTCCGCGCGCTTCGCCGGGCTGCCGCAGAGCGTGAAAGTGCGCGTCCTCGATCTCTCGGCGGCGGCGGGGCAAAACGTGGCGGTCGCCGCGAAATCCGCCGAGCTGCGGGTGCGCGATGCGAAGACTGGCAAGGCGCAGCTCAGCCTCGGCCTCGAACTCACGAGCGAGGGCGAGCGCAAAGGCGCGCTGCCGCTGCTCGTCACGCGCGACGGCGCGAAGGGCCAGAGCGACGTGACGCTGACCGCCGCGGTGCAGCGGCAGAATTTGAAATCCGAACTGGCGAAAGCCGAGGCCGGATGGGGCAAAGTCGAACTGCCCGCGGACGACAACCTCGCGGACAACACCGCGTATTTCGCCTACGCGCCGCCGGCGGCGTTGAAGGCAGTCGTGGTCGGCGAGGGCACAGCGGCGCAGCGCGTCCGTTTCGCCACCGCGCCGGACAAGACGCGCACCGACCGCACGGCTGAACTGCTGCCGGCGGCGCGCGCGGAGAGCATCGTGTGGAAGGAGACGGCGCTGATCATCTGGGCGGCGGCTGCGCCGTCGGAGGCGGTGGCGAAGTCGTTGCAAACGTGGGTCGAAGCCGGTGGCGTGCTGCTCTGCCTGCCGCCCGGCGGCGAAGGTGGCGCGGGTCCGCTCGGCCTGGCTTGGGGCGCGGTGGAGACTGCGCCGAAAGACGCGCCGTTCCGCGTGTCCGCTTGGGATGATCTCGACGGCCCACTCGCGCGTACCGACAGCGGCACGCCGCTCCCGCTGGCGCGGCTGGAAGTCGCGCGCCGGCAAATTCCCGTCGCGGGTGAGGCCGCGCATACCGACGGCTCGTTTTCCGATGGGCGCGCGTTTTTGGTCAGCCGCAAGATCGGCGCGGGTCAGGTGCTCGCGTGCGCCACGCTGCCGGAACCGGAGTGGAGCAGCCTCGGCGACGGCTTCGTGCTGCTGCCGATGGTCCAGCGGCTCCTCGTGCTGGGCGGCCAGCGTTTCTCCCCGCCGAGCATGGCGGTGGCTGGCGAGTGGAAACCGGCGGACGCGCAGGAAACATGGACCGCAATCGAGACCGACAAACGCCGCGACTGGCGCTGGCACGCGGGCGTGTATCAAAGCGGCGCGAGCCGACTGGCGCTGAATCGTCCCGAGGCCGAGGACGCGCCCGAACTCACCGACCGCGCGCGCCTGCCCGAGCTGCTGCGCGGGGTGAAACTCACCGTCATGGCCGGCGCGCTGGAGTTGAAGGCCGACAGCCTGCAAAGCGAGATCTGGCCGGCGATGATCATCATCACGATGCTTTTCATGTGCGTGGAAATGGCGCTCGCCACGAGCAAGGCGATGCTCCCGCAGAAGCCGCCGGTCCGCCCCGCCGCACCCCGCGCGCCGGGGCCGCCGCGACGCGAGGAGGTGGCGGCATGAATGGGATGGCGCGTGGCGACGGGTTCCGGGTGGAGCACTCGACCCGAGTGCTGCGTTCGGCGACCCGCCGAAAGCATCGACGGGGCGCGGCGCAATGGGCGGACCCTCTCGCACAAATGCCGCGCACCCCGGCGTGGGGGGGGGGGGG
>CAIQUL010000012.1 GCA_903874975.1 uncultured Chthoniobacter sp. | reverse complement strand
TCAAGGGCGCCGTCGAGACCGTGACCGTGCGGCTTTCCACCGACGCGTGGGGCAAGGCCCTCGCCAAACCCGCCCTCGCCGCCGGCCTCCGCGCCGCGCGCGAAGCCGGGAAGAAAGGCCAGAAGCTCGTCGCCGAATTCACCGCGCTCGCCGGGCTGGCCGACACCGTCGGGAAAGCGCCCGCGGATTTCGCCGCGATCGTCGCGCAGGTGAAAAAGAACGGCAACCCCGCGCGCGGGGAACTCGTCTATCGCCGCGCCACCAGCGGCTGCGTGACCTGCCACGCCATCGGCAACGCCGGCGGCACCGTGGGGCCGGCGATGACTTCGCTCGGGGCGAGCGCGCCGCTGGATTACATCGTCGAGAGCATCTATGCGCCCAGCGCGAAGATCAAAGAGGGCTACGACGCCGTGACGCTCTCGCTCAAGGACGGCACCGAGATCACGGGCATCGACACGCGCGAGACCGAGCGCGAGCGCTTCCTGCGCAACGTGGCCGGGCAGGAGATCGCCGTGGTGAAAACGAACATCGCCAGCCGCGCCTACCTCGGCTCGCTCATGCCCGCCGGCCTGCTCGACCAATACCCCGAGCAGGACCGCTGGGACCTGCTCGCCTTCCTCGGCGAACTCGGCAAGCCCGGCCCCTACGACGCCAGCAAACCGCAAGTCGCCCGCGTCTGGCGCATCTACCCCGGCACCGCCAAAGACGCCGCGCTCAAAGGCGCGCCCAGCGACGCCACCGCCAACGCGCTCACCCTCGTGGACGGCCGCCTGCTCAAAGAGCACCTCACCGAAGCGCTCCAGCTCGTGACCAAGCCGGGGGAGAAAGTGTGGGCCGTGACGCAGTTCCAGACGGCGACGGCGGGGAAGATCCGCATCGGCCTCGAAGGTCTGACTGGCGCCTTGCTCGACGGAAAGTCCATGCAGCCAGTCGGCGGCGGGGACCGCGCGGGCGTAGGTGCATCCCTGCAAGCCGACCTCCCCGCCGGCCTCCACACCCTCGCCGTGGAACTCGACGTGGCAGCGCTCCCCCCTGCCCTCCGCGCTACCAGCACCGAAGCCAGCTTCATCACGAACTGAGGCCCCCGCAAAGGAGTGTGGGCCCTGAGCGGAACGGAGGCTTTACGGAGCGCCGTCGAAGCCCCCGTCGCGCAGGGGGCCCGCTTGCTCCGCTACCGCTGGGAGGACACGCCACGCGCGTCTGGCCGCCGCGCGGGAGCAGGCGGGACGCCCTGCGCTCCGGGCGTCACCGGCGATTCCTCGGGATCCTTCGACTCCGTTCCCGCCCACCTGCGCCCGCCGGAAACTCCGCTCAGGATGACCGGCTGATTTTTTCCACCGCTACGTGCCGAGCGCCCGCACCACGCACTCGCCGAGCCCGTGGATGCTGTACGGTTTGAGCAGCACCTCGCGGAAGCCCATCTCCCGCGCGCGGTGGGCGTCGAGCGTGGCGTAGAAACCGGTGGCGAGAACCACGCGCGTCCCGGGACGGATGGCCCACACTTCCCGCGCGAAATCAATGCCGCTGAGCTGCGGCATGTTCAGATCGGTGATCACGAGGTCGCACGGATTGTCCCGGAGATAACCCAGCGCCAGCGCGGGGTCGCCCATGGCCACGGGGGCAAAGCCCAGCCGCGTGAGGTAGGCCTCGCCGAGCGCGGCGAGCACCGGTTCGTCGTCGAGAAAAAGCACGCGCTGCCCGCGGCCCACGGCCGCGCCGGCGGGCGCGTCCTTGTCCACGGCGGGAAAGAAAAGATGCACCGTCGTGCCGCGCTCCGGCTGCGTCTCCACGGTGATCGCGCCCTCGCACGCCTGCATGATGCCGTGAACGATCGAGAGTCCGAGGCCGGTCCCGCGGCCAAATTCCTTCGTGGTGAAGAACGGGTCGAAGATCCGCCCGAGGGCGGTCGGTGCGATGCCCGTGCCGCTGTCGGTGACCGAGAGGCGGAGGTAGGTGCCAGGGCAGAGGCCGGGGTGGCTGCGGGCCAAAGCCGCATCGACCCCGAAGAGCGAGGTCTGCACGAGAATACGGCCGGGTTTTTCGCCAATGGCGTCGCTGGCATTGCTCACGAGCTGCGTCACGGCGGCGTGGATCTGCCCCTCCGCGACGAGCACCGGAGCTGCGTCGGCGGCGAATTCGGTGACCAGCTCGATCCACGCCGGCAGCGTCGCGCGCAATTGATCGAGCGCGATCCCGGTCTGCTCGGCGAGCCCGACGAGCCGGCGCTCCGCTTCCCCGCTGCGGGCAAAGGTCAGGAGGTGGCTCAGCGCATCGATGCCGCGGCGCCCCGCCTTGAGGATCGCGCGGAAGCAGGCCGCCGAAGACGGATGATCGGACGCGGCCTCGATGCCGAGGTGGGCAAAGCCCGTGATGCCGGCGAGCCGGTTATTGAAATCGTGCGCGATGCCGCCGGCGAGGGTGGCGAGGGATTCGAGCTTCTGCGCCTGGCGGAGTTGCGCCTCGGCGGCGAGCCGCTGGTTGGCGGCTTCGAGGTCGAGCATCCGCGTCTCGAGCTGGGCGATCAGCCGGGCGTTGTATTCTTTCAAATAGATGGCCTCGTCCTCGATCTCGCCCGCCGCCGCCGGGCCGCGTGCGGCTTTCTCCGCGACCACGCGCGTGATCTCCGCCAGCAGTTGGCTGGGGTCGAGCGGCTTCACGAGGAAGCGGTCGGCCCCGAGGCTGAGCGCAAAGGATTCGTCGCGCGAGTCCGTGTAGGTGCCGGTGTAAAAGATCAGCGGCACCTGGCGGAGGCGCTCGTTGCGGTGCAGCTCGCGGCAGAGTTGAAAACCGTCCATCCGCGGCATGAGGATGTCCGAGATGACGAGGTCGTAGCCGCCGTTTTCGGCGAGCTTCAGCGCCTCGTGCCCGTCGCTCGCGGTGTCCACGGTGTGCCCGTGCCCGCGCAGGAGCGCGCCGAGGAGAAAGAGACTTTCCGGGCGGTCATCGACGCAGAGGATTTTCATGGTGTGGGTGGCGCGTCAGCGCGTGGAGGTGCTGCCGAAAAACGGGTTTGGCGTCACCGCTGGCCGCGTATTGCTCACGACCACGCCGACCTGCCCGGAGATCGTGGGCTGGCGGCGCGCCGTCACGGGCGGGCGGGCGGTTTCGTCAATCGTCGGCCCGGCGGGCGCGGTGCTGGCGAAGGTCGGCGCCGCCACTTCCACCGGACGGCTCAGCTCGGCCATGCGGTCTTCTAGGGCGTCCACCATCCGCCGGATGTGCCGGTGTTTCATGCGCTGCCGGAGGATCGCGAGACTGCGGTGCGGGTCGCCCCAGCGCAGGTTATCGATGGTCACGCGGCGCACGCCCCAGGCGTTCATCGCGGCGCGCGAGGGCTTGTAAAGGTCGATGGTATTCGTGCCGGCGAGCGCCCAGCCGTAGTCGTCCACCTCGAAAACCTGCCCCGTCTCCCGGATGCGGAAAACCGTCCCCGCCGGCCAGCGCGACCAGTCGGCGGCAGCGCTGTGGATCGGCCCGCACTTGAGACATCCGCCGAGCGCGTTGCGGTTCGAGTAGCGGACGTGATCGTCCTCGGTGTGCGTGTAGGCGGTGGTCCGCACGGTCTGGACGCGCGCGCGGGCGATGGGCTTTTGATATTTCGGCAGCGGACGCTGGGAGGAGCAGGCCGCGGCGAAGAGCGTGAGCGCGGCGAGGAAAATGCGGGGAGCCAAGAATCGCATGTGCGGAAACTAGTCGCCGGCGGCGCGCTGGCGAGCCGGAAAATTTCCGGGCGACCAACCGCCCGCCGCGCCGGTTCCTTCCGCGTCCGCAGATCCGTCGCCACCACGAAACCCATCGCCCACAGCGGCACCGAATATTCCACTGCGCCGACCGTGACCGGCGCGGGTGCCGCCCGTTTCGCCAGCGCGGGACGGAAAAAAGCCGCGCGTCACGCCCGCGGTACACGCTCGGGAAAATCCGTAAACACGCCATCCACGCCGAATTCCCGCATGCGCTCGGGATCGCGCGGCGCTCCATCGTTTCGAAAACCTCGCCCAATGT
>CAIQUL010000011.1 GCA_903874975.1 uncultured Chthoniobacter sp. | reverse complement strand
TCGTCGGTTTTTACCACTCGCACTTTCCCGAGGCCTACATCCGCACCGTGCGGAAATTCTGCGGGCACACCGTCACGGAGTTTTTCCACGACCTCTCCCGCCGCTACATCCGCAGCCTCTACCGCCGCTTCGCCCGCACCATCGTCCCTTCCCCCGCGCTCGGCGACCTCCTCGCCACGTGGGGCGTTCCGAACATCGCGCACACCGACCTCGGCGTAGACACCGCCGTCTTTCACCCCCAACCCGCACCCCGCGAAGATCTCCGCGCCCAGCTCGCCATCCCCCGCGACCGCACCCTGCTCCTCTACGTGGGCCGGCTCGCGCAGGAAAAAAACACGCAAACGCTCTTCGCCGCCTTCCGCCAGCTCGCGCGCGAGTTCCCCGATCGCTTCCACCTCCTCGTCATCGGCGACGGCCTCCAGCGCTCGGATCTCCGCGATCTCCAATCACAATTCACCGATCACCCATCACCGATCACCCACCTGCCCTACTGCGCCGACGCCACCAAGCTCGCCGCGCACTACCGCGCCGCGGACATTTTCGTCCACCCCGGCGTGCAGGAAACCTTCGGCCTCGTGACGCTCGAAGCGCAGGCCTGCGGCACACCGGTCATCGGCATCCACGGCAGCTACATGGACCGCATCATCCACAGCGACCAGACCCTCTGGGCGCGCGAAAACTCCCCCGCCGCGCTCGCCGCCGCCATCGAGGAAACCAGTCGCGCCGATCTCAAGGCGAGCAACACCCGGGTCAGCCAGCTCGTCGCCGCGCAGTATTCCTGGAGCGAAGTCTTCACAAACCTTTTCGCCCTCTACCGCGAAGTCATCCGCGAGCACCGCGCGGCGCGGTGCCCGGCGACGGGAGCGGGGTAGCCCTGCGCGCTACCGCGCGGAGGCAGCAATCGCCAGGTCGGGGAGCTGGCGCAGTTCATCGAGGAAACGCGCGTTCTGCGCAGCGGTGCCGATGCTCACGCGGATCCACTCGGGCAGCGCGTAGGAGGTCATGTCGCGGACGATGATGCCTTTGCGGAGGAGCGCCTGGAAAACCGCTTTGCCGTCGCCGACCCGGACGAGGATGAAGTTCGCGAAACTCGGCACAAATTCGAGGCCGAGCGCAGCGAACTCGCGCTGCATGTGGTCGCGGCCAATGATGGTCAGCTCGCGCGTCTTCCGCTGGTGATCGTCGTCGGCGAGACCGGCGAGCGCGCCGGCCTGGGCGATGCCATTCGCGTTGAAGGGCTGCCGCGTTTTTTGCAGCACGTCGATCAGGTCGGGCTTCGCGAGGCCGTAGCCGATGCGGAGATTGGCGAGGCCCTGGATTTTCGAAAACGTCCGCAGCACGACGACGTTGCGGCCTTCCCGGACGAACTTCAGCGTGTCGGGCGGGTTTTCGAGGAACTCGTAATACGCCTCATCGAAGACCACGACGACGTGCTCGGGCACTTTGTCCATGAAACGGTCGATCTCCGTCTGCGAGAGCAGCGTGCCGGTGGGGTTGTTCGGATTGGCGATGAAAACCTCGCGCGTGCGCGGCGTGATCGCGGCGGCCATGGCGTCGAGGTCGTGGGCGAAACCGGGATCGGGCACCTCGACGGTGGTCGCGCCGAAAAGCGTGGCCATGAGCTTGTAAACGACGAAGGCGTGGCGCGCGCAGACGATCTCGTCGCCGGGGTTGAGAAAGGCTTTGCCGATGAACTCGATGACTTCGTTCGAGCCACAGCCGAGGATCACGTTTTCCCGTTTCAGCCCGAGCTTCGCGGCGATGCCCTCGCGCAGATAGTAGCCGCCGCCGTCGGGGTAAAAGTGGGAGCGCTCGAGCATCGCGCGCATCGCGTCGAGGGCCTTGGGCGACGGGCCGAGCGGGTTTTCGTTGGAGGCGAGCTTGATGATCTCCTCCGGCTTGAGCCCGAGTTCGCGCGCCACGTCCTCGATCGGTTTTCCCGGTTCGTAGGAGACGAGTTCGCGCAGCCACGGGTGGGCGGTATTCCAAAGTGACATAAGAGCCCGGACGGTAGCGGGCCGGGCGCAGATTTCCAGAGGTTCGCGGACGAATTTCTCCGCGCTGGGGTCAGTCCCGCGGGAGCTTCTTGAGCATGCCCTCAATCTGCCCGATGGACCCGGCGGCACCTTTGTTTCTGATCAGAAACTGCCGGCCTTGGACCAAAGTGCGACGCGCCTCAGCGGGCGAACCGTTCTGGATTTGCAGAGCGCCGAGACTCATGCAGACCCGGCTGAACTCGCCGGGCGGGACACTCCTCGGGTTCGCCTGCGCGACTTCGAGCGCGGCCTGGTAAGCCTCGATCGCAGCGTCGGTTTTGCGGAAGCGCAGGTAGTTGTCGCCGGAGGTCACAAAAGTGCGCCAGTCCTCCGACACGCCAGCTCCGCCGGATTCCACCGGCTCCTCTCCTCCGCCGAGAATCGGGGTGATGGGTGGGGGTCGCGCCGGTCCGGTGATGAACTCCCGCGGGCGCACCAGCACCGGCGGCGGCATGACCTGCGGCACCTGCACGACGGCGATCGGGCGATCCGGCGGCGGCGGCGCCACGGGGACCACGGGTTCGCGCGGTTTTTCCGGCGGCGGGGTGGCCACGGCGACTTGCGGCGGCGTGGCCGGCACGACCACCGGCTCCTCTTTCGGCGGCTCGGTTTTCGGCTCGGGAGTCGCCGCGACGACGAGCGGCGCGGGCGTGCTCTCCGGAATCTTGGCGGCCGGAGCCGGAGGGTGGAATTCTTTCCACGCCACAACTCCCACCGCGACGAGCGCGCAACCCGCGGCGATGAGCGTGCCGATCGGCGCGCCCTGTTTCGGCGGCGCGCCATGCTCGGTGCGCGCCTGGTCGGGTTTGGGGGGCGGCGGCGGCGGGACGGTCGCGGTCACTTGGTCGGCGGGCCTTTGCGGCAGGGGAGTGTCGCGGATCGTTTCGACCGCGGTCTTCATCTCGCCCGAGCTGGCGTAGCGCCGGTCGGGCTCCTGCTGCATGGCGCAGATGACGACCTGATCGATGCGTTCGTCCACCGCCACGCGCAGCGAGGGCGGGTCGAAAATGCCCGCCGGAATTTCGCCACAGAGCATTTCGTAAAGCATCACACCGAGGCTGTAGATGTCCGCGCGATGGTCCACGCGGATGCCCTTTTTCTGCTCCGGCGCCATGTAGTCCGGCGTGCCGAGCACCATGCCCGTCATGGTCTGGCCCCATTCCTCGGGCGTCTTCGACGTGTCCATCCGCGCGAGGCCGAAGTCCGTCACTTTCACCCGCCCTTTGGTATCCACGAGGATGTTCGCCGGCTTGATGTCGCGATGAATGACGCCCTCGCTGTGCGCGTACTGCAGCGCCTCGCAAACGCGCACAATGATCTCCAGAGCCTGGCTCGCCTTCAGCCCCACGCTCTTAATCAAATGGTGCAGCGTCGTCCCCTCGACGAACTCCATGACGAAATAGAGATGCCCCTCCGTGGTGTTTCCGAAGTCGAACACCGACACGATGTTCGGGTGGTTCATCTTCGCCATCGTCCGCGCTTCGCGCACAAAGCGGTCGCCGAAATCGCGATCAATGCTGACCTCGAGTGGCAGGAGTTTGATCGCCACCATGCGGTCGAGCGAAGTCTGGCGGCCCTTGTAAACCACGCCCATCCCGCCGCGCCCGATCATCTCGGTGATCTCGTAGTTTGGGAAAAGGCGGGCGGCCTCCGCCACGGTCGGCGGCTCCCAGCTTTGCAGGCTGCCTCCGCCGGTCATGCGCACACTCTGCAGGCCGCGGGCGAAAAGCTCGTCCGGGCTCATCCCGCCGAGGATGGACGGCAGCGCCCCCGGCTGCGGAACGGTGTCTTGCGCAGGCGGAATTTCCGACTCGTCAGGCATCTCGGTCGGTTAGCTAGCCCCGACGAGCAGCTTGGTCAATTCGCTATCCAAGTCCGCCTCATCGCGCACCGTATCGCCCACGAAATGGCGGAGCGTATCGCGGAAGCGCTGCCGAAAACGGAAGACCGTGACGTGCAGCGCGCTCACCGAAAGACCGGCCTGCGGAGCCACCGCCGTGTAGCGCTCCTCGACGCCGCTGAAACCGAGAAACGACGGCAAAAACGCGAACAACTTTTCCTTTCCCTCCGCCTCATACTCCGACCGCAGCGAAGCCAGTGTGGCCTCCAGGGTGGTCAGCGCCCAGCACCGGGCAAAGAGGTCGTCGAGCGCGCGGCCGGGCGGCTCCTGCCCGAACCGCTTCTCCGCCCACGCGCGCTCGATGAGCAACGACGCCGCAGCCTGCGCCGTGGCGTCCGCCGGCGGATACCCCGCCTCCGCGTAGGCCGCGATGCGTTGCAAAACGAAATCCTGAAAGTGCGACACGACCTCCTCTTCGGGGCGCGGCAGATCCACGGACTGGAGTCGCGCGAAAAAATCCTCGGTCCGCTGCGCCGCCTCCGCCGCGCTGCTGCCCGCCGCCTGCAGCCACACATAGACCGGCGGCCAGCAGCGGCCCGCGAGCAGGCTCAGCGCTTCGCGATGCCCGGCCACCGCGGCGTCCCAGAGACTCCGGTTCGGGTGGCGGATGATGGTGGGATTTTCGACCTCGGAAGACATGGGAAAAGTTAGCGCCGATAGCGCCACACCGCACCGGCTAAATCCTCGCCGGAGCCGTGAGACCGCGGGCGGCGCTCTCGCCGGCGCGCAGGTGCGTGAGGCCGATGGCGAGGGCGTCGGCGGCATCGGCGTCCGGCGTCTCGGTGAGGCCGAGGAGCGCGCGGACCATGAAGGCGACCTGGCCCTTTTGCGCCCCGCCCTGCCCGACGACGCTCTGTTTCACCCGCCGCGGTGCGTACTCATAAATGGGTAGCCCACGCCCCGCCGCCGCGAGCAGCGCCGCGCCGCGGGCCGCGCCGAGCGTGATCGCGGTGCGGTAGCTTTGGACAAAGATCACGGCCTCCACGGCGGCGCATTCGGGCGTGTGCTCGCGGATGAGGTCGCTGATCCGTTCGTGGATGGCGACGAGGCAGCCGCTGGGCAAAAGATCGGCGCGGTTTTTGATCGTGCCGTAGGCGAGCGCGCGGACTTTGGGGCCGGCGGTTTCCAAGATGGCAAAGCCAGTGCCGCGGAGCGATGGATCGATGGCGAGGATGCGCATAGGCGCGCAGGCTAGGAGCCGCGTGCAGCGCGCGCAAGGCGCAGGGTCACAGGCCAAACCAATCGTGGAGAAACTGCTTCACCGGAGCCGGCGGAGTCACAAAAAAATGAGCGTGAGGACGACCAGAAATGCGAGGGCGAAAACTGCGTAGACGATGCGCAGGACGAGGCGGGCGCGCTGGAAGCGGCGCAACTCGACGAAGCGCTCTTCCAACTCGGCTTTCTGCCGTTCGATGATGCCGCGGAGGACGGCGATGTCGCGCGCCAGCGCGGAGTCGGTGGACGCTTCGGCGCGGTTCTCAGCGGCGGCCGCGCGCGCGCGGGCCGCGCTGGCTTCGGTGCGGAGTTGCCGCTCGGCGGCGGTCAGCGTCGCGTGCGCACTTTCCAGGTTCTCCAGCGCGGCGGTCGCTTTCTGGTGCTTGCTTTCGAGCACTTCGAAGCGGTCCCGCAAAGCGAGCAGTTCGCGGCCGGCGTGTCCCTCGGCGAGGTCATTCCGGAGTCGGGCGATCTCTTCCTGAAGCAGCAGGCACTGGCCGGCCCGGAGGTTGCGCTGCGTCTCCGCGGCGGCGCGCGCGCTTTGCTCCGCGGTCAGCTTTTCCTCCGCGCCGGCGAGCGCGGCGCGCATCGCATCCACATCCTGCGCTCCCACCGCGGCAGCCAGTTTTTGCCGCCACTCCGCGTTCTGGGCAGTGAGTGCGCCTACTTCCTCCCGCGCCCGCTCTGTGGCGGTTTCACTCGCAGCGAGACGCGCCCGCGTCTCGCTCAGTTCGGTTTCGCGGGCGGAAATCTCCACGGAAAGCTGGTCGGCGCTTTTGACCGAAGCGGCGAGTTCCTGCTCCCGTTGCGCGAGCTTTTGCGCCGCGACCGCCCCATCACCGACGCGCTGCCCGCACTCGGCGGAAAGCCTGCCGATTCGCTCGACGAGCTGAACATTCTCCCGCCGGATCATCGCGAGCGAGGCCTCCGCAACCCCGCGCGCGCACTCCGTCTCCGCCAGCTTTCCCCGCAACTCCCGCAGCACCACAGCGGCATTGGTTTCCGGCGCCGCCCCCCCGCCGCTCCGGCTCGGCGCGCTGGTCACGTCCTCCCCGTAGGTGCGGTGATGCAGGCTTCCGAGTTTGGGAACCACGAGGGGCTGAGAGCAGTTCGGGCAGGTCGCCGTCATCCCCGCGCCCGCCGCATCGATCGAGATGCGCTGGCCGCAGTGCGCGCAGGCAAACTTGATCACAGTGCTGTCGGCTTTCATCGTATTTTGTCTTCCTCACCGCGGTTCTAAGAGCGCCGGAACCGGGGGTCAAAAGCATTTCGCCACCGCGCCGAATCCTTGCCAGCCGTGCGCGCTGCGCCGTATAAACGCCCCATGTTCGACTACATGCAAAAAGGCGGTCCGATGATGTGGCCTATTCTCTTCTGCAGCGTCCTCGCGGGCGCCGTCTTCCTCGAACGCGCGACCTACTTCCACCGGATCACGGTCCGCGTGGGCGAGTTCATGCGCGGCCTCGCAAACCTCATCGAGCACCGGCGCTTTTCCGAAGCGCAGATGGAATGTGCGAGCACGCCGACGCCGGTCACACGCGTCATCCACGCCGCCATCCTCCGCCACCAGGCCACGCGCGCGGAGCTGAAAGACATCGTCACCGAAGCCGGCCAACTCGAAGTGCCGCAACTCGAGCGCCGGCTCGGCCTCCTCGCGACCATCGCTTTCATCGCGCCGCTGCTCGGCCTGCTGGGCACGATCATCGGGCTCATCGACGCGTTTGTGAAAGTGTCCGCGCAGAGTGGCTTTACCGGTTCCGCCGACATCGCGAGCGGCATCTACCAGAGCCTGCTCGCCACCGCTGCGGGGCTGATCGTGGCCATCCCGTGCGCGGTCGGTTACAGCTACCTCTCGGCGCGCGTCAATGCGCTCATGCACGATCTCGAGCGGGCAGGCATCGAGATCGTGAACCTCATCACCGAGCACCGGCACCCGCCGGGCCCGGAGATCATCGAGTTTGGCCCGGCGACCCGCGCGGCGCGCCAAGGTGCGGAGTAGCCGCGCGGCGACGCTCGCCCCACCGGCATGAAACTCACGCGCACGCAGAAAATCCCGATCTGGCTTTTCAGCCTCATCCCGCTGGTCAACGTCGTCTTTCTCGTCGTCATCTTTTTCGCGCTCAGCTCCCGCTTCGTCCTCCAGTCGGGCCTCGCCGTCACCCTGCCGGCCTCCTCCTTCACCCTCGCGCCGCGCGCGGGCGCACAGATCATCAGCATCACCTCCGCACCGATCCCGTCCATCTATCACCGCGACCAGGCCGTGACCCTCGCGGAGCTGGGCCGGCACTTGACCGAGAACCCGACGCAAGACCGTTCGGTCATCATCAAAGCCGACCGCGACACGCCCTATGCGCTCGTCGTGCAGGTCACCGACGAGGCGCTGAAGCTTGGCTTTTCCGTCATCCTCGCCACCGGCGCCGAGCCGCGATGAAAGCGGAGGCACGTGACCCCGGGCTGACTTTCGAGTGGCCGCGCGACGAGGGTTTTCCCTTCCTGCTCTGCGGCTGCATCGTGGCGTCGCTCGCCGCGCACGCGGCCACGTTTTTTCTCTTCCGCGTCGCCGAGCCGCCGAGCACGCGAATCGCCCGCACGGCGCCGCAGGTCAGCGTGCTCACGCCGTCTTCGCCGGAGGCCATCGCGCTACTGGATTGGGTGGCCGCGCAGGATCCCGCGCGCGCCGCCACCACGGCCAGCGTCCCGCCCCCCGGCCTGCTCGCCACCACCTACCGGCCTTCTTACGCCACCATCCGCACCACCCCGCTCGATCCCGCCGAGACCCCCGTGGCCGTGCCGTTTCCGGCGGCGCGCGCTGCGCTCGCCGTCATCACCAGCACCGCCGCGCAACCCGCACCGCCAGTCGTTCACACCGCGCCGCAGCCCACCGCCCTCAGCTTTTCCGCAAGCGTGGCCCGCCGCATCCCGGACCCGCTTCCGTCGCTTGTGGCGAAGAGCCGCGCAACCGCTCCCATCGAGCCCACGCGCCACCTCATCGGCGTGACGGCGAAAGGCGAAGTGCGTTTCGTTTTTCTGCAAAACTCCTCCGGCAATCCCGCGCTCGATGCGCAGGCCGCGGCGCATTTGAAAGACCTCGTCTTCGCGCCGGACGAGGCCCCCATCACCTGGGTCGCTGTGGTCGTGACGTGGGGCGACGAAGCCTACGCCGGGAAGCCGCCAACGCCGTGATCCACGTCAGTTTCTCCGCCCTCGTCTGCCTTTATCTCGGGATCATGCTGTGCCCGATCTGCGGCGCCTGGCTGCTCGCCGAGTGGTGCCGCCAACGCCGCGAGCACGCGGCCTTTCGCGCGGTGCTCCGCTGCAAACTCTGCGCCGGCGAATACGCCGACCCGACGAGCACCGCTCTCTCCCGCTGCCCCCACTGCGGCGCGCTGAATGAACGCGCGCAGCTCCCGCGGTTTTAGTTGCCGCGGAAACGTCCCAGCGTCCCGCGCATGCCGGAAAACCTGCCTTGGCTCGCGGTCGCCGTGCTGATCGTGGCGCTGCTTTATTCGTCCGTGGGTCACGCCGGGGCGTCGGGCTACCTCGCGGTGATGGCGCTTTTCTCCCTCGCGCCGGAGGTCATCAAGCCGACTGCGCTGGTGCTCAATGTCCTCGTGGCCGGCATCGGCACGTGGCATTTCTGGCGGGCTGGGCATTTCTCGTGGCGACTGTTCTGGCCGTTGGCCGTGCTCGCGGTGCCGCTGGCGTTCGTGGGCGGCTACGCGCACCTGCCCGCTCCCGTTTTCAAAATCCTCCTCGGCGTGGTGCTGCTGTTTTCCGCGCTGCGTTTTCTGATTCGTCCGGCGGCGGATGAAGTCGCGCACGAACCTGCGCGGCCCGTGGCCCTCGCGCTCGGTGGTGGGCTCGGCCTGCTCGCGGGGCTGACCGGCACGGGCGGCGGGATCTTTCTCACGCCGCTGCTCCTGCACCTCCGGTGGGCGCGAACTAAAACGGCAGCGGCGGTTTCCGCGCTGTTCATTCTCGTGAATTCGGCGGCCGGTTTGGTCGGAAACTTCGCCAGCACCACGCACCTTCCCACCTGCGCCCCGGTGCTCGCGGTGTCGGCCGTGCTCGGCGGTGCCGTCGGCTCCTACTGGGGCAGTCGGCATCTCCAGCCCGCGGCAATCAAACGCTGCCTCGCCGCGGTGCTGCTCATCGCCGGGGTGAAGCTGATCTTCGTGCGCTAAACCGAGCGTCCGACCGCCTCGGCGACCTTTTTCACCCGCGCGACGAGGTCGGCAAACTCCTGCGGCAGCAGCGCCTGTTCGCCGTCGCTCTTGGCGAGTTCAGGCGAGTTATGCACCTCCACCATCAACGCATCCGCACCGGCGGCGACCGCGGCCAGCGCCATCGCGCCGATGTGTTCCCGCAGACCGACGCCATGCGTGGGATCGACGACGACCGGCAGATGCGTCTCCGCCTTCAGTACGGGGACGGCATTTAGATCGAGCGTGTTGCGCGTGTAGGTCTCGAAGGTGCGGATGCCGCGCTCACAGAGCAGCACGTTGAAGTTGCCTTCGCTCAGGATGTATTCCGCGCTCATGAGCAGATCCTTGATCGTGGCGCTCATCCCGCGCTTGAGCATGACGGGGAGCTTGCTGCGGCCCACTTCTTTCAAGAGGGAAAAGTTCTGCATGTTGCGCGCGCCGATCTGGAGGCAGTCGGCATATTGCTCGATCATCTCCAGGTCTTTCGTGTCCATGATCTCGGTGATGACCGGCAGGCCGGTGACCTCACGCGCTTCCGCGAGGAGCTTCAGACCTTCGAGGCCGAGTCCTTGGAAAGCGTAGGGCGAGGTCCGCGGCTTGAAGGCCCCGCCGCGCAGCACCTTGGCCCCGGCGCTCTTGATATCCGCCGCGATGGAGGTGATCTGCTCCCGGTTTTCCACCGAGCACGGTCCGGACATGATCACGATCTCTGGGCCGCCGATGGCGACGCCGCCGATCTTCACCACGCTGTCATTGCCGCCGCGAAACTCGCGCGCGACCAGCTTGTAGGGTTTCAGCACCGGGGTGACGGATTCCACGCCGGCAATGGCGGCGATGGGCTTCTCCCGAATCGCGCCCTCTTCGCCGATGACGCCGATGACCGTGCGCATCGCGCCGCGGCTCACGTCCGTCTTGAAACCCCACTCGGCGATCCGCTCGATAATGTGGTCGATCTGTTCTTCTGTGGCCTCGGGTTTGGTGACGATAATCATGGAAAATGGGTCGGGAAATTAGCGGTCTGGCCGTTTTCGGCAAAGGCAATTTTCGACGTCCGAGGCGGAGGTTGACAGGCTCCGGCAATGCTGGTTGCCTGCGCGCCGTGAAATTTCTCCTCCCGCTTCTTGCGCTCGTCCTTTTGCTCACCGGTTGCTCAAACCCCAACGCCCGGCGGCGCAGTTTGTATTCGCCCACCGAACCTTCCGGCCCGGACACGCGCTCGCTGGAGGATGGATCGTGGAGGACACGCGGCGGCCCGGTGAGTGGCGGCGAACAGCCCAGGCCGCGGTAGTGCGCCGGGGGACCGGCCGGTCCGCCTCACACGCCGAGCAGTTCGCGCTGCCACGGCATCATTTTCGCCAGGATGTCCGCATTGCCGGCGGCGAGATTTTCCAGGATGGTTTTGGGCGCGATGAGTGAGGGGTCGAGTTGCAGGTCGGCGGCGAGTTTGTCCCGCCGGGTTTTGAGGTCTTTCAGCTTCCGGTCGAAGTCCGGCGTGGGACGCGGGCGCGGGCTGCGCTCGCGGCGCGGCCACTCGGGTTCAGGCGTGCCGAGACCCTGCTGCGCGGCGGCGTAAAAGCGCTGCTTGCGCGAGCCGTGGAGGTGGTGAAAACGCACTTCATTGCCGGCATCGAACTCCGCCGCCGCGCGGAGGAGTTGTTCGTTGTGCAGGATGTGAAAGGCGGGCTTGTCCACGGCCTGCGCTTCCTGGTCGCGCCAGTGCCAAAGCGCGCGCAACACGGCGCCGGAGCGTTCGCGCAGCTCGTGGCTGCCGGAGATGCGCCAGATTTCGTCGGGGTCGCGCTCTTTGGTGATGGCGGAAGCGGCGATGGCTTTCTCGCACGCCTGCCGGTGCCACTCGGTGCGCCCGAGGCGGACGAGATCGGCTTCGAGGATGTTGGCGATTTCCAAAAGGTAGTGCGTGTCCTTGACCGCGTAGTCGCTCATCTGGGGCGGGAGCGGACGCAGCGCCCAGTTGGCCTTCTGCGAGGCTTTGGCGATGGTCTCGCCGAAGTATTTCAGAATGAGTGCGGCGAGGCTGAACTGCTCGATGCCAGCCAGCCGCGCGGCGAGCATGGTGTCGAAAACGGGCTCGTGGCCGGGGTAGCCGACGCGGCGCAGCAGACGCAAGTCGTAGTCGGCGCCGTGGATGATGAGTTGCTTCCCGGCGATCGCGTGAAAGAGCAGCGCGAGGTCGATCGGCGCGAGCGGATCGATCAGCAAATCCCGCTCGGGGACGCTGATCTGGATGAGGCAGAGCTTTTCAAAATAGCAGTGCAGCGAGTCCGCCTCGGTGTCGATGGGGATGCGCGCGTGCGGAGCGAGAAGCGGGAGGATGCCGGCGAGGGCATCGGGCGTGTCGATGAGAGGTTGCATGGCTTAGCCGCGGAGTCCGGTGAGGAGGAGTTCGGCGTTGTTTTTCGTGGCGTGAAGGGCGTGGACGAGAACCTCCGTGGCCTCGAGCGTGGGGAGGACGGCGAGCTGCCGGCGGAGGATGGAAATGCGGTCAAACTCGTCCGGATGGTAGAGCAGTTCGTCGCGGCGGGTGGCGGACTGGAGGAAATTGATCGCGGGAAACACGCGCTTGTCGCTGAGGCTGCGGTCGAGGCGGATTTCCATGTTTCCGGTGCCTTTGTATTCCTCAAAGATGAGGTCGTCCATGCGGCTGTTGGTCTCGACGAGGCAGGTGGCGAGGACGGTGAGGCTGCCGCCCTCCTCGGTGTTGCGCGCGCTGCTGAAAAACTTCTTCGGCTTCACCAGCGCCTTGGAATCCACGCCGCCGGACATGGTGCGCCCACGGTTGCCCTGCAGGTTGTTGTAGGCCCGCGAGAGGCGCGTGATGGAATCCAGGAGGATGACGACGTGGCGCTGGACTTCGACGAGCCGTTTCGCCCGCTCGCTGACCAGTTCGGCGAGCGCGGTGTGGCGCTGCGGGCTTTCGTCAAAAGTGGACGAGTAGATCTCGCAGTTCACGGTGCGCCGGAAGTCGGTGACTTCCTCCGGGCGTTCATCGACGAGCAGCAGGATGACGTGCGTCTCGGGCGAATTGACGAGGATGGACTGCGCGATGTCTTTCAGCAGGAGCGTCTTGCCGGTGCGGGGCGGGGCCACGATCAACCCGCGCTGGCCGCGCCCGAGCGGCGCGATGACGTCGAGCGCGCGCCCGGTGATGGAGGGGCTTTTCTGGTTCTCCAAAACGATGCGCTCGGTCGGATGCAGCGCGGTCAGAAGGTCGAATTCCTTCGTCGGTTTCCACGCCTCCACCGGGATGCCCTCGATGCTGAGCACTTTCTCGATCGTCAGGAAGCGCTCCTGATGGCGCGGGGCGCGGACCCGGGCCGTGAGGCGGTTGCCGTTGCGGAGGCCAAACTGACGCTCGGCGGCGGACGGAACCTGCACGTCCTGCGGGAGCGAGCGGAAATTGTAGCACGGCCAGCGGAGGTAGCCGCTGCCCTGCGCGGAAGTCTCCAGCACGCCATCCACGAAAATCTCGCAACCGTAAAACGCGTAGGCCTTGAGCAACTCGAAAACGATCTGGTGCCGCGTGCGATCGGCATCGATCCGGAGGTGCATCGCCTTGCTGCGCACGATGAGCGCGGCCAGCGGCTCGGCGTGCAGTTCGGCGATCCAGATTTCCTTCGGCGTGGCGGCTTGCGGCGTCGGCAGCGGGTTGGCCGGGGCAGGCGGTTCAGCCGGCGCGGGCGCGGAGCCAGCCGGCCAAGAGTCGGGATTGTCGTTCGAGACAGGTGAGGGTGGAGTCGTTCCAGATGACATGATGGGCTTGGTTGATTTTCGTCGGCAGGTCCAGTTGTGAGGCGAGGATTTTCTCGGTCAGATCGGCGCTCAGGCCGCGTTTTTCGGCGAGGCGCCGCCGCTGCGTGGCGGGCGAGCAGGCGACCACCACGAGGTGGTCGAAGCTGGCTTCGGCCCGCGTCTCAAAAAGCAACGGAATGTCCGCCACGAACCAGCCTCCCTCGCGGGAGAACGGCGCGGCGCGCTCCGTCCAGCGTTCGCGAATCGCCGGATGGAGGATGCCCTCCAGTTGGTGCCGCTTCCGCTCGTCGGAAAAAACCAGCGCCCGCAGTTTCGGACGGTCGGGCTTTCCTGCAGGGTCGCAAGCCTCCGGGCCAAAAGTCGCAAGGATCGCGCGCTGGACTCCGGCATCGTGGGCCAGAAGCTCGTGCGCGCAGGCATCGGCATCGAAGAACTCCCCCGGCAACTCGCGCCGCAGATAATTGGTGAACGACGACTTGCCGGTGGTAATTCCTCCGGTGACGCCGAGGACGGGCACAGGCGGTTACTTGGGCATCAACGGCAGCTCCTGGATCGCACCGAGATCCGGCGGGGCGAGAATTTCGACGACTTCTTCCTTCTCTTCATCGAAGCGGACCGGGTCGCCATCCGGCTTCATCAGGCGGGCCGAGACAAAGATCATGAGGTTGCGCTTGGTGTGCTGGTCCACGCTGGAACGGAACAGACGCCCAATGATCGGGAGGTCGCCGAAGAGCGGCACCTTGTCCTCGACCTTCTGCACGTCCTCGCGCATGAGGCCGCCGATCACCACCGTGCTGCCGTCGAATACGCTCACGCTGGTCGTGACCTTGCGCGTGCTGAAAATCGGCTGGTTGATGGTGTTTTCCGTCAGGACTTGAGTGCTCGTGACGCCGGTGAGGGGGTTCGTCGAGGTCGTCTGGATGGGGCTGCCGTAGTTGATGAATCCTTCAAACTCGACCACCTGCGGCACGAGGTTGAGGTCGATGGTGTAGCCGTCCGGTCCCACAACTGGCTCCACCTCGAGGGTGACACCCGTATTTCGCGTCTCAAAGGCGGTCGGGGTCGTCGGGGTGACCGGAAAGGCGTTGTTCGCGCCGCCGCCCCCCCCTAACAACGCCCCTCCGAGACCGAGACCGCCGCCGCCGCCTGCGATATTGGTCTGAGGAATCTGCGGTGGGTCGAATTCGGTGGGGTATTTAAATTCCCGGATGATCTCGATGACCGCACGCTGGCCGCTCTTGGTTGTGACGCGCGGGGAGGAGAGCAAATCCACCCCCTTTTTCTGATTGAGCGCACGAATCACGACCTGAAAGGCAGGATCGGTAAAAACGCCCGCGATGGCTCCGATGGCCGGCGCCAGCTTTGTGCCCCCGCCCGAGGCTCCAAAGAGCAAGGCGTCGATGGCGCTGGCCGAGATTGCCGCCTGGCCGCTGCGGTTGCCTGCGGTCAAAGGGTTGGTCCCCACGATGCTTCCTCCCGGGGCCACAAATGGATAGTTCGCCGGATTCTGAACCGAAGTGAAGCCGGTCGTTCCGCCGCCCAAAAAGAGGTTGTTGCTCGCCGGGGCATTGAACTGCCCGAGGGTCCAGTCAAAGCCGAGTTCCTTCAAATTGGACTGCGAAATCTCGACAAATTTGGCCTCGATCTCGACCTGGGTAGGCCCACCCTGGGGTCCGCCTTGAATGATGGTGTCGATCAGCTCGAGTTGATCCTGCGTATTGCGCACGATCAGCCGGCTGTTCGTCACGATATAGACCGCCGAGGCCGCGCCATTGAATTGGACGCCCTGCGAAATCAGCCAAGCCTTGGCGGACTCGCGGTCCGCAATCCCCGAACCTCCTTTCGTGGCATCGCCCGGAGCCGGAGCGCCAAATCCCCCTGCGGCTCCCCCCGCGCCCGCGCCTGCCGGGGTGCGCGGAATCATATCGGGGCGGACCTTCCACTCCCTCGTGATTAAAACATCGGTCGACACACTCAACGGGACGACGGAAACCGCGAAGGGCTCGACCTTGAACTTGAGATTGGCCAGGCCGGTGACGTAGCGGAGCGCTTCGATCAGCGGGATGTTGGAAAGCGCGACGGTGATTCGGGCATCGGAACCACCTCCTCCCAACGCCGGAGCCGGAGCGACTGGCGGAGGCATAGCGTCCAGACCGGGAATACCTCCCGGAGCGACGGGTGGTGGTGGCAGGGCTTCCGGGACTCCCACGGACGATCCGGCGTCGAGTTTCAGGACGATATTGACTCCGGTCTTGGGTTCATCAACCGGGTCCAGTTCGATGCTCTTCTTCTTCAGGTACTCCACTGCCTCGCGGATGGTCGCATCCTTGAAGTCGAGCTTGGGAATGATCGTCCTTTCGAGTTTTTTCTGAATTCTGTCGATGTTGCCCGATTCCTTTTTCTCCGCCACAAAGTTTCCCAGCGTCGGATCGACATTGAATTTCCGCACCGGGATGGCCCACGCTTTGGACACCCGCTCCAGGTAGCGCCCGCGCGCTTCGAGGGCGCTGACGGCATGGAAATCACTCTTCGCCTTGCTGATTCTCTCCTGGAGCATCCGCGCGGCCTTGTTGTACGGGTCGATATTCAGGATTTGTTCGCACCGCTTGAAGGCGATGTCGTAGCGATCGGTTTCGAGGTAGCCCTTGGCCTCGATGAAGAGCTGTTTGACTTTCTCCACGTTGGCGCGGTGGCCTGGCCCGATGGTCTTGTTGTAGTAATCGGGATCTTCGAGGTGGGCGAGGATGAGAATGGCCTCCCGGCAGCGCGGGTCGTAGCGCTCGTCGGTGACGACGCGCAGCGTGCTTTCGGCGTCCGCGTAGCGGCCTTCGGAGATGCGCTGTTCGGCCAGCCGGCAACTCGCCGCGCAAAAGCCCCGGAGCGCCCGGTCATAGGACGCCCGGGTGAGTTCGGAGTTTGGGATAAAATCGCAGGAAAACTTGTAGCTCGCCGTGGCCTTTTCGTAGTCGCGGACCTTCATGGCCGCATCCGCGTTTTCGAGCATCTGCTCGCCCCGCCGCTGATAGTCCTGACGACGCAACAGCTCCTTCTCCGCGGCACCTTGAACGCCACCCTCGGCGAGGGCAAACGACGGAGTAATGATCATCGACGCGGCGAGGAGCGAGGAGATAGCGGTAGCGAGCGGGGGTCTGGTCATGGATGCGATAGGTTGGTAGGCTGTGATTGGTCGAAATTCGCACCCGGCAGGCCGGGCGCAGCTTGGGAGTTGAGGGGGTAGAACAAACGGTCAGCGGCTGACATCATTTGCGCGGGTCCGGCAGGATGTCGATTTTCTTCCCGTCGGGTGCCTGTATTACGGCTCGGCCCTCCTTGCTGTCAACGAGATTGTATTTCTCGCTGCCGCCCGGGGTCGACAGGGCGAAATCCTGGCGTTTTTTGACGCGAAATTCCTTCTGCGGATTGGGCCATTTGTAAACGAAGTCCATGAAATAGTCCGGGGAATCGGTGACCCGATTCAGCACGAGGACGATCTCTTCCTTCGTCTCGACATTCTCCACCGTCAGTTCGGAGATGTCCTCATCCTCTTCCGTCTTGGGATTGGGCCGCGTCTTGTATTGAAATTTCACGAGCTTGAATTTCGTATTCGCCACTTGCTCCCGGATTTTCAGGTATTCGCTGGGTTGGCGGAGGTCCACGGTGTTCACCTGATAGCCGTCGGACGCGGGCTTGGGCTTTTTGGGGTCGCCGTCGTAGGCTTTGAAAACCAGCCGGAAGGGGTGGGCAAAGAACTTCTTGGCGAAGAGCTTGGTGTGGTAGGCGGGATGGGAATCTTTGGCATTGGGATCGGTCCCATCGCGCCACTCGTCTTCATTGGCAAAACCGTCCTTGTCCGGGTCTTGCAGCGGCACCCCGGGATCGAGGAGGGGCAGTTTTTGATTCACAAACCAGTCGTTGGGGATCGGCTTGCCACTCAGCGTGTCGGTGTAGATGAATCCCTTGCCCGGCTTCTCGGGTAGCCCCGTTTTCTGATCCAGGATGTAGAGGTCGGACACGAATAGCGACCCCCGTTTCCGGGCGGCCTCCCCTCCCACGTCCCTCGACTCGACTTCGTTCCAGAACGGCGGATTCGCCAGGGCCTTCTTGGCTTCCTCGATCGGCTCGAGCACCAGTGGCGGAACCTTGTCGCGGGTCGGAGGCGTCGTCGTAGCCGCGGCAAACGCTTCGCGAAAACCCTGCGTTGTCAGGATCAGCATGATCGAGACGGCGATCAAAGCGACGGCGAGGAGCGCGAGCGCAAACTGATCGTAGTGCTTTTTGATCCAGTCCATAGGCTATGGGGCGCTCGGGTTCTTCGTGCCCGCGGCGGGCTCCGCGAAATTCACCACCTCGATCAACAGAGTCACGACGAGGTGCTCGTTGCCGAGAAAGTACCCTCCGGGTTTTCCGTCGGCCGCCTTGGCCGGATCGACCCGGGATACGCCGGGCTTCTCATTGGCCACTTGGACCAAGCGCGGAATGTAAAACTGCGGCGCCTTCGGACCGACGATGACATTCAGCAAGCCAGCCAGTTGCTGTTGCCGACATTTCATCTTCAACTCAAACGAATGGGTCACGACCAGAGGTTTCTGTTTCGGTGCGCCCCCCCCACCTTTCTTCGGCGGCTCCGCGGCTTTCCTTCCGGTTTCCTCCGGTAGCAGCTCGCGTTTCATTGGTTCCTTGTCATCGATCTCGAGGATGCGGTTCTCGAAAACTTGGTTCAGCACCCACTCGATGGCTTTTAGCTGGCGCCCGAGCGGGGCGGCGGCTTCCGGTTTCGGAGGGGTGGTTTCATAGGCTTCGAAGCCGAGGAAAAATTTCGGCGGCAGTTTGGTTCCGCCCTCGGCCGCACGGGCAAAGATGGCGGTTTTCGTGGCCTTGAGCTGGTCCTGAAACTGCTCGGGAGTCATCGGTTCCAGCGGAAACGACTTCGCCCCCAGCGTGGCCTGATATTCCGCAATGACGTTGACCGCTTCCGTTTTCTGCGCGACGAGCGCGTCGAGATTTTTCTTGCTCGGTGTGAGCGGGAGATTTTGCAGTCGCGCGAGGTCGGAAGCCTGCGCGGTGTAGTTTTCCTGGGCGGTATCCACCCTGTCCATGGCGTCCAGGACGAAGTAGCCCAGCACCCCGATGCCGACGGTCAGGACGCCCAGAAACCCGCTGAGGAACTTGTTCTCCTTGATCCAGTTCATTTGCGGTCGGGAAGTTTGATCGGGTTTTTCAAAATGAGCGGAAACTCGAAATCGAAAGCCAGTTCGGCGTCGTTGGGCACGCTCCGTTTATACCGCGGCGGCTGCTGATCCAAGGTGTAGTGCGGCGACTCGAGGAGCTTGTCCTTGAACTCATCCGCGACGGATGCCTGGTTCGCCCGCTTGTTGGTCAGGTAGAGGCCTTTCAAAAGTAGGACCGTTTCCAGCTTGGGAGCAGCCTGTCCTTTGGGCCCCGGTGCCGGCTCCGCACCCTCGTCCAAAGGAGCTTGGACCTTGGCCTCGAAGGAGGTGATCCACACCAGTTCCTTGGGCAGCCGGAGATTGATGTCCTCGATGATTTTCAACCAGTAGCCCCGCTCCTCGACGGCTCGGACCAACGGCGCCACGGTGGCCTGCTGGGCCGCGATTTCGTCTTTCGCCACCTTCATCTTCGTGTCGAGACCTTTCAGGGCGGCCACCTTCGGCGCGATCTTGCCGGCCACTTCCGCGGTGATGACGGCCACGCGATCGAGATACAGCCACCACGCGGCGAGGGCGAGCAGCGTGCAGACTCCCGCGAGCAGGATAAAAGGACGGCGCCGCGCGAGTTCCTGGCGCTGCACCACGCTGCGCGGACGCAGATTCAGCTCCATGGGACAATTGCTCGACCCGCGCAGCGCGAGGCCCACGAGTTCACCCATCCGATGGGCGCTCCGGCCGATTTCCTCGATGTTCAGGTCATTGCCGACTGCGACATTGCGCAGCGGATTGAAGAACTCGACCGGAAGCTGAAATTTCTCGTGAAAGAACTCCCGTAGGTACGGCAGCCCGGCGCTGCCGCCGCTGAGGAAGACGCGCTGCGGCGCGGATCCCCCCTGCTGGGAGCGATAGAAGCTGATGGATCGCGCGATTTCCGCGTGCAGGCGGGTCATGGAGTTGCGGATCATCTTGGAAACGCGGGCGACATCCGGGTCTTCCGGTTCGGCGTAGGATCCGCCGAGGCTCACGAAACCGTCGCGCTTTTTCCGCTCCTCCGCCGCCCCGAATGGCTCGTTGAAGTCCTTGGCGATGGCCTGGGTGATGGTGCTGCCGGCGTTGGGGATGCTGCGGCTGAAAACCTTGTGCGGCTCGATGAAAATGAGATTCGTCGAGCGGGCGCCGATGTCGATGATCAGCGAGCACCCATCCACGTCGCTGTAGTTGTAGCGAAAGGCGTTGTAGATCGCCATCGGGGCCACATCGACGATGGCCGTCTTGAACTGGGCCTCTTCCACGGACTCGTTAATGCCGTCGAGTAGATCGGATTTGATCGCCACGATGACCACCTCGACCTCCTTGGCCTGTCCGCTATCCACGAGCGCGTAGTCCCAGACTACCTCGTCGATGGGATACGGCACATTTTGCTGCGCCTCGAAGCTCACGATCTGGTCCACCTGCTCCTCGCCGACCGAGGGCAGCTTGACGAAGCGCGTGAAGACCGATTGCGCGGAAATGGCGTAATGGACCGCCGCCCCTTTCTGCTTGGTCACCTGCGCCATCTCCCCGAGCGCGAGCTTGGTTTGCGCGAGGCGCGTGGCATCGGCGGCGGGATCGGCCAGCAACTCGCGGGTCTGGTAGGAGGAAAGCACGAGTCCGCCGCCGGTGTCGGTCTTGAACTCGGCCATTGCAACCGTCTGGTTGCCGAGGCTGAGGCTGAGAATGTGGTTGGACGCCGCCATGAAAGCTCTGGAGCGGCGCTTACTTGGACTTCGTCGCTTCGTAGCGGTCGAAGTAAAGCGGTGCGAACGGGGTCTCGGGCTTGTTCAGCAACATCCCCGGAGTCTTCTGCAAATTCGGAATCGGCTCCTTACGAAACGCCGCCTGATCAACGATCTGTCCCTTGATCTTGGCGATAATCCACGCGTTCTGAATGCTCCCGTGGGTGAGCGTCTTTCCGCCGGTGAGTTTCTCCAGCGAGCGCGGCGCCACATACATCACCGAATAGTGCTCCCGCCCCACAGGAATGTTCACATGCGTGACCTGTCCCTCGAGCAGCTTGTTCTCGAACTGCACCGTGTATTCCAGCGTCAGCTCTTCGATTTCGGCACCCTTGGTGTCAAACTCGACCTCAATCTCCAGCCAGTCGCCGGGCTTGGAGCGCTTTTCAACGCCCGACTTCACCGAAAACTCCGGCGTCTTGACGACTGCGGGTTGCACTTTGCCCAGCTTGATCGCACCGGTCGGGGCCTGGGCGGAGGCGTGCAGCGCAAGCGCCAGAAGCGCGCCGGCCGTAATTAAGAAGATTTTCATGGGAGGTTGTCGTCGGGGTTTTTCGTTAGTGCGGAAAAGGCGCTGGGGTTGTTGTCGATTTGCCAGCGGATGGGAAGAAAAAACACCTCCACTGGACGCGCCCTTATTTCATGCGGGTGCCGAAGTATTCAATGGTTTTCCTGATTCCTTCATCAAACTCCACGCGCGGCTCCCAGCCGAGCACGCTTTTCGCCCGCGCGATGTCCGGCTGTCGCACTTTCGGGTCGTCCTCGGGCAGCGGGCGAAACTCGATTTTCGAGGTCGTGCCGGTGAGGCGGATGATCTCCTCGGCAAACTGCCGGATCGTCATTTCGCGCGGGTTGCCGATGTTCACCGGCTCGTGAAAAGCGGATTGCGAGAGCCGGAAGATTCCGTCGATCAGGTCCGTGCAGTAGCAAAACGAACGCGTCTGCGAGCCGTCGCCAAAGATAGTCAGCGGCTCGCCGGCCAGCGCCTGGCCGATGAACGCCGGCACCACACGCCCGTCGCGCAGGCGCATCCGCGGGCCGTAGGTGTTGAAGATGCGGACGATGTGCGTGTTCACGTGGTGGTAGCGGTGGTAGGCCATCGTGATCGCCTCGGCGAAACGCTTCGCCTCGTCGTAAACGCCGCGCGGCCCGATGGGGTTCACGTTGCCCCAGTAGTCCTCGCGCTGCGGATGCACGAGCGGGTCGCCGTAGCACTCGCTGGTGCTCGCGAGCAGGAACGCCGCCTTCTTGTCCTTCGCCAAACCGAGCGCGTTGTGCGTGCCGAGCGAGCCGACTTTCAACGTCGGGATCGGATGCTCGAGGTAGTCGATCGGCGACGCGGGCGAAGCGAAGTGAAAGATGAAATCCACGTCGTCCGGCAGGAAGATGAAGTTCGAAACATCGTGCCGGATGAGGCGGTAATTTTCATTGCCGGCGAGGTGCGCGATGTTCGCCGTCGAGCCGGTGAGAAAGTTGTCGATGGCGACAACGCGGTGGCCTTCCGCCAGCAGACGGTCGGTGAGATGCGAGCCGAGGAAGCCGGCGCCGCCGGTCACGACGGAGATCGGTGAAGCGGACGAACGTATGAACATCGGGCGAACGTGACCGAGACGGCGCGCCGTGAAAAGTCCGATCGTTTGGAAAATATCCGCCGCCTGCTACCAGGCGCACAGCTCCTCGACGGAGGCCGCCGAGCCGTCGCGCAGCCAGCCGTCGAGCTGCGCCTGTTCCTTGAGTTGCTGCCCGCGCAGCCGCGGCACAACCACGAAGCGGCTGGCGATCTCCGGCAGCGCGGTGAGATCGCTCCACAGCTTCTCAAATTGCGCGACCGGAAAAACGTCCTCCTGCCCGTGACCCCAGCGCTTTTTCACGTCTTTGAGCGTGATGTAGGTCGGCACTTTCGCCGCCAGCGCGCGGATGGCGGCGCTCACGCGCGGTTCGTCGTCGAGTTCGCCCCGCGTGAGGCCGAAAGCCGAGAGCAAGCCGTCGATGTCGATCCACGTGGTCATCGTATTGTAATAGGTCAGGCCGAATTCCGCCTCCTCCCGCGGTACCGCGAGCCCCTCCACCAGCCGCACCCGCCCGTCCACGCGTGCCAGCCCGCCGCCGCGATCTTCGAGCCGGCGCGTGATGACCTCGAAACTCAGCGTCGCGCCGCTTTCCAGATGCTGGCCGAGCAAGGCGGGATCGAGGTTCGCGCCGACGGTGTCGATGTTGTGCAGCAGCAGCGTGCGGAGCTGCGGACGCTCCCGGAGCAGCGCGGCGAGCGTGCCGTTGCGGAGCAAATTCGGGATCTCGTAGAAGTGACCGACCGGGTGCAGGCATTGCAGCGGCAGGTTGTCGCGGTAGTCCGTGGCCTCGCCCGCGCCCTGCGCCCAGCGGAGCAGCGCGGCACGCAGAGATTCGCGGACTTTCTGCTGCTGCTCATCGAGCACCTGCTGCGGCATCTCCTCCCACGCGAAGCGCAAATCGCGCGCCGTCGGCACGAGGCGCAGGCCCACGCTCTTCCCGCGCGAAAGCACCAGCGGCCCTGCGTAGCCGTAGTTTTTCCGCGCCTCGAGAATCGCCGCGATCGGCCCGTGGGTGAGATAGCTCGTGGTGAAAATGTGCGGCACCGCCGTTCCCGCGAGCTGGGAAATGTGGCGCGACTTCGCGAGATGCGTCTCCAGAAAGGTGCGATGCCGCCCGCCGAGTTTGCAAAACGGATGCAGCGACTTCACCACGCCCGCGCCCTGCGTCCACCGGCTCGCCGCGCCCGCCGCGAGCGTCACCACCGCCGCCTCACCCGCGCGCAAGGCGTCCAGCCCGCGCGCGTGCGCCGGTGCCGCGCCCCGCGGCGGGGCGCGGCGCGTGGCGTTGGCGCGCGCGTCGGTGACGTCCTCCGCCCGCACGTCCTCGATGACGGTATTCGCCGGCAGCCGATTCTGCGCGAGGCCGATGCGACCCGCGCGGAGGTCGCCGCGGATTTGCGCGTGCGCCTCGGGATCGAAACCGTTTTCGGCGAGCAGATCTTCGAGCGATTGCGCGCCGGCGCGGTCCTCGCGACCCCGCGGGAGCAGGGCGTCGAACAGCTCCTGCACCACGCCGCGCAGCTCGGGTTGCGTGCGGCAGGCGGCGGCGAATTTGTCCAGCTCCGCGCGATCCAGCGCGGGGAGCGACTTCGGATCGCGCCGCAACAGCGCGGGCGCGCGGAGGAGGTAGTAACCTTTCGGCATCAGCGCGGTGCGACCGGGCAGGAGGTCCGCAAAAGTTCCGTTTTCATTGATGCGGAAATCATAGACCACCGGCTCCATCGCGAACGGCAGCGAGGCCGCGAGTTCCTGCTTTGTCGCGCGCATGATCTCGCCGAGCCGCTGCTGTGCCTCCGCTTTCCGCGCAGGCGCAAACATGAAGCCCATGCCCCCGCCGCTCATCCCGCCGAGCATCCAGAACCCTAGAAAATCTGCACCGAACTCTGCGCGCACCTGCTCGATCAGCCGCTCGGTGTAGTACGTCGAGGCCCACGGGATGATCGTCTGGATCGGCCCGTCGAAATTGCGCGTCGTCGCCGCACCCACACGGGCGATGTCGCCGACCCGCAGCGCGTCGAGGATTTCATCGAGAAAGCCGAGCGCCTCCTGCCGTCCGTGCCATTCCACGGCGGAGCGCAGCAGATATTTCTCCGTCACCATTTCCAAAATCGGCCCCACGTTTTGCGCCATCCCGCCGTGGACCACGACGAGCGAATCCTGCAACGCCTGCCGCGCGGAGTCGGGGATTTCCTCCCGCGTGAAAACGTGATGCCGCGGCATCAGCCGCCCTCGCGAAACGCCGTGCTCGGGATCACCCGGCTGCGCGGCCACGCCTTCGATGAGTTTGATCCCCGGCCACACGCCGCCCGAATCCTGCCAGCCGCCGCCGCTCCCGCCGATCCATTCGCCGAGCAGCGCGCGCGCGAGCACCAGCCGCCGCTCGGCCTCGCTCAGCGGCCCGGTCAGCGACTCCGCCTGGCCGGTCGCGCGCATGAGCACGCCGATGAGCGCCGCGAGCAGGTTTGTGGAAACCGCGAGGCGCGAGCCTTTCGGGATGTCGTTCACGCTCGACACCAGTTCCAGCCCGCGGCCCGGCCCGAGCATCTGCGCGAGCAGATCGCCGAGACTTTGCCCCGAGCCCTCGATGCCCGGCGGCACCAGCCCGCTGGCGATGACCGCCGCTTTCAACAGCCCGAGGTAATCCTTCGCAAAATCGAACACTTCCCCGAGCGAGGAAATCTCCGCGCTCGCCCCGAGATCGACGGACACGAGCCGCAGCACCGGCTGATCGATCACCCGCAGCCACGCGCTCACCGGCGGCTGCGGCTCGGCGTCGCGTCCGTGGACGCCGAGATCGACGGAGATGTTCAGCACGCGCGCGCCGGCGGGGAAATCCATGCCGAGAAAAAAGATGTCGCTCCACGCCGAGTGCGTGAGATCCATCCGCACCGGCGTGCGCTCGCGCAGGATCGGATACAGCCCCTCCGCGTCCGCGCGCAGCAACTCGGGCCGCAGCCGCAACGGCTGGTCGTTCGGGTGGCCCATGCGAAACATCCACTGGTTCCCGCGCACCGTGCGGACGCTGCGCCGGACCTGATCCGCAAGCGTCTGGAAGGCCAGACGGTGAAACGCCGCGGCGAGCGCCGAGCTGAGCGCGTCGCTCGGTCCATCGGACTTTTGCTTTTGGCAGAAAACCTCGATCGCCTCCTCGAACCGGCGCGCCAGCAAATGCTCGTAGCCGTGAAACGGAATCTGCGTGGCGCGGACGCCCCCGTCCGCGTCCGTCTGCCGGACGCCGCGTCCGGCGACGCTTTCCTCACGCTCGCCGGACGAGGGCGTCCGGCGGACATCGGCGGACGGGGCGTCCGCGCCACGCGGCAAGCGCGCCGGCAGATGAAAGCGATGAATCGCGTAGAGGAAAAACAGCGCGCGCACGCGCTCGTAGAGATTGGGCGAAGTGCGGCGGAACGCATCGAGCGCATCGCACTCCGCGAGCAGCTCCTCCGCCGAGGCCGGCGCGCAGGCATCGTCGAGCGAACGGTCGCGCAGCGCGGGATCCGGCGAGGTGATGAGGTCGAGCAGGCCGAGGGACATGCGCGGCTATTTCGCGATCTTCGCCGCCATCAGCTCCACAATGCCGCGGAGCACTTCATCGCGATCCGTGCCATTGAGCGCGAGCGCGAGTTGCGCAGTGAGCAGCCCGTAGCGCACACCGAAGTCATAGCGCCGCCCGTCCAATTCCGCGGCGAGGTAGCGTTCCTGCGCTGCGAGTTCGGCGAGCACCGCGCGGAAGTTCACGCTGTTCTCGCGACCCTCCGCTTTGGCGAAAGCCGCGCCCAACAACCGCTGCACCGCAGGCGTGAGCACGTGCATGCCGAAGAAGCACAGGTAGTAGCCCGCGCGCAGGCCCGGTACGTCGATCTTCTGCTCGGCCTCAGTCGGCGTCGGCTTCTCGAGCACGGTGTCGATCTGGTAAAGCCGCCGCGCCGCATCGACCAGCGTGCCGCCGACCGCGCCGTAATACGGGAGCTGGCTTTCGTGCGTCGATTCCACCGCCGAGACGCTGCACTTTTCCGCCTGCGCCAGTTCCACGAGCTGCTGCGCACAGCCTTTGGCCGCCGCGCTGAGATAGAGATGATCGCCCACAAGCAGCAAAAACGGATCGTCGCCGCAAAAGGCCGCCGCGCTGTGAATGGCGTGCCCGTAGCCGAGCGGCGCGGTTTGCGGAATGAAAGTCAGCCGCCCCGCATGCAAGCCCGCGGCGATGCGATACGCAGTTTCGTCGCCGGGGCTGATGACCACACCGATGTTTTCGATGCCCGCGCCGAGCACCTCCTCGATGATGATCGCGAGCGCCGTTTTCGTGACACCGTCGCGATCAACCAGCGATTGGAGCGGCAGGGTGCGCTGACTTTTTCCAGCGGCAGTGATGAGAGCTTTACGGATTTCCATGCAAAAAAAGAAGGCGACAAGAAGCTCAACGCGCGCCCGATCCCAGAAAAACCACAGGGAAGGTCTTAAGGATGATCTCGGCATCCAGCCAGAGCGACCACTGGTCGATGTAGCGCAGGTCGAGCTTCACCCACTCGTCGAAATTCTTGATCGCGCTGCGCCCGCTGATTTGCCACAGGCAGGTCAGCCCCGGCTTCATCGAGAGCCGCCGCCGCTGGGCGGTGTTCGCAAACTTTTCGACCTCGTAGATCGGCAGCGGGCGCGGGCCGACGAGGCTCATGTCGCCCTTCAGCACATTCAGGAGCTGGGGAAATTCGTCGATGCTCGTCCGGCGCAGGAACCTCCCGAACGGCGTCACCCGCGGGTCGTTCTCAATCTTGAAAACCGGTCCTTCCATTTGATTGAAAGCCACGAGTTCCGCCTGCCGCATTTCGGCGTCGGTGTGCATGGAGCGGAATTTATACATCGTGAACGGCTGCCCGTTTTTGCCCGCGCGCTTCTGCCGGAAAATGATCGGCCCCGGCGAGGTCAGCTTGATGCCGACGATGGCGATGACGAAACCCCACGACAGCAGCACCAGCCCGACCAGCGCACCCACGCGGTCGATCAGCGTCTTAAAGCGCAGCGCCCAGGACACATCCGGCGTCGTGCGAAAAACGAGCATCGGACGGTTGCCAAAAACATCGAAATCCGGCCGGGCGATCGCCGTGCGGATGAAGTCCGCCGCGAGCCAGGCCTCCACGCCTTCCACCTCGCACGCCGCGATGCCTTCCTGCAGCCGGTTCAGATGGCTGTGTCCGCCCGCAAAAATCACGCGCCCGACGGAATACTTGTGCAGCGCCTCAATCAGCTCGTTGACCGACTGGGTTTCGATGTCGATCTCCGCCGCGACCTCCGTCTCGATCACTTGTTCAGGCGTGAACGAGTGCCGCAACTGGTGCAAATCCGCCGGCGTGCCCACGAGGATCAGCCGCTCCCGCAGATCCTCGCGTTTCGCCCGCGCCCGATAGCGCACGATCGAGATGCGCTCGCGGACCAGCAGCGCGAGCACGGAGACCACCGCAAACATCGGCATGACCGCCCGCGAGGGGACATCCAGTTTTAAAAAGTACGCCGCCGCCGCGATCAGCAGACCGAGCCAGAAAAACGCCCGCGCGATCTGCCCGAGCGACTTGCCTCCCTCCTTTTGCAGCGGGTTGCTGTAAAAGCCCTGCATTTCCAGACAGATCGGCCCAAACGGCATGATCGCGAAAAGCAGCCACTGGAAGTCTTTGAACGGCCCGATCGGCGTATCGAACAGGAACCAGTTCGGCCCAAAGAAGCGCAGCGTGTGCGCCACCCAAAAGGCCGCCACCAACAGAATGCCATCGGCAAGCTGCAGCGCCTGGAGATTGAGTTCTTGTTTTCGACCTAGCATCGGTTTGTCTGCGGGCTGCACAGAATATGAGCGGCACCAAGACTACCAGAATTTTGAGCGCCAGACCGCAAGTTGTTGGCGCTGTTCATTCGCCGGGCGCCCTGCGCCGCGCGCTGCGAATTCAGCCCGGCGAGGTGGACTTCCTCGAAATCCGTGTGGATTCCTTTGCCCTCGAACCTGCCCCGCTGCTCCGCGCGCTGCCCCGGCTGCGGGTCCCGCTCATCATCACCGTCCGCCATCCCGCCGAGGGCGGATTGCACCGGCTCGGCTTTCCTCGCCGACGCGAGTTGTTCGCGCAGTTTCTGCCATTCGCCGCGCTGATCGACATCGAGTTGCGCTCCTGTGTCGCCCTCGCCTCGACCATCGCCGACGCCCGCGCCGCCAGGGTGCGCGTGATCGTCTCCGAGCATCATTTCAAAACCCCGCCGACCACCGCGCGCCTGCGGCAGACCATGCGCCGCGCCCGCGCCGCCGGGGCCGACATCTGCAAGCTTGCCGCCCGCGCGGACACGCCGGCCGCACTCGCGCAACTCCTGGCCCTTTTCTCCCGCCGCCCGGCGCTCCCGCTCAGCGTCATGGGCATGGGGACCTTCGGGAAAATCTCGCGCCTGCTCCTCGCGCAAGCCGGCTCCGTGCTGAACTACGGCTACCTCGACCAGCCCAACGCCAGCGGACAATGGGAGGCCGTGCTTTTGCAAAAACGGCTCGCCGAACTGACCGCTCCCGCCGCGTAAGAAACTGAACTACCGCGTCGCTTTCCCCGCGCGCGATTCGGCTCCCGCCGCACGGTTCACGCCTTCGCCGGCTGACTCGCGAGCACCCGCATGAGCGCCAAATAAATCTCCGACGGCCCGAGCCCCTTGCTCACGTAGCCATTGGCCCCCGCCTTGCGCGCCGCCTGCATCGCGTCCTCGTCGTAGCCCAGCCCGGTGAACATCACGATCGGCAGATCGGGATGCGTGGCCCGCACGTGCGAGATCAGTGTCAGCCCGTCGATTTTCGGCATGCCGATGTCGAGGATCAGCCCGTCGCAGGGGTTCAGATCGAGCCAGGATTCCACCTTCGTGCTGTCCGCGAGCGACGAAGCCACGTGGCCTTTGCCGCGGAGGTAGGTGGTCAGAAAGCGATTCAGGAGCCGGTTATCGTCAACAACGAGAAAATTCATGGAATAGATGGTTTGAGCAATTTGGGAACTAGCAGCGGCTGTGCCATCAGATACGGCTTTTTCGCCGCGCGATGATAGCCCATTTTCTCGAAAATCTCCCGCTTGTCACCCCTCGCCTGCCGCCGGAGAATCCCGACCATGTCCAAGCTCGACCCACTCCGCCAGGCCGTGGCCGTTTCTCCAGAAAACGTCCCGCTCCTCCTCCTCCTCGCCCAGTCCTGCCTGGACGAGTGGTCGATCGATGAGGCGCGCGCCCTTTTCGAGCGCGTCCAGCGGCTCGATCCCGCGCGGCCGGAGGCCAAAGTGGGCGTCGCCCGCGTGCTCCACCTCACCGGCAAAACCAGCGAAGCCGTGGTGCGGATCGAGTCGCTGCTCGCCGACGTCCCCGGCTTTGCGCCCGCGCACCTGCTGCTTGCCCGGCTCCACGCCGGCGAAGGCAACCGCTCTGCCGCGCAAGCCTGCTACGACCAGGCGCTGGCCCTCGACCCCACGCTGCGCGACGCCGGTTTGGAAAAGGAACTCACCGGTCGCGGCCACGCCGAGCCACCGCGCGCCGAGCCGGAAAAGGTTACGGTCCAGGGCTGGACGCCCGAAAGTGACAAAGAGGAACAGCCCGCCGTCGGTCCCACCGACATCGAGCGGCCCACGCTGAACTTTGCCGACATCGGCGGCATGGAGTCCGTGAAAGAGGAGATTCGGATGAAGATCATCCACCCGCTGAAGAACCCGGCGCTCTTCAAGGCTTACGGCAAAAAAATCGGCGGCGGCGTGCTGCTTTACGGCCCGCCGGGCTGCGGCAAAACCCTGCTCAGCCGCGCCACCGCCGGGGAGATCAAGGCGAACTTTCTCTCCATCGGCATCCATCAGATCCTCGACCTCTACCTCGGCAACTCCGAAAAAAACCTCCACGCCCTTTTCGAGCTTGCCCGCACCCACGCGCCGGCGGTGCTTTTTTTCGACGAGGTGGACGCCCTGGCTGCCGACCGCAACGACCTCAAACAGAGCGCCGGCCGCACGCTCATCAACCAGTTCCTCGCCGAGATGGACGGCAACGTCGGCGACAACGACGGCCTGCTCATCCTCGGCGCGACCAACGCCCCGTGGCATCTCGATCCCGCCTTCCGCCGGCCCGGCCGCTTCGACCGCATCCTTTTCGTCCCGCCGCCCGACGAGCCCGCGCGCCGCTCCATCATCGAGGTCATGGCCAAAAACAAACCCATGCACGCGCTCGACGCCGCCGCCGTGGCGAAGAAGACGCGCGACTTCTCCGGCGCGGATTTGAAAGCCGTTTTTGACATCGCCATCGAGCGCTCCCTCGCCCGCGCCATGAACGAAGGCCGCGTCATCCCGCTCGGCACCGACGACCTGCTGAAGTCTGCGAAAGATGTGAAGCCCTCGACGAAAGCGTGGTTCGAGAGCGCAAAAAACTACGCAATCTATTCCAACCAGAGCGGCTTCTACGACGACGTGCTGGAGTTTCTGGGGATCAGGAAATGACCAAGGGAGAATGACCAATGACCAGAGGGGAATAATGGAGCGGGATTTGAAGGAGAGGACGAAGGCTTTCGCGTTGCGTGTCATCCGCCTGTACTCGCGCCTTCCGAAGACGACGGTCGCGCAGGTCATGGGCAAACAAGTGCTGCGCTCGGCAACATCGGTGGGCGCAAATTATCGCGAGGCTGACGAGGGACGTTCCAAGGCCGAGTTCATCGCGAAAATGGGAGACTCGCTGCGCGAACTCAGCGAGACCGAATACTGGCTCGAACTACTGATCGAAAGCGGAACAACTAAACCCGAAGCAATGACCCCTCTTCTGGAAGAAACCCGCCAACTCAAAGCCATCTTCTCCACCATCATCCGCAAAGCGCGCAGCGCCTGACCATTGGTCATTGGTCATTTTCCATCGGTCATTTCCCCATGCCTCCCGAAATCCTCCGCGGCCTCCAGCTCAAAGACCTCGGCCGCTACGCCGATGCCGAAAACGCCTTTCGCGAAGCGCTCGCGCAGGAGCCCAACGACGCCTTCGCCCTCCACCAGCTCGCCGCCTGCCAACTCCACCAGCCGCAGCGAAAACGCGAGGCGCTCGCGACCATTGACCGCGCCATCGCCAAGGAGCCCAACGACGCCGACCACCACGTCCTGCGCAGCTACATCCTCTCCGTCCTCGACCGCCCGCGCGACGGTCTCGCCGCCGCGCAGACGGCGCTGAGCCTCGATCCGCAGCACGCTGGCGCCTTCACGGCCGAGGCCCAGGCGCATCTGCAAACCGAGCAATGGCCCCGCGCCGAGCAATCCGCCCGGCAGGCCCTCGCGCTCGACGCCGACAACTCCGCCGCCGCCAACCAACTCGCCCAGGCGCTCCGCCTGCAAAACAAGAATGCCGAAAACGCCGCGCACCTCGCCGGCATGCTCGCCCGCGATCCCGAGGATCCCTTCACCCACGCCAACGCTGGCTGGACCGCCCTCCAGCGCGGCGAGCACCGGGCCGCCGAGACGCACTTCCGCGAAGCCCTCCGCCTCGACCCCGACTTCGAATCCGCCCGCGACGGCCTGCTCAACAGCTTCCGCGCCCGCTCGCCGATCTACCGCACCTATCTGCGCTACTGCTTTTTCATGCAGCGCCTCAGCTCCGGCGCGCGCTGGGCGGTCATCATTGGCCTTTATTTCGGCGTCAAACTCGCGGGTCAAATTCCCGGCGGCGACGCCCTCGTCGCGCTCTACATGCTTTTCGTCCTCTGGGTCTGGGTCGCCAAACCCGTCGGCAATTTCTTTCTGCTCTTCGACTCCTTCGCCCGCTACGCGCTCCGCCCGCGGGAGAAACTGGAAGCCGCCGCGGTCGGCGGCTCGCTCGGTCCCGGCCTCGCGCTCCTCATCGCCAGCTTCGCCTTCGGCTGGCCCGCGGTGGTCACCCTCGGCATCGGCCTGATCGCCGCCTCCTTTCCACTCTCGATGACCTTTACCAATGGCTCCCGGCCCGGCACCTGGCTCTTCGGCACCGTCGCCGCGGTCACCCTGCTCGGCGCGGCGCTCACCGCCCTCGCGCATCTGGTGCCGCTCAGCGACCAGGGCACCGCCCGGCAGATTTTCACCGTCGGCGCCATCGGCTGCCTGGCCACCACCTGGCTCGGCAATGTCCCCGCACTCCGCCGGCCCGCGGAGTGACCGTCACCCCGCCTTCGCGTAGCACTGGCTGTTCTCGTCGAGGTCTTTCACGACCGTGCAGAGATAGACCGGCTCCGGGTGAAAAGCGCGGTATTTGGTGATCTCGGACTTGTTCAAAACCTTGAAGCCGTAACGCTCGAACATCTTCGCCCCGCGCCGATCCTCGAAGACCACCATCTGGCCGTAGACGCGCTTTTCGCCGCAGGCGTGGAGGTAGCGCAGATACGAATCCACCAGCGCCCGCGAGGTCGCCACCTGGCGCGCATCGGCGAGCAGATTGATGTGAAAATGCGCGGTCCGCCGGGGAGCCGCCGGCACCTCCCGCCACGCCGTGCGAAAGATCCACTGGACGAATTTTTTCGACGCCGTCGAGTAGCGCGGGTAGCGGAAAATGCCGCGCAGAAAGAGGCTGATGTTTTGGTAAAACGCGTAGCACTGCTGGCGCAGCGGAAAGCGCGAGCCCATGAGGTAGCCGCGGATTTCGCCATTCACCAGCAGCACCAAGGAGCTCTCCGCCTCCCAGTCCGTGTAGTAGGCCGTAAGGTAATCCGCGAACAGCTCGCGATCCTCAAACACCGGGTCGATCGGGTTGCCCAAAAAACCCGTCGCGCAGCACAACTCCCGCACCCGCGCGCGGTCGGCAGGCTGGTAGGCGCGAATCTCGAAAAGCCGGGTGGATTCCATGTCGGCAGAACATGCACAGACTCGGCGAGCACGGTCAAACTCCGCGGCCCCACTCCCGCTTCCGTCGCAAAATTTCCCCGCCCTGGCCGGGCTCGCTTCTCCGGGACATCGGCCCGAAGCTGCCCGCCTTCCACCATGCTTCCGTTCCCGCGCGCCCTCCTCCTCCTCACGGCCCTCGCCCTCACCGGTTGCGCAGTCCTGGAAAGGCGGGCGCCCGACTCGCGCCGGTCCATTTCCCAAATGGAGCGCATCACGCTCGGCGGGGTGCCGCAGGCGATCCGGATCCGCGGCGATGACCACTTCCGCAACCCCGTGCTCCTCTTCGTCCACGGCGGGCCCGGCGTCCCGGAGATGCCCGTGGCGCATCACAACGCCGACCTCGAGCGCGACTTCACCGTCGTCCAGTGGGACCAGCGCGGCGCGGGCCGGTCCCGGCGTGGCCCGACGCCCGACCTGACGGCGGAGCAAATCACGCGCGACACCTTGGAATTGAGCCGCGCATTGCAGCGCCGTTTTGGCGGGCGCAAAATCTACCTCGCCGGTTTCTCCTGGGGCTCACTCGTGGCCGCGCGCGCGGTGCAGCGCGAACCCCAACTCTACGCCGCCTTTGTCGGGATCAGCCAGTTCGTGAACATCCCCGAGGCGGAAAGCACTTTGTACCGCGAGGCGCTCCGCGCCGCACGTCGGTCGCACGCGCCGCTGGCCCTCCGGGAATTGACCCAGGCCGGACCGCCACCGTGGAAGGGCGCGGGCGAGGAAACCGTCAAGCGGTGGTCCCGGAAACTCTTCCCCGGTCCGCCGAATAAAGTGACCCCGCCACGGTTCGCCCTCCTCGCCCTGACCTCCCCCACCTACTCGCTCGGCGACATGCTGCGCCTGCCCGCCGATGCCGAGCACTCCTACCAACGCCTCGAAAAAGACATCTACGCCGCAGATCTCTTCCGCGAAATTCCGCGCCTCGAGGTGCCGTCCTGGTTCCTCATGGGCCGCAACGACACCCTCATCAGTTCCACCGTGCTCGCGCGCTATTTCCGCACCCTGCGGGCCCCGCGCGGGAAGCATCTCGTGTGGTTCGAAAAGTCCGACCACGTCCCGCACCTCGAAGAACCCGAAAAATATCGCGCCGTGATGCGCACCGTCCGCGCCGCCACTTTTCCCCAGCCGCCCGCGGCGGGCCGGTAACGCCGCCGGCTTTCCCTTTCATCCCGCGCGACTTTCCGCTAAAGCAACCGGCATCTCATGGCGGCTCCGTTTATTCCCCATCTCCTCGCCGCCAGCGGCGCCGAAAGCCTGATCTTCGCGTTCGAGCAATCCACGCTGCCGGGCCGACTCGTCCTGCTCTCGCTGTTTATTGCTTCGATCTTCAGTTGGACGGTGATGATCACGAAGTTCCGCATCATCCGCCGGGCGCAGGCGCGGCGCGACCAATTCCTCTCGCTCTTCCGCACGGCCCGTCAGCCGCTGCGCATTTACACCGACCAGATCCGCTTCGATGGCGCGCCGCTTTTCGCCGTCTATAAAGCGGGCTGCCAGGAGCTGACCTTCCAGCTGCTCGGCTCGGCGGAGGTGGATGAAACGTTTCGCGACCGCCTCGACAGCGCGCCGCGCATTTCGCCCGCGCAGATGCGCGTGGTCATCAGCGCGATGGAGCGTGCGGTGGGCGAGACGGCGCTGAAGCTGGAGTCGCAAATGATCGTGCTCGCCACGGCGGTCAGCGGCGCGCCCTTCCTCGGGCTGCTCGGCACGGTCTGGGGCGTGATGGAAACTTTCAGCGACGTGGCCAAGGCCGGCTCGGCGAATCTCGCCGCGATGGCCCCCGGCGTGAGCGCCGCGCTGATCACCACGGTCACCGGACTGCTCGTCGCGATTCCCGCCATGTTTGGCTACAACTACCTCGTCACCACGCTGCGCGGGATCATCGTCGGGCTGGACAACTTCGGCGCGGAACTCGGCTCCGAGTTTGAGCACAAATACGTGGACCACGGCACGCGGGAACAGACTTGGAAATGACGAATCCCGAATGAGGAATGACGAATGAATAACGAAACCCAAATGATCCGCCAGAGCGCGCCCGCCGCGTTCGTCATTCGTCATTCGTCATTCGGGATTTGAGAAATGCGCCGCTTTTCCGACCGCCAAAGCCTGCACTCGCTCAACGAGCTGAACGTCACTCCGATGCTCGATCTCGCGTTCGTGCTGCTCATCATTTTCATGATCACCACGCCGCTCATGGAAAACAGCGTGGACCTGCAAGTGCCGACGAGTTCCGCCGCGAAGAACGCCGTCGATCCGCAGATGGTGCAAACCATCACGATCAACAACGCGGCGGAGCTCGCCCTCAACGGCCAGCCGCTCGCCCTCGCGGAACTCGCCAGCCAACTCGTCGCGCTGCGGGAAGAGAAGCCCGCCGCCGCCGTGGTCATCCGGTCGGATCGCGATCTCCCCGTGCAAAAGCTCATTGATGTGATGGACGCCGTGAAGGA
>CAIQUL010000010.1 GCA_903874975.1 uncultured Chthoniobacter sp. | reverse complement strand
GACCGATGAGTTCGGCTACAAGGCGGTCGAAAACCGGGTCCACGTCAACGACCTCCACGCGACCATCCTGCACCTCCTCGGGCTGGATCACGAAAAGCTGACCTACCGTTTCAACGGCCGCGACTTCCGCCTCACCGACGTGGGCGGCCACGTCCTGCGCGACATCATCGCGTAGAAATTCCGCGCGTTTTCCCGTTGGCCGGCGGGGGGCCGCCTGCCAGCATGCGCGGCATGTCACAGCGGCAGCGCGTCCTCCTTCTTTCTGTCAGTGCGGGCACCGGCCACGTCCGCGCGGCACAGGCGCTGGAGAAAGCGTTTGCGCGCGACGAGCGCGTGGCGGCGGTGCGCAATGAGGATGCGCTGAAGTTCACGAACAAGCTCTTCCACGACGCTTATTCGAAGCTCTACATGCAGCTCGTGCGGAGCGCGCCCGATGTGCTCGGCTGGGCCTACCGGGCGAGCGACGAGCCTTGGAAAAATGACAAGCTGCGCCTGCAGTTCGAGCGGCTGAACACGCGTCCGCTGGTGAAAATGATCCACGCTTTCAACCCGCAGATCACCGTCTGCACGCACTTCACCCCGGCGGGGATCATCGCGCACCTGATCGCTCGCGGGGAGCTGGACACGCGACTGGCCATCGTCGTCACGGATTTCGACTGCCACGCCATGTGGCTCTCGCGGGTTTTCCACCGTTACTTCGTGGCGCTGGATGAAACCAAGGCGCACCTCGAAGCCCTCGGCCTGCCGCCCGAACGCATTACCGTTTCCGGCATCCCGATCGACTCCGTTTTCTCCGAGCCCGTGAATCGCCCCGCCCTGCGCGCGAGCTACGGTCTGCACCCGGAAAAAACCACGCTGCTGCTCTCCGCCGGTGCGCTCGGCGTGGGGCCCACGGAGCTGCTCGTCGAGCGCCTGAAGGGCCTCCGCCACGACGCGCAGACCATCGTCATCTGCGGAAAAAGCGAGGAGGTGAAAGCGCGCGTCGCCGCCGCGGTGGGCGCGGATACCGGCCGCTTCCGCCTCCTCGGCTACACCGACCGGATGCACGAGCTGATGCACATGAGCGATCTTTTCATCGGCAAACCGGGCGGGCTCACGACGAGCGAGGCACTGGCCTGCGGGCTGCCGATGGCCGTCTTCTCGCCGATCCCCGGCCAGGAGGAGCGCAACTCCGACCACCTGCTCGAAGAAGGCGCCGGCATCCGCTGCAACGAACTGACCACCCTCGCCTTCAAGCTCGACCGCCTGCTCGCCGACCCCGCCCGCCTCGCCGCCATGCGCGGCGCGGCCGTTGCGCTGGGCCGCCCGCACGCGGCGCGGACCATCGTCGGGACGCTGCTCGCGGACCGCCTCCCGCCGCTCACCCTCACCCCGGATGCCTGACCGTGCCGGCCCAAAGCCAATTCGTCGAATCCGGGACCGCGCAGCTCCAACCGCTGGGCAAGGGTGAGCCGGGACCGCCGCCCGCGTCCGCGGTTGTCAGGCCCCGATTTTTCCACGAAACTGCGCCATGCTGAAATCCACCAAACCTCCCGGAACCGACGGTCCAGCCACCTGCTGCGGCGATTGGAAAAACGCCGTCGAAGACCTCGGTGGCCGAGCGCAGGAGTTTGCGCGCAAAGAGCCGGCACAGGCCGTCGGCATCGCCTTTCTCGCCGGTCTCGTCCTGACCTTGCTGCCCGTCGGGCGCATCGTGTCCGTGCTGATCCGCCTGGCCTTCGCACTGGTGCGGCCGGCGCTGCTCATTCTCGGCGCGGTCAAGCTGTGTGAGGAATTCGACAAACGAAACAACCCGTGAGCCGACCGGTTCCGTATCCTCCAGTGCCATGAATACCGACCTCGCCAAAGAACGCGTCCAGGATCTCCTCCGCGAAACCGACAACGCCATCCGCGCCAACCCGATTCCCGCGGTGCTCACCGCGCTGGGCGTGGGGTTTGCCCTCGGTCTCGCCACCCGCCTGCTCGAAATCCCCGAGCGCAAACCCGAACTGCTGCGCGACGCGCTCGACGACCTCCGGGCGCTGCTTTCCACCAGCGCCAAACGCGGCCAGCGCGCCTACGCCGATTCCGCCGAAGCCGTGCGCGACGCGGTCGAGCAGGCCGTGGAATCCGCCCGCGAACTGGACATTGATCCCGTGGCCAAGTGGTGGCAGCGGCTGCGGTCGTGAGCCTCCGGGGTTGCCGGCATTTTTACTCCACAAACTCCAGCTCGACTGGCGCTGGGATGAGCTGGGCGGCGTGGGCTTGGGCGAGGAATTCGCGGATGGCGCGGCGGCCGGTGTCGCCATAGTCGAGGGTCATTTCGTTGACGTACATGCCGATGAACTGATCGGCGAGCGCGGTGTCGAGTCCGCGGGCGAGCGGCATGGCGTGGGCCACGCCGGCGGCGCGATGCTCGAGGCCGTAGCGGATGCTCTCATGGAGGATCGCGTTGATCTCGCTGCGGTCGGCGGGCGCGAGGTCTTTGCGGATGACGTTGCCGCCGAGCGGGAGCGGCAGGCCGGTCTTGATCTTCCACCAGACGCCGAGGTCGAGGATGAGTTCGAGCTGCTCGGCGCGGTAGGTGAGCTGGCCTTCGTGAATGATGAGCCCCACGTCGGCGCGCCCGCTTTTCACGGCGGCGAAAATCTCGTCGAAGGGGACGACGATGGTCTCGCACTCCCCGATGGCGAGCTGGAGCGCGAGCCAGGCGCTGGTCATTTTGCCGGGAATGGCGATGCGCTTTCCGCGCAGCCAGTCGCGGACTTCGCCGAAGCGCGGATTGTCGCTGAGGCCGGTGCGGTTCGGGGCGACGAGCATCGGGCCGTAGCCGTCGCCCATGCTCGCGCCGCACGGGAGCAGCGCGTATTTGTCGAGCACGTGAGCGTAGGCGTGGATGGAGATCGCGGAGATGTGCAGTTCGCCGCGGGTGGCGCGCTCGTTCAGCGTCTGGATGTCCTGGAGGATGTGCTGAAACTGCCAGCCGCGGGTGTCGATTTTGCCCTCGGCGAGGGCGTAAAACATGAAGGCGTCGTCCGGGTCGGGCGAGTGGCCGAGGGTGAGGAGGCGGGACATGCGGGGATGGGTGTGGTTGGTGAAAAGTTATGGGTGAAATTCCGGACTCAAAAGCAACG
>CAIQUL010000009.1 GCA_903874975.1 uncultured Chthoniobacter sp. | reverse complement strand
TTCGGGGAACCGTTCGATTTGGGGCGGGCCATGAGGGCGCTGGTTTACCCCGCCAGCGCCGCCTGGTCGATGCTCAGGCCGCGTCCCGCAGTTGGCGTTTCCGTGCGGCCCAGGCGCGGGCGGAGGGCCGCGCGGCAGCCCTGAGCCAAACTTACGTCTACTGCCCGAGCGGATGGACGGCTACGCTCGCGGCCCAGGGTGCCCGGCAGAGTGGTTCGTCGAGCGTTGCGAGCTTCAGGCCGTGGCGCGCGGCGAGGGTCACAAAATGCGCATCGGTGACGTGGTGACGGCCGGCAAGCGCGGGCAGCGCCGCTGCCGTGGTGTCGTCGGCGAGAAAGTGATGAGCGGGCAGGGCGAGAATATCCGCCAACGCCTGCCGGGCGTCCGCGAAGCTGGCCCCGTAGGCCGGGCTCATGCTGACGCGCAGAAAGCCCATCTGGCCGACCGGGCAGGTGGCGAAGCGGGTGAGACTTTGCAGCCAGCGGTTCGCCTCGCGGCGGCGGGCGTGCGATTGCCACGCGCAGGCGGCCAGCAGGTTCACATCCAGCAGGTGGCTCATTCCTCTTCGTCGAGGATGGCCTTGATCCGCTCGGCGGTCATGGGTGGGGCGCCGGGCGGGGCGACCAGCACGGCGCGTCCGAACTCGCCGCGAATCAGGTTGGCATGACCGGCTGCCTCACCCGGCCCAATGGCTTCCAGCGAGGCGACCACCTTCACTTTGCCGCCCCGCATTTCCTCCGGCACCGGCAGATGCAGGCAGCCCTCGCTGTCGGGTTCGAGAATGGCGGTGATGGTGCTCATGCCTGAAGAGTGTCGGAAAACAGGGGAACAGGCAAACGCCGGGCCTTCACGGGAGTAATTGCCCTCAAGGCCTGCGGTCCGCCCAGTATTCCGGCTTCCTCGCCGCGTGCGCCACGGCGAGCAGCACCACGGTTTCACTCCGGATCGCGTAGGCGATGTAGAAGGGAAACACGCTCAGATTTACCCGCCGGTAGTCTCCCGGACGCAGCCGGGCCACTTCGGGGTTGGCCTGAATCCAGCGCACCCGCGAGTCCACCTCGCGCCAGAACGCGTCGCCGAGTCCTGGGCGTTCAGCCTCGTAGTATTCCGCCGCCTCCCGCACCTCGCTCTGGACGGCGCTCGGAATTCTGAGCCTCATCGACCAAACCGCTCTTCCATCTGAGCGCGGAAGTCGTCGTAGGGAATCGTCTCCAAACGGCCCTCGTCGTAGGCTTTCAGCCGTGCCCGAATTTCCCCGTCCCACGCCGCCTCCGCCTCGGGATCAGCCGCGCCCCCGTCGAGATCGAGGATGATGCGGGCGAGCGCGAGACGCTGGGCGCTGGGCAACTCGAGAACGTCGTGGGTAATGGCTTCGAGGCTCTTGGGCATGGCGGATTTTACGAGCGAAGCGGGCAACTGGCAACCATGTGTCTTTCCGCACAAAACTCCACGCCTTAGGCCGCGTCCCGCAGTTGGCGCTTCCGCGCGGGCCTGGCGCGGGCCAGTTCGCCGGGCGGCTCCAGCAGGGCCAGCGGCGGCGCGTCGGCCGCGCGGCCGCGTTGCCGGCGGCGCAGGCGGAAGGCGGCTTCGGCGACGGCGAGGCGGTGCCGTAGGGACTCCTCCACTCCCGCTCCATGTCGCGCTCGTCGATCGTGGGCGCGGACGGATCGAAGTTCCGCACGGCCTTGGCGAGCAGCTTGGCGAGCAGCTTGGCGAGATCCACTTCCTCCACTTCCTGCTCGATGAGCTGGCCGTCGAGCCCGAGCTGCGCGCTGTCGAGCTTCGCCCCGAAATCCGCGTCCATCAGCTCGTCGATCGTGTTCTGCGTGCTGAAGGTGTAGATCGTCACGTCCTCGCGGGAATTGAGCCGCCAGACGCGATGGATGAATTGCTCGTTCTCGTCCAGTGCCCAGCTTTTCGACGGCAAAATCAGATGCTTCGCGCACTCGAAGCTGTGCCCCTTCCCCATCGCCTTCAGCCCGGCCACGATCACCGCATACGCGCCGGCCTTGTAGTGCGCGGCCAGCACGCCGCGCCGCTTCGCGCTCACGCTGCCGTCGAGCAGCACGGTGGAAACGCCCGCCTCCGCCAGTCGCGAGTGCAGGGCGGAATTGAACGGCTCAAACGGCGACCCGATGATGACTTGCTCGCCGCCCGCGATGACCTCCGCCACCACGCCGACCGCCCCGGCTACCGCCTCGCCCAGCGCGGCGTCGCCGGAGATTACGCGTGGCTGGAAAGTGGCGTACTGCCGGAACGCGCTTCGGGATAGGACGCGCGGATTCCGCAGATTTGTCGGGCCGGGCGGGCACGCATCCTGCATTGCGAGGAGGGAAAGCAACCTCGCATCCCCTATGAAAAACTCTCTCCTCCTGCTCGCTACCGCCTCCGCTCTCACGGGGTGCGCGGGCGTCAAAGTCGCCAAGACCGACATCGCCACCGGCGCGACCGATCCGCGGGCGATCTACATCCGGACGTATGCCGAGGAAGCGCAGTTCCTCGGGCGGCACGGCCACGACGGCGAGAAGGCGATCCGCCATTCGCTGGCTTCGACGGAGTTTTCCAAGGCACTGAAAGAAGAGCTGGAGAAGATCGCACCCGCACGCGTGCTGGCCGCCGGCGAGACCCCGACGGTGGGCTGGCTGGTGGAGAGTAATCTGGAGACCGTGGATGCGGGCTCGCCGTTCTGGCGCGCGGTCAATGGTCCGCTCGGTCCAGGCTTTGGCAGCTCGAAAATCCGCGTCCATGTCCGGGTGACGGACGCCGGAGCGCGCAGGCGCGGGGTGGATGCCAAGGACGCCAGCAAGGGCGCGGCGGGCAAGGTGCTTTATGAATTTGATCTCGCGGGCGGCAGCCGCGGGCAAGGCGGGTCGGGTTCGACCTACGCGCCGGGCCTCGGCTATGCCACGCCCTTTGACTACAAGAACGCCGCGCAGCGGGTGTCCATGGCGCTGAGTCCGGATCGCGGGCGGACGGGCGGACGGACCACGGCGTCGGTCCGGTAGAGACGATTGTTGTTGGGTGGTAGCGGGAGGGCGGGCTTCCGTCGGGACGAGGCGAACTGTGAGTCGCCGCCCGACTGGAAGCCCGCCCTCCCGTATTTTTCGGCGGGAAAGGCGGAGGAATGCCGACGCGCGGAACGCCGTGGAAGGAGCCATCGCAGGGTGCCGCAATGGGCGGGAATCCATCCCGCGAGCCGCCGGAGGCCCCGCGCCGCGCACGCCGACTTTGGCATCCGGAAAGGGATTTCCTAAATCTTGCAACGCCACCGTTTTCGACTAAAAGACGCTCCGCCCGGCGGTCTTCGCCGTGCCCGAAACAATAACTCCAACCTCATGAAATTACTTCCTACATTACTGGCCCTCGCCTCCATCTCACTCACTGCCGCGCAGGCCGTGGATACCGTCGAAATCCTCAACGGCCCAGCCGACAATCAGGGGCCGGCGGCAGCCGTGAACAAGGGCAAACCAATCTTCAACGGCAAGGACCTAACCGGCTGGAAGGGCGTGGACGGTTTCTGGACCGTGCAGGACGGCGCGATCACGGGGAAGAACACGAAGGAAAATGCGGCGAAGGAGAACACGTTTCTGATCTGGGAAGGCGAGGTCGGCGACTTCGAGTTGACCTGCAAATACAAGATCACCGACGACAAGGGGCAGCCCAGCGGCGGCGCCAACTCCGGCATCCAGTATCGGAGCAAAGTCGTGAAACCGGATTACTCGGTGGTCGCCGGCTACCAGGCGGATTTCGAGGGCGGGAAGAAATACAGCGGTATTCTTTACGAGGAAAAAGGTCGCGGCATTCTCGCTGAGCGGGGCCAAATGGTGGTCCTCACCGAGGGCGCTGCGCCCAACAAGCCGAAGAAAGAAGTAATCGGCTCGGTCGGGCGCCCCGATGAATTGCAGGACGCGATCAAGGCGGGCGACTGGAACGAGTATCGCGTCGTGGCCAAGGGCAACCAATTGAAGCATTTCATCAACGGGCGGCAGATGGTGAGCGTGAAGGACGAAACGGCAGTCGGCGCGAAAACGGGCGTGCTCGCGTTCCAACTCCACGCGGGCCCGCCGATGATGGTCCAGTTCAAGGACGTGCTGCTCAAGCAATAGCCGCCGCAGCTCATGATCTCCAAAAGGCCGCGGGCACATCTGCCCGCGGCCTTTTTCATGCCCACCCAAGCAGGCCCGGACCAATGATCCTCAATGCGGCCACTCCACCTGCGGTGTGGCCGGGTCCACCCAATGGTTTGACGACCGCTGCCGCAGCGCGCAGTAATCGCGAACGATGATGCGCCACCTCACCCCACTCCTCGCCCTCCTGCTCCCCTGCCTCGCTTTCGCCGACGAAACCGACAGCAAGAAGGAGGAGAAAAAGGACGCCCCCGAAAAGACCAAGGAGGAGAAGCCGAAGGAGCGCGCGGGGACGATCACGCTCGGTGGCACGGAGGTGAAATACGTCGCGCAAACCGGCACCATCCCGGTCCTGAAGGATGATGGCGGGGTGAAGGCAGATGTCTTTTACGTGTACTACGCGGCCACCGGCGCGGATGGCAAAAGGCTCGCCACGCAACCGGGGAGCACGCGCCCGATTACGTTTTGTTTCAACGGCGGGCCGGGCGCATCGGCGGTGTGGCTGCACCTCGGCGGACTCGGTCCGCGGCGGCTCGATTTCCCGCCCGACGGCCTCGCGCCGAGCACCGTGCTGCGCGTGGTGGACAACCCCAACTCGATCCTCGACGCCACCGACCTTGTCTTCGTGGACCCCGTGGCCACCGGCCTGAGCCGCGCGGCCAAAGGCGAGAAGCCCGAGCAGTTCTTCGGGCTCGACGAGGACATCGCCGCGGTCGGCGAATTCGTGCGCCTCTTCACCACGCGCGAGCAGCGCTGGGGCTCGCCGAAGCACCTCCTCGGCGAGAGCTACGGCGTCACGCGCGTGTCCGGGCTCGCCGCCTATCTCCAGCATCAGCACGGCCTTTTCGCCGACGGCCTCATGCTCATGTCGGGGCTTACCAATTTCGGCACGCTCCGCCCCGGCCCCGGCAATGACCTCCCCTTCATCCTCTTCCTGCCCACCATGACGGCCACCGCGCACTACCACAAAAAACTCCCCGCCGACCTCATGGGCGACGTGGACCAAGCGATGGCGGAGTCCCGCGCCTTTGCCGAGGGCGAGTATGTCGTCGCCTTGCTCAAAGGAGCCGCGCTCCCGCCCGACGAGCGCCGCCGCGTGGCGGAAAAACTCGCGCGCTTCACCGGCCTGAGCGCCGACCTCGCGGAGGAGCAGAATCTCCGGATCGACCCTTCCTTTTTCCGCAAAGCGCTGCTCCGCAAAGAAGGCAAAATCATCGGCCGCTTCGACGCCCGCGTCCTGGGCGAGGACGGCGAACCCGGCGATCCGCAGCCCGGCTACGACCCATCCTTTTCGAACATTGTCGGCGGCTTCGCCTCCGCCGTGAACGCTTACGTCCGCGGCGAACTCGGCTACGAAAGCGATCACCCCTACCGCGTCCTCAACGCCGGGCTGCCGTGGAAATGGTCGAGCTTCGAAGGCCGCTACGTCTCCACCGACGAGCGGCTCGCGAACGCCATGCGCACGAATCCAAAAATGCGCGTCCTCGTCCTCGCGGGCCGCCGCGACCTCGCCGTGCCCGAGGACTCGCTGCGCCACTCGCTCAGCCACCTGGCCCTCCCGGCGAGCGTGCGGAAAAACATCACCACCGAGCGCTACGACAGCGGGCACATGATGTATCTGCTCCGCTCCGACGCGGAGAAACTCCGCGCCGATCTGCTGCGGTTTTTGAAATAGATTCCCGCACGCGCAGGTAGCGGGGGCCGGCGGCTACTTCCCGCCGCCCACGCCGAGCTGGCGCATTTCCTCGAGGCCGATCTCCACGGCCAGCCGGCTGTCCGCCGGGGTGATGCGGTGGGGTGCGCGCCCCGCCGAGAGGCACGCGGCGAAATCGTCGAGTTCGGCCTGGTAGGCGGAGACTTCACCGCACGGGACGCTTTCCGTTTTGCCGTCGCGGAGGAGTTGCAGCGCGCTGGCATCCACGGCGAGATCATGGACCAGCGTGGCCTTTTCCATGACGAGGCGAAACGCGTGGCGAAACGGCCCGCCGTTACGATCCCAGGCGCTGTGCAACTGCACGCTCAGCCCGTCGGCGTAGCGCCAGGCGGCATCCACGACCAGCGGCAAACCTTGCGTCACGAGCCCCGTGGCCGAGACGGCCTGCGGGCGCCCGAACCACCAGAGCGCGACATCCACATCATGAATGTGCATGTCGAGCACGCCGCCGCTTTCCGCCCCGCGCAGGTACCAGGCATCGCCGCTCCACGTCGGAGCCGCGCTGGTCCGGTGAAAACTGGCATAGAGCGCGCGGCCAAACTCCCCACTCGCGAGCAACTCCTGCGCTTTCACGTATTGCGGCCAGTAGCGCAGGCAGTGGCCCACCATGAGGGTGCGGCCGGTCTCCCGCGCCACGCGCTCCATCTCCGCGCACTCCGCGAGCGAGAGCGACATCGGCTTCTCGCAAAACACGTGCTTCCCGGCGCGCAGCGCGGCAATGGACATCGCCGCGTGAAATGGCGTGGGCAGGCAAATGTCCACGGCCTCGACGTTGGGATCATTGATCAAATCCTCTGCTTCCAGATAGGTGCGCATCCCGTCGAACGAAACCAGCGCCGCTTCCTGATCGCCGAGATTGAACGCCCCGCCCCGCCAGTCGCCAGCGAGGAGTTTCGGGTTGCGGGCGCTCACCGCCACGAGCTTGCCGTGCTTGCTCTTCCGCCAGCACTCAAAGTGCATGCGGCCCATCGCCCCGAGTCCGATCAGTCCGATTTTCATGGTTGGAGCGCCCGCGACGGCGCCGGAATAAGGCCGCGTGAAGTCTCAATCATCGCTCGCTTTTCCGCGATGCAACCGCGCCAGGGCAAGGGAGATATTCCCGCGCACCCGCTGGCGTTCTGGCCGGGCGGGATCATCGCACCAGGCGTATCTCGCGTCTTTCCATCGCGGCCATTCCGTCTAATTTCCCGTACCTTCATGGAGAAACTTTACGACGTAGCCATCATCGGCGGCGGCCCGGCGGGCAGCACGGCGGCGGTGCTGCTCGCGCAAAAAGGGCGGCACGTGGTCGTGCTGGAGCGGGAGAAATTTCCGCGGTTTCACATCGGGGAATCGCTGCTGCCGTATTCGCTGACGGCGTTCGACCGGCTGGGCATTCGCGCGCGGCTCGATGCGGGGGCGATGCACAAACACGGCGGCGAAATCGCGACGGCGTGCGGGCAGCGCGCGGTGAAGTTTTATTTCAAGGAGGGCTTCCGGCTGAAGCATCACAGCGCGTATCAGGTCGAGCGCGCGGATTTCGACAAAATGCTCCTCGACCGCGCCCGCGAGGTCGGCGCGGAAGTGCGCGAGGAAACCGCCGTGGAGGAACTCGCCTGCGACGCGGACGGCGTGACTTTGAAACTCAAGGACGGCGCGCCGATCCGCGCGCGCTACCTGATCGACGCGAGCGGGCGGAATGCGGTCGTCGGCACGCAGTTCCAGCTCAAGACGACCTACGCACATCTCAAGAAGTTCTCCTGCTACGCGCACTACGAAGGCGTGCAGCGCGACGACGGGATCGACGCCACGCTCACGCGGCTGGTGCGCGCGGATGGGCATTGGTTCTGGCTCATCCCGCTCGATGACCGGCGCACGAGCGTGGGCGTGGTCATGGACCTCGCGGACTTCAAGGCGCGCAGGCAATCGCCCGAGGCCACGCTCGACTGGGCGATCCGCGATTCCGCGGTGATGCGCGAGCGCCTGGCCGCGGCGGTGTGCGTGTCGCCCGTCCACTCCGCCGGCGACTACTCGTATCGCAACACGCGCCTGACCGGCGACCGCTGGATGCTCGCGGGCGACGCCGCCGGGTTCATCGACCCGATTTTTTCCACCGGCGTCTTCCTCGCCATCCACAGCGGCGAACAGTGCGCCGATGCGCTCGACGAAATCCTCACGAACCCTGCGCGCCGGCCCCGCCTTTTCCGCCGCTACGAGCGCGGGCTGCACGGGCTCATGGACAAATATTTGCGCTTCGTGACGGCGTGGTATCGCCCCGAGTTCATCGAG
>CAIQUL010000008.1 GCA_903874975.1 uncultured Chthoniobacter sp. | reverse complement strand
CGCTTCGACCGGCCTGTCGAAGTAATTCCGCCTCGCTTCCGAGGAGGAAACCAATTTGCAAAGCCAGACCGGCGCAAGCCGGTCTGGCTTTTGTATTTTTCAGGCCCGTCCCGCCGGCACGCTGACGCAAGTGCTCCCGCGCAGCAGGAAGCGCCACGGCAGGTGCGCCGCTTTGGAGATGCCGATGCGCACGTCCGTCACCACCTCGGCGGGCCGTGTCGGCGGGTGAAAACCGATCGTTTTCCCCGTGCAAAAATCGCGCCCGTGGTCGCGGCCATCGACGCCGAGCGCCACCGCCAGTTTTCCCGGCCCCGAGCAGATCGCCCGGTTATGCGCGAGCGGTGATTTGCGCTGCGCCAGCCGGCGGCGGGTCATCGCCGCGACGCCGCGCGTGGGCTCCAGCGCGCGGAGCAGCACGAAGCCGTCTTCGCTCCCGCCCTTCACGAGCACGTTGACCAGCCAGTACCTGCCGTAGTTGAGATACACGTAGGCCGCGCCGGCCCGGTGCCGCGCCACGAATTCCCGCGCGCTCGGCCGCGCGAACGTGTGGCAGGCCTCATCATTGATCGCCGCGTAAGCCTCGGTTTCGACCACGATTCCCGCCCCGCCTTTCCACACCAGCTCACAGCCGATCAGCTCCCGTGCGCACGTCACCGGGTCGCGCTGGAAAAAGGCGCGGTCGAGCACGTTTTCCGGCTGCCGATTACAGCAGCATCAGCGCCGGGCTTTCGAGCAGCGCGCGGAGTTCGGCGAGGTACTGCGCTCCGACCGCGCCGTCCACCACGCGGTGATCGGCGCTTAGCCCGATGGCGAGCCGCTGGCCGACGACGATCTCGTTCTTCGCGTTGACCACGGGCTTCTTCACGATCGCGCCGATCGCGAGGATCATGGCCTGCGGCGGGTTGATGATCGCGCTGAAAGAATCAATGCCGTGGCTGCCGAGGTTCGAGACGGTGATCGTGCCGCCGGCATATTCCTCGGGTTTGAGTTTCTTGCCGCGCGCGCGGGTCGCGAGGTCTTTCACCGTCTCGCTGATTTCCCGGATCGTCCGGTCCTGCGCATCGCGGATGACCGGCGTGACCAGCCCGTCCTCGACGGCCACGGCGACGCAGAGATTCACGCTGCGATACTGGATGATCGCGTCGCCCGCGAAGCTCGCGTTGACCGCCGGCACCTTCACCGCGGCACCGACCACCGCCTTGAGCACGAAGTCGTTGACCGTGAGTTTCGCCCCGCCCGCGGCTTCGCTCGCGGCGTTGGCTTCGGCGCGGAACTTCATCAGCGGCCCGGCATCCACCTCGATGTTCAGGTAGAAATGCGGGATCGTCGTCTTGCTCACGAGCAGGCGCTCGGCAATGACGCGCCGCATGCCGCTGAGCGGGATGGTCAGGTCATCCGGTCCGGCGGGCATCGGCGGAATTCCCGCCGGCGCAGCGCTCCGCGCACCCGGTTGCGCGCTCTGCACGTCCTTCGCCACGATGCGCCCGCCGGGGCCAGTGCCGCTGACCGCGGAAAGCTGCACGCCTTTCTGCGCGGCGATTTTTTTCGCCAGTGGCGAGGCTTTTACCCGCCCGCCGGAAGCCCCGATCGCGGATGCCGCCTGGGCACTGGCGCGGACGGCGGGAGCCTCGGAAATCGTGTCGGCTTTGGCCGCGGCGGACTTCGGCGAATCCGGGATCACGGCACCTTCGGCGGGCGGCGCTTCCCCCTTTTGCAGGAGCAGCCCGATTTTCGATCCGACGGCGACTCGGCCGCCGGGCGCAACAAGCTGCTGGTGCAGGATGCCGTCGTCGAACGCCTCCATCTCCATCGTCGCCTTGTCCGTCTCGACTTCCGCGAGCACGTCGCCGGTTTCGACTTTGTCGCCGACGTTTTTGCGCCACTTGAGGAGCGTGCCCTCGGTCATGGTGTCGCTGAGTTTCGGCATTTCGATGTAGATGGCCATGGATGAAAAATTCGGGATGTGGATGTAGGAAAGCGGTGACTAAAGCGAACGTCCCGACGGGGGACAAGTCCTGAGAAAAACCCCGCCGCGCGTTTCCCCACCCAGCCACCCACGGACCGCGCCGTCCTACCCGCCAGCCCCGACGTACTCCGCGGAGTAGGTGTCAAACTTCGCGGTCGAGCCGACGGACGGCGTGCTTTGCACGTCATAGACATTGTTGCCCGCGACGCTTTCGGTCTGCGTGTCCCAGATCATCACGGCCTTTTTGGCCTTGGGCGAAGTCTGCTCATCCTTGGCGGTGTCCACCGCGATGTAGCGGACCTTCTTTTTCTTCAGCGCGGTTTTTTTCGCGGGCGAAAGGCGGCCGTAATAAACGCGGGCGCGCTGCTCGGCGATCTGGCGCTGCTTCTCGGTGGCGCGGCGTTTGGCGATGATATAGGTGGTCATCGCGACGACCGCGCCGGTGGCTGCGCCGATGGCGATGGATTCGCCGGTGCTCGCACCCGCCGCGCGGGCGAGGCTGCCGGCGAGGATGCCGGCGCCGCTGCCAAAGACGGCGGCATTTTCACCGGGGGTCATGTTTTCGCAACCCGCCACGAGGATGGCGATGGAGGTGACGAGGGTGATGGGGCGAATGAAGGTGAGTTTCATAAGAGGTGGGTGGGTTCTAGGAAGCGGGGCGCCGGATGGCAAGAATTTCTCCAAGGCTGCACTCAGTGGCGCGTGAAGGGGAGGCTGTGTTTGCGGCACCAGTCGGCGGCGCGGTCATCGCCGGCTTCGGCGGCTTTGCGATACCACGCTTGCGCCTGGAGGCTGTTCCGCGCTGTGCCGATGCCTTCGTCGAGGCACTGCGCGAAGTTGAACATGCACGCGCTGTCGCCGGCCCGCGCGCCTTTCTCAAACAGCTCCGCCGCCTTCTTCGGATTGGTCGCGGGGACGCCGCGGCCGGTCATGTAGAGGACGCCGAGGTTGCCGAACGCCTTCAGGTTTCCGCGCTCCGAGGCCCGGGTGAAAAGGCGGAAGGCCTCGGCGAAATCCTTGTTCACGCCGTTGCCGTGCGTGTAGCAGTCGCCGAGGAGATTCATGGCGCGGGTGTCGCCGGCCTCCGCAGCCTCGCGGGCGAGTTCGGCCCCGCGTTTCTCGTCCTTCGCCGGGAGACCGCGGCCCGTGAGGTAGCAGCGCCCGAGGGCAAACTTGCCGCCGACCTCGCCTTTCTCCGCGGCCGTCTGAAAGTATTTCACGGCTTTCACGAAATCCGGCTTGGCTTCGCCGACCCCCGTTTCCATGAGGAAGCCGAGTTGCGTGAACGCGACCGCGTCCCCCTTTTCGCTGGCGGCCGTGTACCACTTGAATGCGGTTTCCGGCTCGGTGGTGCGGAGGTTGTCGCCGATGAGCAGCATCGCCGAGAGGATGTCGATCTGGGCCGCCTCGATGATCTCCGCGCGCATCGCCGTGAACTCCGCGAAGGAGATCGGACTCGGCCGGTCGCGCAGATGGTTGAGCAGCGTTTCGAGGTGGTTCCTGCCCACCCCGGATTCGGGAAACTCCCGCGCGACCGCGAGCCACGCGCGCACCGACGGCGCCCACTCGCCCTTCTCCTCCAGCGCCTGCGCGCTGGCGATGCGGGTCTTGAGCAATTCCTGGCGCTGCTTCACGGCGAGCGCCTTTTTCTCCTCCTCAGCCTGCATCTTCTTTTCCTCCGCGGCTTGCGCTTCCACCTCCTGCTTTTTCTCGGCGTCCATCGTGTCCTGGTGCTCTTTTTCCAACCGCGCCTGACGCTCCTTTTCCTCCCGCTCAGGGTCGTTCCTGACCTCGGGTTCGGTGTCCGGCGGCGGCGTTTCCTCGTGGGCCGGTTCGGTCGGCGGCGCGGGGCGGGGGATGAGAAAATATCCGCCGACCCCGAGCACGATGACGCCCGCGGCGATCCCGACGATCAACCCCGGCGGACTCTTCTTTTTCGCGGGCGGCAACGGCAGCGGCAGGGCTGGCGCCGACGGCGGAGCGGCGCTGCCGGCGTGGGAATCCAACCGGCGGATTTGCAGCCCATCGAGCTGGCGGAGCGCGGTGCAAAACTCCTCCGCGCTGGGAAAGGAACGCGCCGGGTCGAGCGCGCGCCGCAGCACTTCGTTGCCCTCCTCGGAAAGCGTGGAAAGCGGGGTGTAGCGCGCGCCCGCCGCCCCCCCGGCCACGGCGGCGAGCGTGCCGCCGAGCAGTTCGTAGCCGAGCGTAGCGAGCGCCTGGATGTAGCGCGGCCGCGCGGCCACGCCCTCCGGTTTCACCCCCGCGCCGCCGCCGACCATCGTCTGCCCGCCCGCCCAGGTTTGCGACGACGCGAGGTCACGGGTGAAGGCGAGCGGGTAAATTTTCAGCACGAACTCCGGCCAGTCGGCAAGTGGCGCGCGCAGGATCGCGGCCTTTTCCACCGGCTGCGGAAAATGGACGAACAACTGGTGCAGCCCGAACTCCAAACCGCCGAGCCCGAGCCCGAGCGCGTGATCCACGCCGGTGGCCGCCTGGCTGAGCAAGGGCAGCGCTTCGTCCGCCTCCAGCTCGCGGCGGGCGCGCAGCAGTTCGAGCAGGGAAAAGCCGTTCGTCCACTCCAGCGCGAGGAAGCTGGCCTGCTCGATGGTTTCGAAATCATAGACGCCGAGCAGGTTCGGGTGCTGCACGGGTTTGAGCTTCTCGACTTCGCGCTCCAGGCCGGTGCAGCCCGCGGCGTCGCCGAGAAATTCGGGATGCAGCACGAGGATGCGCACGTCGCCCTGGCGCTCGCCGTCGAATGCGCGGAAGGCGCGCCCGGTATTCGTCTCACCGAGCACGTCGAGGATGCGGTAGCGCCCCGCGAGCACCACGCCGACCTCGAAGCGCGTCTCGCCCGGTCG
>CAIQUL010000007.1 GCA_903874975.1 uncultured Chthoniobacter sp. | reverse complement strand
GCGCCGACATGCTCGGCGAGGGTCTCGGCGGCCAGGTTGTCGGACTGCATCAGCGCGGCGTAAATGAGGTCGCGCAGCGAGCATTGGTCGCCCGGCTGGAAACCCACGCCTTGCGGGGTGCCGAGGCGCCCGGCGGTCGTCGGGACGGTCGCGAGCTGGCTGAGGTCGGCCTTGGTCTGCGCGGCCCAGTCGAGCACGACCAGTGCGGTGGCGATTTTCGTGAGGCTGGCTACCGGGCGCTTTTTGGTCCCGGCGGACTGCTCCAGGACGAAGCCGGTGGTGCTGTCGCTGATCACGTAGGCTGCGGGAGCCTCGGCTCCGGCGGGGGCGATGGTGGCGAAAGAAAACGCCACGAAACCGGCGAGAAATGATACGAAACGGAGCGAAGTCATGGACAAAGGGGCGGGACTCTATCGCCCGCTTTCCCGATAGCAAGCTCCCGGAACGGCGAACCGCGGGCCACTCGCCGGGCCACTCCATCCGCACTCGGCGGCTCGCCTTTACGAGCGCTGCAGCGCGAGCCGGAGGATGAGGAGCGAGTCCGCGATCACCGTCCGAATCGGGCTATAACTGACGCGGTGCTGGCGGATGTAGCGCGGCGCAAACTCAATGACTCCGTGAACCAAAAGCAAGAGCGCCAAATACAGGAACGGGAAGCCGAGAACCATCGCGGCGGGTGAATTGAACAGGTCGTGAATCATAAAAACTTCGGTTAGCAGGACGGGTGCCTGCACTCACAGGGCGCACGTTCAGTGGGACACGGGAATTACGGCAAGGGCAAAATTTGCGGCTCACGAAGCTTCTGTGTAATTCGCGCCAGTTTTCCGGCCAAGGCGGGCTCCTTTTGACCACTCCGCGGTGCGTTCATCGGCCTGCGCGGGCGAGTTCCGCGGCCCCGCGGTATTGCGCGCGGAACTGGTCGGCGAGTTCCTTGGCGAGCTGCACTTCCTTGATTTTGTCGCCGCCGAGCGCCGCGCGCATCCGCCCGCCGGCCACGGCGTAGTTCACGGCGCTCACGTTTTCAAACGCCGCGGTCGCCTCGGGCGGAAACCCGGCAGCGATCAGCGCGCGCCAGGCGGCGGTGAGTTCGTCGTGGGTGTCGATGCACATGACGCGGAAAGTAAAGGCAATCGACTGGAAGAGCGCGCCGGTCCATTCGCTGCGGTAGGTGAAGGATTGCGCGAGCGCGTAGGGATCGACTTCGGGATCAGAGCGCAGCGGGCGCAACTCGGGCGCGTAGAGCGCGGGCAGCACGGGCAGCCGGCGCAGGGCATAACGCTGCGGGCCGCCGGGCGCGCCGACCTTCCAGTTCCAGAGCTTCTGCCCCTCGGGCGACATGACGAAGGCGATGAACTCGCGCGCCAGCTCCGGGTGCGGCGCGCCGCGCAGCAGCCCGATCGGATCGACGCCGACCGAGGTGCCGCCCACGGCGTTGACGTATTGCAGCCGCGAGGAGCCATCCGACTTGCGCACCGCCTCGCTTTGGAAGCGCCCATAGAAGTCGATGCTCATCCCGGCGGCGGCCTCGCCCGCTTCCACGTCGAGCGCGATCTTCGTGGAAGAGTCCGTGAAATAGCGGGCGTTCGCGCCGATTTTCATGAGCAGGCGCAGCGCGCGCGTCCAGCCCTCGGCGACGCCCGCCTCCCCGGCCGCGCTCATCTGCTGCTGGATGAGCATCTCAAACGCCTTGTTCACCGAGCTGCTCTGCGTGGGATTTGCGAGCGCGATTTCGTGGAAAAAGCGCGGGTCCGCCAGGTCGGCCCAGCGCGCGGGCGGCGGGGCGATGCCGAGCCGCACGAGGGAGTCGGTGTTGTAACAGATGCCGAAACTCGAAACGACATTGCCGACCCAGCGCCCCTGCGGATCCCAGAACGGCTCGCCACTCAACGTCTGCGGAATTTTTCCCGAGCCGTCGCCGAAAAGCTCCGGATGCGCCTGGATGAATCCACAATCCACGAGCCGCCCGGCTTTCGCCTGCTGCTGGAAATCGTAGGCGCCGCCGCCGAAGAAGAGGTCGAGCTTGCCGCCCACATCCGAGGCGAGGAAAGCGCGCCTCGCCTGCTGCTCCGGCGTGTCCCGCGCGGGGTCCGCGGCGGGCACGACCTTCGGATTGTCAAAGCTCGTCTCGATGGCCTTGCTCCACGACCGGCCGAGCGTGCGCGTCCAGTGGTTTTGAAACGCCGCGAGATACTCCGAAGCCACGTAGCGCCCGATCTCGCTGGTGCCGCCCGGCGTGCGCCAGTCCACCCGCACGCGCTGGCCGGTCCGGGCCAGATACTGCGCGGCAAAGGCGCGCCCAAACTCCGAGCGGATCGCCTCATTGTGCGGCGTGATGACGACCAGCGTTCGGTCGCCCGCACGGGTCGCGCGCTCGCCTTTGGGCCGGAGCAAAATCGGCCCGACGAGCACGGCGAGCAGCAAAGCCAGGATGGGAAAAAGCTGCCTCATCGGAGAAAGCGCGGCCTGCGGTTCCGGGATTTTCCGCACGCCGTCATGCCGGCAGGGCGATCACGTCCGCGGGCTCCACGCTGGCGAAAAGTTCACGCTCCGGGCTCAGCTCGACGAAGCGCGGGTTCAGCTCGAACACTTTGAGCGCATGCGGCCCGGCGGCGAACCGGTACTGTGCCATCTCGCCGAGGTAGACGCGCTCGGTCAGCCGGCCCGCGACTTCGTTCGGCGCCCCCGCCTGCGTCGCCAGCCGCCAGCTTTCCGGCCGGATGGAAAGCGTGCAGCCGTCGCCCGCGCGCGGCTGCCAGCCATGGCCGCCGAGCGTCGCCGCGAATTCCCGCAACCCCGTTTCCACCACCACGCTGGTCCCGTTCACCGCGCGGATTTTTCCGTCGAGGAAATTGGTCTCGCCCATGAAATCCGCCACGAAGCGCGAGTGCGGATGCCGGTAAACCTCCGCCGGCGTGCCGGTCTGGCGGAGGTGCCCCGCTTCGAGAATCGCCATGCGGTCCGCGATCGAGAGCGCCTCCTTTTGGTCGTGCGTCACGTAGATCGCGGTGAGGCCGAACTCCTTGCAGACCCGCCGGATTTCCCCGCGCATCTCCAGCCGCAGGCGCGCATCGAGATTCGAGAGCGGTTCATCGAGCAGCAGACAGCGCGGACGAATGACCAGCGCCCGCGCCAGCGCCACGCGCTGCTGCTGCCCGCCGGAGAGCTGATGAATCCGCCGCTCGCCCAGCGCCTCCATTTTCACCGACGCCAGCGCCGCCGCCACGCGCTCCGCGGTCTCGCGTGCGGAGACCTTCCGCTCCTCCAGGCCGAACGCGACGTTCTGCGCCACCGTCATGTGCGGCCAGAGCGCGTAGCTTTGAAACATCATCCCCGTGTTGCGCAGATACGGCGGCACGCGCGTCACGTCTTCGTCGCCGAAAAGGATGCGCCCGCTCTCCGGCGTGTAAAAGCCCGCGATGCTCCGCAGCAGCGTCGTCTTGCCGCAGCCGCTCGGGCCGAGCAGGAAAAAAATCTCGCCCGGCTCGATGCGCAGACTCAGCCCGTGCAACGCCACCATGTCGCCAAATCGCTTCGTGAGATTTTCGATCGTGAGCGAGATCATGCGACGGGGGAAAAGGCGGGACGGGATGAACGGAATTTTGCCAGATGAACGGAATGAAATGAGGTGCCGGCGGACGGCGGAAACTGGCCGGGGAAATACGCCGCTTCCACGCCCCGATGTCCAATTGAAACCTTGTCCTCCCCAATTCCGTTCCGGCGGCAAAATCCCCTTCCTGCTGTCCCGCGAGAAATTCCTCGCGAACCTCCGCCGCTTCGGGGTATTTCACCGTCCGAAATGATTCGTCGAGACTACCTTATTGTCGGTGCGGGGATTGGCGGCGCCAGTGTTTGCGAGGGGATTCGCGAGCATGACAAAAAGGGGACCATCGTCCTCGCCGGAAACGAGACGGCGCTGCCGTATCACCGCCCGCAGCTTCTCAAGGCGCAGCTCGGCAAGCGCGAGGGAACGCCGGATCAGACGCAAGTCCATGACGCGGCGTGGTTCGCCAACAATCACATCGAGCTGCGCCTCGACACGCTCGTCACGCAGATCAATCTCGAGCGCCACATCGCCGTCCTCGCCAACGGGCAGGCCATCGAGTTTCGCAAAGCCTGCATGGCCATGGGCAGCCGCGCGCGGCGTCCGCAGATCGCGGGCGGCAATCTCGGGAACGTCTTTTACCTCCGCACCCTGCGCGACGTGCAGGCGCTGCGCGAAGTCGCCGATCTCGAGCACGAGATCGCGATTGTCGGCGGCGGCTTCATCGCGCTGGAGGCGGCGGCGCTGCTCTCGCAGTTGCCCAAGGCGCGCGTCAGCCTGCTGCACCGCGCCCCGCATCTCTGGTCCCGCTACCTCGGCCCGGACCTCGGCGCGTGGCTCGCGGAATACTACGCCGACCAGGGCGTGAAGCTCATGCTCAACCAGTCGCTCAGCGGTTTCGAGGGACGCACGGTTTTGAAAAACATCGCCACGAAAAACGGCGACCGCGTCCCTGCTGGGATCGCCATCGTCGCGCTCGGCGCGGAGCCCAACCTCGGGCTCGTCGCCGGCACCCCGCTCGCCTATCCGCACGGCACGCCGGTCAACGAATACCTCGAGACCGACGAGAAGGGCATCTTCGCCGTCGGCGACATCGCCTCGTATCCCGACAAGATTTTCGGCGGCGTCCGCCGTGTCGAGCACTGGCCCTGCGCCGTCGAGCAGGGGCACGTGGCCGGCGCCAACATGAGCGGGAAAAAGCGCGTCAAATTCGACTACCTCCCGCACTACAGCAGCACCGTCTTCGACCTGCATTTCGACTTCGTCGGCGACTTCTCGAAACCCGCCACCCGCCTCGAAATCGAGGGCGACCGGAAGAACAAGAAGTTTCTCGTCCGCCACTTCCTGCTCGGTCACCTCATGGGCGTGGCCTTCTGCAACCTGCCCGCCGAGAATATCGAAGCCGCGAAGAAGGAATTGCGCGGCTGGCCGCGCGGGAAGAAGGCAGTCGTGCAGGAGTAGCGCCGGAGTGCTTTTCGCCTGGAAATGGCGATGCGATGAACCGCGCGCGCATCGCGCATCGCGAACGGCGAATGCCGGGGAACCGATCGTTCCGCGCCCGCATTTGTAGCGCGAGCCTCTGGCTTGCCGTATCGCGGTGCGTCCCGCCTGCCTCACGTGCGGCGGCGGGACGCGCCTGCCAGTTTCGCGCGCGTCCGCGCGCTGGCCGCTGGGGCCAGCGGGACGCCTGCGCTACGGGGGCACACGGGGCAGTTGGACTAAAGTCCAAGCTACTTTCCCGTGCCTCACGCCTGACGGCGGCGGCGGTTCAGCATGCCGAGGGCGCCGACGAGCAGGAGGCCGAGGGTGCCGGGCTCGGGCACGGTGGCTCCGCCGCCGAAGCTGGAGGCGGGGCTTCCGAAGCCCGCGGCTTTGCTGCCGCCGTCGTCGCCCGTCAGCGAGCCGCTGGCTGCGCCGCTGGTGAAGATGACCGTCGCGCCGGCGCCGATGGTCAGCGAGCTGAGCGTCTGGCTCACGCTACCAAAGCGCAGCTTGGTGGCCACGCCAACCGCGGTGTCGCTGACGGTGACCACGGCGTTGCCGGCGGTGCCGAGGGGGCTGTTCACGTTCGTGGTTCCGTCCGCCACCGCCAGGCTGGCCACGCTGGTCAGGGTGCTGGCCGCCCCGAAGGTGGTCACGCCGGTGCCCAAGGTGGTCAGGGTGTTTGCGCCCGCCGCGACGATGCCGTTGATGTCCAGCGTGGCCGTGGTGCCTGCGGGGCCAAAGCCGGCGCCGATGCTGGTATTGCCCGTGAGCGTGACCGGGCCGCCGACCGTGCCGGCAAAGGTGTTGCCGACAATCAGTGCCCCAGGCACCACATTAAGGCCGCCGACTCCGGTGCCGCCGACGGTGATCGCTTCAGTGCCAATGTCGGCCCGCACCTCGAGGGTCGCGCCGTTCGCCACGATCGTCCCCGAGGCGGCGGTGCCGAGTGCGGTGGCATGGACGGCCACGAGCGTGCCCGCGTCAATGAATGTCGCGCCGGTGTAGGAGTTGGCGGCGGTCAGTTCCAGCAGTCCGGTGCCCGACTTGCGGATGCCATTGTTGGAAGCGGGGGCAGCGCCGTCGCTGATCTCGCCGGAGAGCCGGGCAAAATCGGTGTTGAGCAGCGGGTTGTCGTTCACCTGGATGTCGCGAATCTTGCCGGCCGAGTAGCGGACGCCGGCAGTGTCGGCCGTAAGACCTGAATTCCAGCCGAGCGCCAGAGGGTTTCTCCAGTTCACCATGCTGTCGGAGTAGATCGAGTTGAGAACCATTACCGCGTTGTTCGAATACATACGCCTGCAGTCATTGCCGTTAACGCTATCCGCAGTTCTCTGACCACCACCTCCAAAATTGTCGTTCCAAGGGACTAAGACGGGGGTGACCTGACCGCGCAGATTGATCTCCAGAGTTCCGCCAAAGGCGGAGAACCCGCCATTGCCAGCGAGGTTGAGATTGGTTGCCCCGGCTGCGGACGTCAGCTGGCGGGTGAAAACACCGCTGGTTTCGAGGATACCCCCCCCACTGATTGTAAGAAGGCCAGCACCAGCAAGGTTTGCGAGGGACATCCGCAGCACGCCCCCGTTGATCGTCGTCGCGCCGGTGTAGGAGGCGTTGTCGATAACCAGCAGGCCCGTGCCGCTCTTGGTGATTCCCCCGCCTGCTGGAGAGCTGTTGATGAGGGCTGAGATCCTCGCGAAGTCGGCTGTGCTGTGGGGGTTGTCTTCCACCGAAAAGGTCCGCGCGCCATTGTTGAGGTTGATGGGGTTCGTGAAATCCGTCTCGGCGTTCGCGGTCGCGGAACCGAACTTCAAAGTGCCAAAGATGGTGTCGTTGCCCGCCGCTGCACCCCAGGTCTGCGTGGTGGCGGCACCGCCAATGTTCACGGTCATCTTGCCGCCATTGGCCGAGAAGCCACCGCCGTTGGTGGTCGCCCAGTTGAAATTCGTGCCCGCCACGGTGGTGCTGTTGACGCGTGTGAAAGTGGTCACGCCGCTGCCCTCGAGAACGCCGCCGTCCAGTCTCAGGTAGCTGCCGCTCGGCAGGCCGGTGCCTTCCGCTGCCCGCAGAGCACCGGCGCTGATGGTGGTGTTACCCGCGTAGGTGTTGGTGCCGGAGAGCGCGAGCGTGCCCGTGCCGGTCTTGGTCAAAGCTCCGTTGGCTGGTGTGGTGCTGGAGATGGCGCCGGAGATCGTCGCGTAGTCCCCTCCGTTGTAGGCGTTGTCGTCCACCTGCACGGTCCGCACGGCATCGTTGAGGTTGATATTGTTTTGGAACTCCGTCTCGGCGTTCGCGGTGGTGGAGCCGAACTTCAAAGTACCAAAGACGGTGTCGTTAGCCGCCGCGGCACCAAATGACTGCGTGGTGGCGGCGTTATTATTGATCGTCACGGTCAGCTTGCCGCCATTGGCCGAGAAGCCGCCGCCGTTGGCGCTCACCCAGTTGAAGTTCCCGCCGCCCGCGGTGGTGCTGTTGTCGCGTGTAAAGCTAGTCGCGCCGGCACCCTCCAGAACGCCGCCGTCCAGTCTCAGGAAACTGCCGCCGTTCGCGCTGCCCGCGCCCGGGAGACCAGCGTCGCTGTTCGCCCGCAGGGCACCGGTGGTGATGGTGGTGGCGCCCGCGTAGGTGTTGGTGCCGGAGAGCACCAGCGTGCTCGTGCCGGTTTTCGTCAGAGCACCGCTGGCGGGCGTGGCACTGGAGATGACGCCGGAGAGCGTCGCGAAGTCCCCTGATGTGGTGGTGTTGTCGTCCACCTGCACGGTCCGTGTGGCGTTGTTGAGATCGATCGGATTCTGGAAGTCGAGATTCGCGTCGGCCGTGGTCGAACTGAGTATCATGTTGCCGCTGACGAATCCGTTCGTAGTTCCCCAGGTGAGCGCTGCACCGCTGGAGAAATTGACGTTGCGCGTGCCGCCGAAGGCCGCAAAGCCGCCGGTGCCCCATTGCAAGGTGTTGGTTCCCGCAGTGGTAGTCAGCGTGCGGGCGGTGAGGTCTCCGGTCAGTTCCATTACGCCTCCGCCGAGTGATATGTGGCTGGTGATCGGCAATCCCGTGCCGCTGGTTGCGCGCAGGGGTCCGGTGGTGATCGTCGTCGTGCCGCTGTAGTTGCTGTTGCCGGAAAGGACCAGGACACCGCTGCCAAGCTTGGTCAGGCCGCGGCCAGCGACATCCTCCTTGACCCCACCGCTAATGACCAAGGCGTTCCCAAGGGTCGCGGCGCTGCTGACCGTAAAAGTGCGGTTACCACCGGTGAGCGTGACGTCGCCGGTCATCTCGAGGCTTTTGGCGGTGGCGTTACTGAAAGAGAATGTATGGTCGCCCGCATAGGTCACTGCGCCCAAAGTCGTCTTGGCGTTGCTCGCAATTGTGACGGTGCGCGCAATGGTTCCCGTGTTGGTCGTTCCGGTGATGGTGAGGTCCTGGAAAGTGACGTTGGTGCCGCCGAAATTGAAGCTACCGCCCCAGAGGACGTTGTTGGTGATCGTTCTTGGCGCCTCGCCGTAGGCCATGATCGCGCCGCCGTTGAGGCTCAGGGTGCCGGCTCCCAAGGCGTTGTTGTGGCCGATGTACAAGGCGCTCCACTCATCGCCGCCGGTGACGGTAGTGCCGCCGGTGTAGGTGTTGTGACCCGTCAGAAACAGGTGGCCGTTGCCGGCCTTGATCAGGGCGTTTCCGCCCCCGGCCGGGCCATTGGAAATAACGCCGCGGATTGTAAATGAATAGTGCTGATCGCTGTTCGCCCCGGAAATATTGATCGTGCGCGCTCCCCCGGGCGCGGAACCGAGGTCAACGGCTCCAGTGAAGAGCAGGTTCGCGGAGCTTGATTGTTTCGTGTAGGTGAAGTCGCCGTTGATCGAGACGGGGTTGGCAATGATTCGGTTGGCGGTGGCACCGATCGAGCCGCCGTTGATGGTGAACGTGCCCCCCGCGCCCAGCGCGGTGTCGTGGCCGAGCAGGAGCTTGCCGGCGTTCCAGTTGACGCCGCCGGTGAAGGTGTTGTTGCCGGAGAGTTGGACGTTGCCAGTGCCGGCCTTGGTGAGACTCACGGCGTTGCCGCCGTTGTCGCCGATCTGGGCCGAGATCGTCAGGCCACCGGAGTTGTACTGGTGGACGACAAGGTCATAGCCGCTGCCGGAGCCGGCGGTGAGTCGTGTCGCGCCGGCGGTTCCGGAAATGGTGGATTCAACCGTGCCTGTGGAGAGCAAGCCGCCGCTGGTGAGCGTCAGCAGATTTGCGCCCAGCGCCAACGTCGCACCGGTGGTGATCTTCAAGCTGTTGTGCGTGTGGGCGCCGGAGAGCGTCAGAGAGCCGGTCGAGACATTGGCCGTATCCGTGGCGAGGGGGGCGGTCATGGCGGTGTAGCCGTTGAATGCCGAGAGGGTGTAGGGGGACGAAAGGGTCGTCGTCGTGGCCCAGTCGTAGCCCGTATTGGCCACGCCGCTGGCAAGAACGATGCGCCCGCCATAGATGCCCGAGCCGTCGGTCGCGCTGTTGGTGGGAAGGGTGGTGGTGGTGATGGCCAGCGCGCCGGTAGGATTGGTGCTGGCCTTGCCAAGGACAAGGCTGCTCCCTTTGACCCACGAACTGAGTGTCCCGAGGCTGCCGAGGTTCACGTTGGTGGTTCCTCCGGCAGAGAGCGTGTCCACCAGCAGGCTGCCGCCCCCCGCATTGACGGTCACACCATTGAAGGTCTGGTCCGTGGTAACGACACCGGTCTTAGCCTTGAGCGTCATCGCGCCGCCGCTGCCAAACGTGAGGGCGTTGCCGCTGGCGATCAAATCCATGGGCGTGACGAGGTTGGCGAAGTCCAGAGCGAGCGTGCCGCCCCTGACGGCCAGTCCACCGGTAAAGGTGTGGGCCGCCGTGCCGTTGAAGGTCAGCGTGCCGGTGCCGGCCTTGGTCAGGGCGTAGCCGCTGCCGCCATCGGAAATCACAGTGGAGATGGTCGAAGCTGCGGTCCCAGCGATGTTGAAATTGCCGCTCTGGCCGAGGATGAGATTGAGCAGGCCAGAGCCGCCGCCGCCGTTGGCCCCGATGATATTGAAAGTGCTGCCCGAGGCCGCGTAGAGAAGGTCCCCCGCGCCGCCGACCGAGTTGCCGAGGTTGCCCACGCCGCCGAGGGTCAGGTTGCTGTTGGTGGAGGTGGAGGTATCATTGCGGATTGAGAAAGTGTTGCTGTTCGCCACGACGTTGAAGGATCCCACCGTCAGATCGCCTGCCGACAGGGTGCGGATGCCGCCTCCCGCTCCGAGCGGGAAGACCGCGTCATTGGTCACCAAGGGCGACGCGCCGAGGCTCCAGTTGCCCGTCACGAGCAGACTGCCTGTGGGTGCCCCGGTGTAGTTGTTCCCCGTATTCTGCGCGAACGCGGACTGCGCAGCGAGCAGTGCGGCGATGGATCCCGCGAGGACGCGGGCGGAGGTGCGGGTGCGGGAGGTCGTGTTTGTTTTCATGGGCTTGGAGTTTGTGTTTCGTATGGCGAGAAGGAGGGAGTTGCTGTCGGAGGCCGGAGTTTTCATGGGCGGAGTTTTCCTGGGTGGCGGACGGATGATGTTGGTGGGTTGGGATGGGGAAGTTTTAAGCGCAGGCCCGGTACGCGATGCAGCGAACGAGCGGAATGTAGAGGGGGAGTTTCATGGGGGTGGCGGGGGAACTGGTTTGCCAGAGGCGACAGTTGGGGGAGAAGAGAGAGACTTGCAAGAAAAAAGTATCCCGAAATATTTCTTCTCAGGCTTCCCGAAGTTCCAGAGGAGCGTCCGCGCCCTCGCGGGTTGTCGTCGGCCCCTCGCCGAAGACCGTGATCCCGCTCCCGCAGCAGCACCGCGCTCCGCAGAGAGCGGCGAGCGCGAGGCATGCGCCAGCACGGTTTCCGGCGAGGGCGCCGGAAACTGCAGGCGCGGGCGCTCCCCTTCCCTCACCGCGCGCGAACGCTTCCACGTCATTCGTCAACCCGTGCGTGCGCCATTTCGCCCGCGCGCAGGTCTGAATCCTGAGCACCGCATCCCTCCCCTCCCCTCCCCGGTGAGCGGCAACCGGAACCGCTGTTGATGTCGTGTCCGTGTTCGATCAGCCCCGCCCAGCCGGCGCATTCCCCCGACCCAAAAAATACGTACTCCCTCCCGCGCGCTTTCGCGCCACAGTCAAGCCCATGAATATTGCCGCGCTCTGCAGCGCCACAGTCATCTGGATCTTCGTCAGCGCCGCCGCCGGGGCCGAAAAACTCTCGCCCGACGACCTCGCGGACATCCGCGAGGAACTCGGCGTCAATGGCTACACCGCGCCCTCCATCCAGCTCGTCTTCCAAGAGCTGAACGCCCTCAAACCCATCCCGTTTGAAAAAGTCTGGCGCGATCTGCCCGACTCCACCCCGCAGGACCGCGCCCGCCTGGCCCTCAGCACCGGCGCCGTCATTGCCGACGGCTTCCTCACCGTCTCCGCCGAAAAGCAATCCCGCATCGAACCCATCGGTCGCGTCCTGCTGCGCCTCGCCAAAGGACTCGGGGTCGGCGACCACGTCACCAAACACAGCCGCAGCATCATCGAAAAAGCCGCGCGCAAGGAATGGGATGACGTCCGCAAGGAACTCGTTCGCTGCCAGGCCGAGGTCGAGGCCGCGCTGCTCGGTCTGAAAGACGAGGAAATGGCCCATCTCGTGGCGTTGGGCGGCTGGCTCCGCGGGCTGGAGATCACCACCAGCATCGTTCACGAAACCTACACGCCGACCCGCGCCAACCGGCTCATTCAGCCCGAGTTGATGAACTACTTCCTCGACCGCGTGGGCACGCTGAACCCGAATTTCAAAAAGACCAAACTCGGCTCCGTGCTCGAAAAAAACCTGCGGGAGATCCAGCGCCTCACCACCAAACCTGTGGATACCGCCATCGAGCCCGCCGACGTAAAGCGCATCCGCGAACTCGTTCGCGAAATCAACTCCCGCATCGTCGCGGGGGAGGAGTAGGCCGAGGCTGTTGAAATACCCCTTACGGCACCTTCTTCATCTCCTTCTTCTTTCCCATTCATGGAAGAAGAAGGAGAAGACCGGGTAACCATCGTTTTTCGACCGCCTCCCGTTTACTTGGCGGTTTCGGCGAGGCCGAGTTTCTCCAGGATCGGCCGCAGGGCCGCGGTCCATTTGGCATAGCCGGCGGCGTTCGGGTGGAGCATGTCGGGGAATTCCTCGCGGCGGCATTGGCCGTTGCCAGCGTCGAAGAGCGTCCAGGTGTCGCAGAGGGTGACCTTGGCGTGGTCCTTGAAATCTTCGTCAATCAGCGTGTTGAGGGCTTTGATTTTTTCGGGGAAAAAGCCGGGGAGCGCGCCGCGAGGCATCACTTTGCTAATGATGACGGGGAGGTCGGGCTGCGCCTTGTGGAGATCGGCGACGAGGGCGCGGAGGTTCAGCGCGACGAGTTCCGGCACGGCGCCCTGGTCGAGATCATTGGTGCCGATGAGGATGGCGACGGCGCGCGGGCGCAGGTCGAGCACGTCGCCCTGGAGGCGGGCGCGGAGGCCGCGGGTGGTGTCGCCGCTGATGCCGCGGTTTGCGGTTTTCAGTCGCGGAAAGTCCTGCGCGAGTGTTTTCCAGCCGTGCGTGATGGAGTCGCCAAAAAAGACGACGGCCCCCTGATCGGTGTCCTTGTCCTTTGCCCACTGCTCCCGCTGCTTTTTCCACGCGGCGCGGAACCACAGACCGGACTGCATGGGGCCATCGCCGGGGCAGAGGCTGGAAGGCGGCTGCGCGAGCGGGCCGGCGACGGTGGCGAAAGGAACTGCCGGTTGGCCGCGGCGCTGGGCGAACAACCACGGGAGCAACTCGGGTTCGCCGTAAGCCGGCGACCAGGAGTCGTGTTTTACGTAAGGGTATTCGCTAGACATGGGCCGGCCGCCCGCGCCGCGCAGGGCGACGATCATTTCGCGGGTCCGGGCGACCGGGACGATGGGGTCGAGAGCGCCGTGAAAGGCCCAGATCGGCACGTCTTTGGCGGCCACGATTTTCGCCGCATCCCCTCCCCCGCAGATCGGAGCCGCGGCGGCCCAGCGCTCCGGCGTGCGCGCGAGCAAATCCCATGTGCCATAGCCGCCCATCGAAAGGCCGGTGACGTAGAGCCGGTCGGGGTCCACGGGGAGTTCCTTGAGGAGCGCGTCGAGCGTGCCGAGCACGCGCTTCGTCGGCGCAGTGGGCTCCGCGGAGAAGGCATTCGGACCGCTCCAAGATTTGATTTCGCTCCACGTCTTCTCCGGTGGGCACTGCGGCGCCAAGACGTAGCACGGAAATTTCTCGCGGACTTCGGGTTTCAGGAAAAAGGCCACGGCATACTTCACTTGGATGGCGTTGTCCGTGCCGCGCTCGCCCGAGCCGTGGAGGAAAAGGACGAGCGGATACTTCTTTCCGGGCTCGACGACTTTCGGCGGGAGCAGCCGGTAGCCGAGCGTGCCGCCATCGGCGTCGGTAAAGGTGCGCGCCTCGTAATCCGTCGCGCGAGCGAGCGAGGCGAGGCCGACAGCGGCGGTGAGGGCGAGGAGGAGCGGGCGGAGTTTCATAGGCGTGGAAAAGCGCGACGGTGGCGCACGGAGCGGGGCCGGGGCGAGCGGGAAAGTGCCGGCGCGGCGCGGGACAATTCCTCGCGCGCCGCGTCCCAATGCGCTCCTTTCGTGTTGTTCCATGGCCGACATGAGTTTTTCCACCGCTCGACTCTTCCTCGCCGCGCTCAGCGTCGCTCCGATCCCGGCGTTTGGCGCGGTCACGGCTGACCCCAAACCCGATGCGGCGCAGACGGCGTTTTTTGAAAAGAACATCCGGCCCGTGCTCGCGACGAAGTGCTACAAGTGCCACTCCGCGGACGCGGACAAGGTGCGCGGCGGGCTGCTGCTCGACACGCGCGACGGGCTGCGCAAGGGAGGCGACACCGGCCCGGCCATCGTGCCCGGCAACCCCGGCGAGAGCCTGCTCATCCAGGCGCTGCACTCGGCGGACAAAGACACCGCGATGCCGCCCGAGAAAAGCGGCGGCAAGTTGCCGGCCAAGGTCATCGCAGACTTTGAGGCGTGGGTGAAAATGGGCGCGCCCGATCCGCGCGCGGGCGCGGCGGCGGCGCCGGTGGCGAAAAAGGAAATTGATTTCAACAAGGCGCGTGAGTTTTGGGCCTACAAGGTGCCGGTGATGCCGGCCGCGCCGCTGGTCGCCGACCGCGCGTGGGCGCGCACGGACCTCGACCGCTTCATCCTCGCGGGGCTGGAGGCGAAGGGGCTGAAACCCGTGCCCGACGCGGACCGGCGCAATCTCATCCGACGCGTGTCTTTCGACCTCGTGGGGCTGCCGCCGACGCCGGAGGAACTGGACGTGTTTTTCCGCGACCCGTCGCCGGAGGCGTTTGCGAAAGTGGTGGACCGGCTGCTCGCGTCGCCGCAGTTCGGCGAGCGCTGGGGACGCCACTGGCTCGACGTGGCGCGCTACGCGGAATCCACCGGCAAGGAGCGCAACTTCACCTTCCCGGAGGCGTGGCGGTATCGCGATTACGTCATCGCGGCGTTCAATGCGGACAAGCCGTACGACCAGTTCATCCGCGAGCAGATTGCCGGCGATCTGCTGCCGGCCAAGGATCCGGCGGAGCGCAACGAACACCTCATCGCCACGGGCTTTCTCGCGCTCGGGCCAAAGGGGCTGAACGAAAAGAACCGCGTGCAGTTTCAGATGGACCTTGTGGACGAGCAGATCGACGTGACCTCGCGCGCGGTGCTCGGCCTGACCGCCGCGTGCGCGCGCTGCCACGATCACAAATTCGATCCCATCCCGACCACCGACTACTACGCGCTCGCCGGAATCTTCCGCAGCTCGCGGACCTTCTTCGGCACGAGCAATCCGGACGCCGGCAACGCCAAGAAATACAAGAACGGCACGCCGCTGCTGCCGCTCAGCAAAAGCTCCGCCGCGCCCGCTGCGGCTGCGGCTGCGCCCGCCAGGCCGCCCGCGCTTTCGCCGGAAAAACAACTCGCCGATCTCGCCGCGAAATCGCCCGAACGCGCCGCGCGCTTCGCCGCCATGACCGCCGCGCAAAAAGCGCAGCTCGTGGAGAAACTCAATGCCAAAGGCACCCTCACGACTCCGCCGCCCACCGCCGCGATCGGCACCGCGCTCGCGATGGGCGTGACGGACGGACGCCCCGGCAATTCGCCGCTCTACATCCGCGGCGAGATCGACGACCCCGGGCCGCTCGTGCCGCGCGGTTTTCTCACCGTCCTCACGCCCGGATCGCCACCCGCGATCAGCGCTTCGCAAAGCGGCCGGCGCGAGCTGGCGGACTGGCTCGCCAGCAAGTCGAACCCGCTCACCGCGCGCGTCATGGTGAACCGCGTGTGGCTGAATCTTTTCGGCGAAGGCCTCGTGCGCACGCCGGACAACTTCGGCTCGACCGGCGAGAAGCCCACGCACCCCGCGCTGCTCGATCTGCTCGCCACGCAGTTCATGCGCGACGGCTGGTCGGTGAAAGCGCTCGTGCGATCCATCGTCCTCAGCCGCACCTACCAGCTCGCCAGCACCAGCGATCCGAAAAACTACGAGGCCGATCCCGACAACATCCTCGTCTGGCGCATGACCCCGCGCCGGCTCGATGCCGAGGCCATCCGCGACGGCATCCTCGCCGCCAGCGGCCAGCTCGAACGCACGCCGCCGTATGCCTCGGTGGTCGCGCACGTCGGCGACGGCTACATCGGGCGCGGCATCGCGCCGTCGCAGTTCAACGTCGAGGCGCGCTACCGCAGCGTCTATCTGCCCATCGTCCGCGACTACGTGCCCGACGTGCTCGCAGTCTTCGACTTCGCCGAGCCCTCGCTCGTCGTCGCCGGGCGCGAAACCACGAACGTCCCGTCGCAGGCGCTCTTCATGATGAACAGCCCGTTCGTTACCGCGCAGTCGCGCGCGCTGGCGAAGCGGCTGCTCGCGATGACGCAATACGACCACGGGCAGCGCATCATCATGGCCCACATGCTCACGCTCTCCCGCCCGCCCACGCCCGCCGAAGCCGCGCGCAGCGAGCAGTATCTCACCGCCTTCACCCCGCGCAGCGATTCCGCCGCCAGCCCCGCGCCCGCCGCGTCCGCGGAAACGGCGTGGGCGACCTTCTGCCAGGCGCTGTTTGCGTGTGCGGAGTTTCGGTATCTCAAATGAATGTGGAATGCGG
>CAIQUL010000006.1 GCA_903874975.1 uncultured Chthoniobacter sp. | reverse complement strand
GTTCCGGTGATTGCGCCATTGGCCAAACCCAAGTTCTGGCCGGCGGTGGTGTTATTGACCTCGCCTCCTCCCGCCATGACGGCGAACCCACGGGCGTAAGTGGCGGAGTTGCCGTTATAGGAGAGGATGCCCTTGTGGGTGGCGTCACCGAGGGTCACGGCGGTGGTGGCGTTACCGAGGCTGCTCGCCCCTCCGCTGATCTTGCTCGCGACCACGGTGCCATCCGCGATCGTCGTCTGTGTCGAATAGGTGCTGGTGCTGCTTTCGAGGATGAGCGTGCCGGATCCCGTCTTGGTCAGGCCGCTGGTCGCGCCGGTTACGTTGGGGGATACGGTCAGGGTTGTTCCTAGCGCGACGTTGACCGTGCCGGCGCGGAGCAAGATGGGGATGCCTGCTCCGATTCCCGAATCGCCCGTGGCGGTGATGTTGTCGAAGCTCATGGACGTGGCCGTCTCGAAGCTCAACGTGCCCGTCGTGAGCACCAGGTTACCAAGGGCGCCGGCGCTGGCGCTGTTTGCCTTGAGCGTGCTTCCGGCCGTTACCGTCAGGGTGGTCGAGGGCAAGTTGATCGCGGTGGTGAAGGTCGTCGTGTCCCCCTGCAGGATGAGGTTGCTGATGGCGTTGACGACGTTGCTGCCTCCCACCTTGAAGGGGACCGTGCCGGCATTGATGCCAGTGCCGCCGTTATTGTGGGAAAGCCTGGTGGTGATGGTCAACTCCTGGCCCGCAGGAGCATTGAGCACGGGTGTGACGCCTTGGGCGGCCAGATTGACGGTGGCTGCCTTCGCAACTACTCCGATCGAATTGACGGTGCCGGTCGTGAGGGTCAGCGTGCTGCCCGTCGCCATGGTTCCTTCCAGATTCACGGTGCCGCCGGAGACGGTTACGCTGCGTGCGACGCTGCCACTTGCACCCACACCCAAGATGGCTCCGGCGGGGATACTGGTGGTGGAGGCTGCGGTTCCGAGCGTGCCATTGATCTGGAGGGTGCCGGTACCGAGCGACGTGCTACCGGTGTGGGTGAGGGCACCGTTGAGGGTCAGCGTGCCGACGCCGGCCTTTGTGAACGCCCCGCTCCCCGAGATATTACCGTCGAACTGCGCGGCCACGGCCGTGTTCACCGTCAGGGTGCCGCCCGTCAGGCTAACGATGCTGCCGACCGGCCCGTTGAGTGGTCCGATGGTGCTGGTGCCGCTATTTTCAAAGGTCGTCGCCGCACTGAGAGTCACCGGAGACGAGCCGGAAAGGCTGCCAGGGCTTACCTGACGCAGGGTACCGGCGGTGATCAGGGTCGGCCCCGTGTAGGCGTTGTTGCCGGCCAATGTCATGACGCCACTACCCTGTTTCGTGAGTCCGCCGCCACCGCTGATGTCGCCGGTAAAGGTGAAACTCGTGGCATCGCCGACAGTCAGTATCCCGCCGCCCAGAGTCACGCCGCCGCCCGTGGTCCCGCCGCCGGTGATCGTGGCGATGGTCTGGTTGAAGCCATTCAGGTTGAGCAAGGCTCCGGCGACGTTGGCCGTGGCCACGGCTGCGGCTGTGGGCAGAACGTTCGATGCCCCCAGTTTCAACACGCCGGCGCTGATTGTGGTCAGTCCGGTGTAGGTCTGCGAGTTACTGAGTGTCAGCGTGCCGGCACCCTGCTTCGTCACGGTTCCCGTGCCGCTGATTACGCGCGAGTAGGCAGGTGCCGTGGGGCTGAAGAGATTGAAGACCAACGCGGCGTTATTGACGATGTTGCTGCTGTTGGAAATCGAGACGTCGAACCCGTTGTTCCCATTGCCGAATTGGAGCGTGCCGCCCGCGATGGCAGTAACTCCGGTATGAATGCTCGCCCCCGTGAGGATCAGCGTGCCGGCTCCCGATTTGGTGACCGCTGTGGGCGAGCCGCCCGCGTTGAAGTTTCTGATCACGGAATTCAGCGTCAACGTGCCGGAATCGGTTCGAATCACCATCTCACCTCCGGCGGCCGTGGGTTCCAGGATGCCGTCGCTGAAGACCCCGCCGTTCGATAACAGCCCGTTCACACTGAGAACATTGCCGACAGTCATCGTAAAGTTGCTGCTCCCGAGCTTCAGTGTGTTGACCGCTGCCGTGGTCTGCGCGGTGATGGCTCCCGAGATCGAGACGCTCTTGGTGTCGTCAACGCTCCCCAGAGTCGCCGCACCAGCAATGGCCGCCGGGGCGTTCGTATCCGTGCCGTAGCTCAGGGCGCGCAGAAAGCCGCCGACGTCGTAGGCGGCATAGTTCGAGCCGCCAAAGAAGATGCCTCGATCCAGCAGCCCGCCCGTGGGTGTGGCTGAGCCGCCAAGATTCGTCAGAACAATCTTGTTGGTCGTGCCGTTCGCTCCGCCGGTGGTGAGGAAGTTGACCGCGGCGCCAGCCGAGCGGGCTGCCACATCGGAGAAAGTGAGGCTCAGGTTGCCGCTGCTGCCGTAGGTGGATTGCACGGTGGCATCGCCGGCGTTGACCGTCAGGAGACCCATCCCCTGGGTTCCGCCCGCGGATTTGTTGTGGTTGAAGGTGCCCGTGCCGCCGAAGGTCAGCGGGGTGCCGGTGGTGCCACTGAGGCTGCCGGTGACCGTCAGCGTGCCGGCATTGATTATCGTCGCACCCGTGTAAGTGTTCGCGCCGCTGAGGGTCAGGGTGGCGGCCGAGTTGTTCATCGTGACGGTTCTCCCGCCGCCAGCAATGACCCCGGCAAAGGTGCTGCCGGTGCTGCTGGTGTAGTTGAGATTCCCGGTCAGCGTGGCGGTGGCGCTGCCGGCGCTGATGCTGCCTCCAGTGACGTTCAGACCGGCGTTGGCCGTCAGGTTGGCCCCGTTGCCGATCGTCAAAGTCCCGCTGCTGGAGGTGGCCACGCCCGTCACGCTCCCAGCCCCATTCCAGCTTCCTGTCGCGAAGCCCACTGTCCCGGCGAGCGTTCCGCCGGCGAGATTGATGGTGCCGCCGGTCACCGCGACAGGGCCATTGACCGTGCCCCCGCCGGACAGCGTGCCCGTCAGCGAGACGCTGCCAGTGATCGTGCCCGCATTGATAACCCCCGTACTGGCCACCGTGACGTTGCCGTTGACCGTGCCCGCGCCGGACAGCGTGCCCGCCAGCGAGAGGCTGCCATTGATCGTGCCGGCGTTCGACAGAATGGCACCCGCCGCCACCGCGATCGGACTGCCCGCGGTCAGCGAGTTGTTCACCTGTAACGTCCCAGCGGAAATCGTCGTGGCACCCGAATAGGAACTGGTCCCGCTGAAAATCAGCGTGCCGCCGCCTGTCTTGGTCAGGGCCACCGGCCCGACGCCATCCGTCAGGTTGCCGCTGATCTCGGTCGTGCTCGTCCCGCCCACGGTCAGCGTGACCGGGCCCGCATTGCCCCCGCTGGTAATGCCACCCGCAAACTTCAGCGTGGTCCCCGCCGCGTTGTTATCAAAGGTAAACGCATCGGTGTACCCGCCGCTGCCCTTGAGCACACTGTTGAGCACGACGTTGGCATTGAACAACTGGTTCTGGGTGACCCCGGCGTTCACCGTGATCGTGCCGGCCGGATCGGGGTCTCCCGTGATGTCGAGCCTGAGCGTCTGGCTGCCGACCGCCCCGCCACCGATGGTATAGGCCACGGCGCTGGCAGTATCAAAAACGACATCGCCAATCGACAATCCGCCCGCTTCCAGGTCAATGACATCCACCAGACCGCCCAGCCCATCAAAAGATGCGACGATCCCCGCTCCCGGAGTGTAGCTGATGTTCCAATTATCAGCATTGCCCCAACTCGCGTCACTGGTGCCCAGCCAGCGTTCAGTAAATCCCTGCGCCGATGAAACAGTGACGAGGGCGGCGACAGTACCGGCTAAGATTATCCGGGAGCTTGCGTTCATAATTTTGTTGCGGTTCGGCGGAGCCAGACGGTGCCGATTACATAGTCAATACGGGGTGCGCAACAAGCGGTTTCTCCTAAAATCCCGCCCCCAAGCCTGGGCCGCCCCCGCCTCGCGGGATCAACGCTTGGGCGGCTTGCGATCCGCGATGAGCTGCACGGCGGCCTGCGGGTCCTGCGCTTTGGTCAGCACCTGCTCGTAGGCGATGGAGCCGTTCAGGTAGTGCTCCACGAGGGAGGCTTCGAGGGAAACCATGCCGTACTTCGAGCCGGTGAGGATGTCGTTGGAGATGCGGAAAGTTTTGTTGTCGCGGATGAGGGCGGAGACGGATGGCGTATTGATCATCAGCTCAAAGGCCGCGACGCGCCCGGGGCCGTCGATGCGCGGCAGGAGGATTTGCGAAAGGACGGCCTTGAGATTGGCGGCGAGCTGCACCCGGACCTGCTCCTGCTGGGTGCTGGGGAAGGCATCGACGATGCGGTCCACGGTGCGCGCGGCGCCGGTGGTGTGGAGGGTGGAAAAGACGAGGTGGCCGGTTTCGGCGGCGGTGATGGCAGTCTCCATCGTTTCGAGGTCGCGCATTTCCCCCACGAGGATCACGTCCGGATCCTGACGCAGGGCGCGGCGGAGGCCGTCGGGAAAACTGGGCACGTCCACGCCGACTTCGCGCTGGTTGACGATGCCGAGCTTGTGCTGGTGGACGTATTCGATGGGGTCCTCGATCGTCATGATGTGGCTGTCGCGCGTGGCGTTGATGGTGTCGAGCATCGAGGCCAGCGTGGTCGTTTTCCCCGAGCCGGTGGGGCCGGTGACGAGGATCAGACCGCGTGGCGTTTCGAGGAGCGAACGGACGGCGGGTGGCAGGCCGATTTCCTCGAGGGACATCATGCGCTTCGGGATGATGCGCAGCGCGAGGGCGATGCTGCCCTGCTGGCGATAGACGCTGACGCGGAAACGATCCTGCCCTTTGTACGAAAAGCCGAAATCCACGCTGCCCTGCTCGTTGACCCGCGCGAAATTCGCGTCGCTGGTGATGGCGCGGGCGAGCGTCTCGGTATCCTCGGGCGTGAGCGGGCGGGTGGTGAGCTTGACCAGTCGGCCCTGGCGCCGCAGGACCGGGGAGGTGCCGACGGAGAGGTGCAGGTCGGATGCGCCTTCCTCGAGGACCAGCCGCAGGAGATCCTCCATCGGCGGAACCGGGGCGAGGGTGGCGGGATCGGGCGCGGGCGCGGGTGCGGATGCGGGTGCGGATGCGGATGCCGGGGCGGCTTTCCGAAAATCAAAGAGGGCCATGGGCGGGGACGGCGGTTAGTGCGCGTCGGACATGGTCACGCCGATGACCTCCTCGGCGGTGGTCATGCCGGCGAGCACCTTGCGGATGCCATCCTCGCGGAGCGTCCGCATGCCCATCTCGCGGGCGCGTTTGCGCAGTTCGATGGTCGAGGCCTTCTCGTTGATCATGTGGCGCACTTCGTCGTCGATTATGAAAATTTCGAAGATGCCCATCCGGCCCTTGTAGCCGAGGTGCTTGCAGGCGTCGCAACCCGCGCCGCGCATCACGGTGGCCTCCCCGAGTTGCGAGGCATCGAGCCCGAGCGCGGAGATTTCAGCCTCGGTCATCTCGGTGGGGCGTTTGCAATTCTGGCAGAGTTTGCGGACCAGCCGCTGGGCGATGATGGCGCGCGTGGCGGAGGAGACGAGAAAAGGCTGCACGCCGATATCCACGAGGCGGGCGACCGCGGAGGGCGCGTCATTGGTGTGCAGGGTGGAAAAAACGAGGTGTCCGGTGAGCGACGCATTGATGGCGATATTCGCCGTCTCCACGTCACGAATTTCCCCGATCATGATCACGTTCGGCGCCTGCCGGAGCATGGAGCGCAGGGCTGCGGGAAAGGTCATGCCGATGTCGGCGTTCACCTGCACCTGGTTGATGCCGTTCATCTGATACTCGACCGGGTCTTCCACGGTGATGAGTTTCTTGTCCGGCTTATTGATGTAATGCAGGCAGCCGTAGAGCGTCGTCGTTTTCCCCGAGCCGGTGGGGCCGGTGACGAGCAGGATGCCGTCGGGCAGTTTGATCAGGCTCTCGATGATCTCCTGATCGTCCGAGAGGAAACCGAGCTGCGGCAGACCGAGGGAGAGCGAACTCTTGTCGAGGATCCGCATGACCACACTTTCGCCGTGGCTGGTGGGGATGGTGGAAACGCGCAGATCGATCTGCTTGCGCCCCATTTTCACCTGGATGCGCCCGTCCTGCGGCAGGCGCTTTTCCGCGATGGACATTGAGCCGGTCATGATCTTCAGCCGCGAGATGATCGCCGTCTGGAGTTTCTTCGGCGGGTTCTGCATTTCGTGCAGCACGCCATCGATGCGGAAGCGCACCCGGAAGCGCTTCTCCAGCGGCTCGAGATGAATGTCCGACGCCCGCATATTGTACGCCTCCACGAGCATCATGGAGACCATCTTGATGATCGGCGCGTCCGCCGTGTCGCCCTCCGCGCCGGTCGCGCTCCCTTCGCCGCCGATCTCGATATTGTCGCCGAGTTGCCCGGCGAGCTCGTCCACCGCCTCCTCCGCGGTGCCGTAGTATTTGCGGAAAGCCAACGTGATCGCCTCGGGTGTGGAGCAGACAAATTCCAGATCGCGCTGGAGCAGGTGGTGCAGCGAATCGAAGGCATCGAAATTCAGCGGATCCGCCGTGGCGATGGTCAGCCCGGCGTCGGAAATCGCCAGCGGGATGACCCGAAAGCGCTTCGCCAAATCGCGCGGCACCATCTGGATGATGTCCTGCGGGACGGCGAAGCCGGAGATGTCCACAAAGTCCATCGCCGCATGCGACGCGAGCGCCTTGGTCACGTCCTCCTCGGTCACGATACCGTGCGCGATGAGCGTCTCCGGCACGGTCATGTCCGGCTTCATTTCCGCCCGCGCCCGGTCGATCTGCGCTTTGGACGCGAGCCCATTTTCGAGCAGGATTTCGAGGATGTATTCGTCGTTTTGAGCCACGCGTGGGGAGGTGTGAAAATGGAGGGCGAAAAGGAGCGCGCCGACGAACGAAAGTCAACGCCCGCCCCGCGCCCCGAGTGCGGCGGGCACTAAAGGGAGCGGCTTTCGCAGTGTCAAAGCCCATCGCGAAATCACCCCTGCCGTTCACCGTGGCGGTCAAAACCGGACGCCTCCTGCCGCCCGCGTTTTTCTTCTTTCGCCGCGCTGGACAGCCGCGAAAAATTCGCAGACCCTCTCGCCCCTCGCCCCTCGCCGCACGCGGGCACCCGAAAGGGCGCAGCGCAATCGGCTCCTACCAACCCAAAACCAGAACTCACCAAAACCCATCCCTATGCCTGCCTACATCGCCCGCATCGAACTCCACAGCGGCACTCCCGAAGACTATCAAACTCTCAACGAAGCCATGGAGTCGCTCGGCTTTGGTCGCGGCGTCCGCAGCGACGATGGCACGGCTGTCCAATTGCCGACCGGCCAGTTCGTGGGCAACGGCGAAATCTCCGCCGCGGAGGTCTCCCAGATCGCCCAAGGTGCCGCGCTGAAAACCAAGAAGGGCTTCGCCATTTTCGTGTCCGACGTGACCACCGCCGCTTGGTTCGGCCTCGATCCCGTCGTCACCCCCTAAGCTCCAAAACCAGCCCCAGACCGCCCGGCCCCGGGTCCGGCGGCGCACCGCACCTCCACCGCACCCACCGACAACCGCACACCTCATCCATCATGGCCACCCCACGCAGCGAACTCAGCAAGGACATCGAAGTCACAGGCACCATGAAGTTCCAGGGGGAACTCATTTTCGAAGGCAAGTTTAACGGCGATCTGATTCAGGGAAACTCCCTCGTCGTCGGCGAGTACGCCGAGGTTCACGCCAAATCCATCATCGTGGATAATCTGACCAGCGCGGGCCTCGTCGAGGGCGACGCCAAAGTCGCCATGCGCTGCCACCTGAAGGAAACGGCCCATCTGCAAGGCAGCCTGAAAACCTTCCGCCTCGCCATGGACGACGGCGCCACCTTCACCGGCGGACTGGAAATCTCCAAGCCGGCAAACATCGGGGCGAAAAAGGCCGGGTAGTTTCGCGGGCCCGCGCGGCGCACTATCCACTCGGCAGGCAGAAGCCCAGGCCGCCACCGGCGGAGAATGGCAACGCCCGGAAGAGGCAACGCTTTTCCGCCACGCGCACCTCCTCGTCTGCTTCCTCGCGCTGGCCATGTGGCGCACCTTGGAAAGGTGGATGCAGGGCAAGGGTCTGGGAAACTGCCACAGCACCCCGGCCCTGCCAAGGACGCGCGCGGAGGCTTTTCCATCTGTTCGCGTGAGGCGCGGGATCTCCAAACAGCGCTTGCGTCGCGGTATCAGCGGCGTATCATCCCGCCCCCCAAAAAAGGACGTTCCGGATCGATGCATCCGAATAGTTCCAGCCGGCGTAAGGCCCCCGAACCTCTCGCTGCCACCTCCGCTTTCCATCACTGCCATGCTCGACGAATCGCTTCAGGAACAAGCCGCTCTTTACGCGGTCGGAGCTCTCTCTGCACCGGAGCGGGAGCAGTTTGACCTCATCTTGAAATTCCACACCGAACTCCGCGCGCTCGTCGTCGCGCTGGAGGAAGTCGCCGCGGCCGCGCTCACCTCGTCGCTTTCCGCCAGCTCCCCCGGCCCCTCGGCCAGCCTGCGCGGGCGCCTGCTCGCGCGGCTCGACGCGCACCCGCAGCAGACCAGCGAGGAAGGCTTCGTGATGACCGGCCCGGACGGCCTCGTGCAGTGGATCAACCCCGCTTTCACCGCCATGTGCGGCTACACGCTCGATGAGCTGCACGGGAAAAAGCTCGGGCCCATCCTGCAAGGCCGCGACACCGACCACGGCTCCGCCGACCGCATGCGCCGCGCCGTCCACGAGAGCCGCCCCTGCACCGAGACGATCCTGAACTACCACAAGAACGGCCAGCCCTACTGGGTGGAGATCGCCATCACCCCGATCCTCGACGACGCCGGTGCCATGCGCTGGTTTGTGGCTCGCGGGCGCGAGGTCCCCGACCAGATGGCCGCGTAGTCGCACCCGTGGGTGCCAACGGGGGAGTTGCGGAAAATGGGGCGGCTGCGGCAAGGTAGGCGCTCAACCTCTCAACAACCCCGCATTTCCAAACTCTATGGGACGCCAATGGCTCCAAGCTAAACGTGAAGTCGCCGGCCTGAAAAAGGGCCTGATGGTCGGCAAGATGGTCAAAGAAATCATGGTCGCCTCCAAACTCGGCGGCCCCGAGCCCGCCGGGAACGCGCGCCTTTTCGCCGCGATGGAAAAGGCCCGCCGGGCGAGCGTGACGCGCGACGTCATCGAGCGCGCCATCAAGAAGGGCGCGGGCATCGGCGGCGAGAAGCTGGTCATGGATCACGTCGTTTTCGAGGGCTACACGCCGCACAAAGTGCCGGTGATCGTGGAGGTGATGACGGACAACAACAACCGCACCGCGCCGGAGATGCGGCTGCTTTTCAAGCGGGGCCAGCTCGGCGCTCCGGGCTCGAACAAGTTTCTTTTCGATCACGTGGGGCTGGTCGAGGCCCACCACCCGAACGCGACGACAGACATCGAGACTGCGGCCATCGAGGCGGGCGCGCAAAATGTCGAGCCGCTGGCGCACGCCGAGAACGACGACATCCCGGATGGCGTCACCGGCGCGCGCTTCATCTCCGAGCGCGCGGACCTGCACACCGTCTCGCAGTGGCTGGCGCAAAACGGCTGGACCGTGGTGACCAGCGAGCTGGGCTACGTGGCGAAAAACTTTCCCGAGCTGACCGACGAGCAGCGCACCGAGGTCGGCGAGTTTCTCCACGCCCTCGACGACAACGACGACGTCCACCGCGTCTGGGCGGCGCTGCAGTAGTGCGCGGCAGCCGCGCTCAGGGCAGGAATTTTTCCAGCCGGAGGCGGGCGGCGCGTTCCTGCGCCTCGGCGGCCCGCGGCCCGGGAAGTTTGGCCATTTTCTCGTAGATGCCGATGGCACTTTTCCACTGGCCCTGGGTGCGAAAGACATCGGCGGCGTCGAAGCCGGCTTTGTAGTACCAGAAAAAGTCGCGCCCTTCCGGCGTGGTTTTTTCGAGCACGTCGTACCAGGCGGCGAGCGCTTCGTCGGTGCGGGTGAGCGTGTTCAGCCCGCGCCCTTTTTTATAGAGCGCCTGATTGCGCCACGCGGGCGGGACACCGGGCAGGGTGGCGAGCTGGTCAAAGGCGGCGACGGCGGCCTCGAGTTGCTTCGGGTCCTGGCGTCCGAGGATGAGCAGGCTGTCACCTTTGCCGCAGAGCGCGGCGGAGCGCAGCTCGGCATCGGGCGCGGGGGTGGCGGCGAGGATGGCGTCGTAGAGCAGCACGGCTTCGCTCTCGCGACCGAGTTTGCTTTGCACGATGGCCTGCTGCTGGCGGGCGTGGAGCTGGAGCGCGCCGTCGCGTTTCACCACCTCGTCGAAAAGGGCGAGCGCCCGGTCCACAGCCCCGGGGTTGATGCTGCGCATGGCGGACTGCCCGGCGAGGAAGAGCGCGGCCTCGGCGTACGGCCCGGTGGGCTGCTCCTGGGCGAGCAGCGTGAACTGCGTCTCGGCCCCCGCGTGATCGCCGGCGCGCACGTGGAGCTGGCCGAGTTTCATGCGGACTTCGGCGAGCAAAGTGGAGCGCGGGTAGTCGCGGAGAAACGCCGTGGCGCGCTGGATGGCGACCTCGCCGGCGGGTTGCGCGGACGTTTCGTCGCCGAGAAAAACGGCGAGGTAGGCGGCGCGCTCGGCGGTGTCGCGCGAGGGCGCGGATTCATTCGTCACGCGGAGATAGCGGGCCGCGCCGGGGCGGTCGTCGGCGGCAAAAGCCAGCTCCGCGAGCGCCAGCCGCGCCTCGCTCTGGCGCCCGTGCTCCGGGTAGTGGTGGAGGAAAGTGGTGAGCGTCTCCGCGGCGCGGGCGTCGGCCGTGCGGGCGCGGGCGAGACCCTGCTCGAGGAGCAGCGTGCTGCAGAGCGCGCTGTCGGGCGCGGCACCGTTGAGCATCTGGTAGTCGGTGGCAAAGCGCTCGTGATTCCCGAGGGCGAGCGCGGCGAGCGCGGCGCCATAGGCCGCGTGGGGCCGCAGGCGCGCGGAGCGTTCGGCGGCGCCGCGAAAGGAATTCGCCGCGAGCAGCCACTCGCCCTGCCGGTAGTGGACGAGCGCCCGGCGCAACTCGACCTCGGCGCGCTGCCCGTCGTCGGCCGTGCGCCGCTCGGCGTCTTCGAGCGCCACCACGGCGGCGGGCAGGTCGCCTTTGGCAAAGAGCAGATCGGCCTGCAGCAGACGCGCTCCGGGCACCAGCGGGCTGGCCGGAAAATTCTCCAAGAGGCCATTCAACGCCTTGAGCGCGCCGTCGGGATTTTTTGCGCGCACCCGCAACCGCGCCGTGTAGAAACGCGCGCGCTCCGCCACGCGTGGGACGCCATCTTTGGTCCATTGTTTCAGCGCGGTCTCGGAGGGATGCGGCTGCTGCGTGTAGATCTGGTCGAGCCGCTGAAACGCGGTGTCGAGATACCGGCTCGCGGGATGGCGCCCGATGAATTTCTCGATGGCGGTGTCGGCGGTGTCGGGGCCGTGGAGCCGCAGCGTGGCCTCGGACGAGCCGAGCGCCGTGCCGAAAAGCAGGCTCTCGGCGAGCCGCTCCGGGGTGCGCTGGAGTTCGTCGAAAAGGGCGAGCGCTTCCGCGAAGCGGCTCTCCAGCAGGAGCAGCCGGCCTTCGAGATATTTCCGCTCCAGTGCGTCGGCGGGCCAAAGGGCGGTCGCCGTGACCCAGGCTGCGCGCGCGCGCTTGGCGTCGCCGGTCTCGATGAGCAGCGCCGCGAGGCGCAGTGCCGCTGCGGGGTGCTGCGGCTGTTCGCGCACGAAAACCTCCAGCCCGGCCACCGCCTCCGCGGTCCGCCCGAGGGCCGCGCGACTTTCCACGAGCCCGAGCCGCGCGGTGGCGGGCGCGGCGGCCGGCGCGGCCAGCTCCTCGAAAAGCGCGAGCGCCTCCTTCCAGCGGCCCGCCCGCGCAAAGACCTGCCCCCGCAGCAACTGCCCGGCGGCATCACCTGCGTCGGCCAGCGTCTGCACCGCGGCGAGCGCAGCCTCATCATTCTCCGCCGCGAGATACGCCGCGCCCAATTCGAGCTGCGCGGCACGCCGGTCCGCCGGCGGCACGCCGGGTTTCGCGAGCAGCGTTTTGAGTTTTTGCACGGCGACTTCCGGGATCGCTTCGGCCAGCGCCTGCCGCGCCTCGGTGAGCAGCGCGGGATCGGCGGCGATGGCGCAACCCGTGAGCTGGACGACGAAAAGAAAACGCAGAGCCGCCGAGACGCAGAGGAAATGCCGACGGCTGCGAACAGCCATGCTCTGCGACCTCCGCGTCTCTGCGTCTCTGCGTTTCAAAAACAAAATCTCCACAGCGTGAAACGGCTTCATAACATCCTCCGCAAATACCGCCCGGTGTGGCTTTGCTCAACCGCGGCGATCTCCTCCGGCGTGCCCTGCGCGACGATGCGCCCGCCGCCCGCGCCGCCTTCCGGGCCGAGGTCGAGCACCCAGTCGGCGCATTTGATGACTTCGAGATTGTGCTCGATGACGATCAGCGTGTTGCCGGAATCGCGCAGCTTCGCGAGCACTTCGAGCAGCTTGTGGATGTCCGCGAAATGCAGCCCGGTCGTCGGTTCGTCCAGGATATAGACCGTGCGGCCCGTTGCCTTTTTCGCCAGCTCGGAGGCGAGCTTGATGCGCTGCGCTTCGCCGCCGCTGAGCGTGGTGCCGTTTTGCCCGAGCCGCACGTAGCCCAGCCCCACGTCTTCGAGCGCCACCAGCTTGTCGTGGATCTGCGTCACGTTGCGGAAAAAGCGCGCCGCCTCGTCCACGGTCAGGTCGAGGATGTCGGCCACGTTCTTGCCCTTGTAGGTGATTTCCAGCGTCTCGCGGTTGTAGCGCCGGCCGCGGCAGACTTCGCACTCGACATAGACGTCGGCGAGAAAGTGCATCTCGATCTTTTTCACGCCGTCGCCCTCGCAGGTCTCGCAGCGGCCGCCTTTCACATTGAAGGAAAAGCGTCCCGCATTGTAGCCGCGGATGCGCGACGCGGGCAGGCCGGCGAACAGCTCGCGGATCGGCGCGAACGCGCCGGTGTAGGTCACGGGATTCGAGCGCGGCGTGCGCCCGATGGGCGTCTGGTCGATGACGATGGCTTTGTCGATCTGCTCGAGCCCGTGGAGCGCGGCGTATTTTCCGGGGCGGTCTTTGGAGCGGTAGAAATGGCGGAAGAGCGCGCGGCGCAGGATGTCATCGACGAGCGTGGATTTGCCGCTGCCGCTCACGCCGGTGACGCACGTCAGGCAGCCGAGCGGAAAGGACGCGGTCACGCCCTGAAGGTTGTTTTCCCGCGCGCCGGTGATGGTCAGCCAGCCGGGGTTGTGCTCGTCCTTGAGATTCTCCGGCGCGACGAATTGCGGGCGGTGCCGCTGCTTCGGCACCGGGATTTTCGCGCGCCCGCTGAGATATTGCGCGGTCAGGGAATTCTCCACCGCGAGCACCTCCGCGAGCGTGCCCTGGGCGACGAGGTAGCCACCGCGCGCGCCCGCGCCGGGGCCGAGATCGATGACGTGATCCGCCTCGCGAATGGTGTCCTCGTCGTGCTCGACAACGATGACGGAATTCCCCAAATCCCGCAGCCGCCGCAGTGTGCCGATGAGCCGGTCATTGTCGCGCTGGTGCAGCCCGATGCTTGGCTCATCGAGTACGTAAAGACAGCCCGCCAGCCCGCTGCCGATCTGCGTGGCCAGCCGGATGCGCTGCGCCTCGCCGCCGCTCAGCGTCCCGCTTTCGCGATCCAGCGAGAGATAGCCCAGCCCGACTTCCACGAGGAAACTCAGCCGCGCCGCGATCTCGCGCCGCACCTCGCTGGTGATGAACCGCTGCTGCTCATCGAAAGCCAGCGTCTCCACGAAACGCAGCGCGTCGGCAATCGAGAGACGGCAGAACTGGTAAATGTTCAGCGGCTGCAAATCACCCTTGATCGTGACGGCCAAAATCTCCGGCTTCAGCCGCGCGCCTGCGCACGTCGTGCAGGTCCGGCGGCTCATGTATTGGCGGATGCGCTGGCGCGAAAGCTCGCTGTCGGTGGTGTCGTGCAGGTTTTGGAGCGCGGCCACGAGCCCGTCGAACGGCTTCTCCACCTTCTCGCGCTTGCCGTTTTCGCCCCACGAAAAAACCAGCGCGCGCTGGCCGGTGCCGTGGCAGAGCGCCTCGTGAAAGGCCGGCGCGAGATCGCCGTACGGGGCGTCCATCGAGACGCCGTATTCCTTCGCGAGCGAGGTGAGGATGCCCTGGTAGTAACCCGCCATGCGCTTGTTCGCCTTGGCCCACGGCGCGACCGCACCTTCGGCGAGCGACTTCTCGCGGTCGGGGATCATCAGGTCCGGGTCGCAGACCAGCTCCGTGCCGAGGCCGTGGCAGTCCGGGCAGGCGCCAAAGTGCGAGTTGAAAGAGAAATGTTTCGGCGTCAGCGCGGGCAGGGTGAAGCCGGTGTCGGGATTGCTGAAGTCCGTGGAGTAGCGGTGGATTTCCTCCTTCTCCTTCTTCATCTCCTTCTCCTCACCGGCGGGCAAAGAAGGAGATGAAGATCGGAGCACGGCCACTTTGCCCCGCCCCCATTTCAGCGCCGTATCGAGCGAGTCCGCCAGCCGCGTGCGCACGCCCTCGCGGATGACGAGCCGGTCCACCACCACTTCGATCACATGTTTGTCGCCCTTCGTCAGCCGGATCGGCTCGGGCCGCGCCAGTTCGATGATCTCGCCATCCACCCGCACCCGCACGAAGCCCTCGCGCTTCAGTTTCTCAATTACGTCGCGAAATTCTCCGACTTCGCTTTGCACCATCGGCGCGAGCAGGACGATCCGACTTTCCGCGGGATACGCCTCGATCTTGTCGGCGATCTGCTGCGGCGAGAGTTTGAAAACGGGCGCGCCCGTGGCCGGATCGTGCGGCTGTCCCACAGAGGAAAAGAGCAGCCGCAGGTAGTCGTAGATCTCCGTCGTGGTGGCGATGGTCGAGCGCGGATTTCCGCCCGAGCTGCGCTGCTCGATGGCGATGGCCGGCGACAGTCCTTCAATAAAATCCACGTCCGGTTTCTGCATCTGGTCCAGAAACTGCCTTGCATAGGCGGACAAGCTCTCGACGTAGCGCCTTTGGCCCTCCGCGTAGAGCGTATCAAAAGCCAATGAAGACTTACCCGAACCACTTAAACCTGTGATCACGACCAATTTTTCCCGCGGAATCTCCAGTGTGAGGTTCCGGAGATTGTGCTGGCGCGCCCCGGTGATTTTAATTGCTTGTGCTGGCATTTCCGCCGTCGGTCTAAACCGCAAAGCAAAGCACAACCCCGAAGCCCTCTCCAGAGGCAATTAAGCGATGTCCGACAATACTTTCCAAATGACCCGCGAAGAACTGCAAGCCCTTTACGACAAGTTTCGGGATGTGAAGCACGACATCAATAACACGCTCGCCGTCATCATGGCGCTCTCCGAACTCGCCCAGCGCAACCCGGCGCACTACGAGAAGCTCGCCAAAGCCGTGCTCCAGCGCAGCCCCGCCGTGGTGCAGATGATGGGCGATTTCCAGATGATGCTCAGTGCGAAACTCAAGGGCGAGATCCCTCCCACGACGAGCGCGCCAAGCTGGGGCGTTTTCACGTAACCGACCGTTACGGTTTCGCCTGATCCGCCGTGATGCCGAGGATCGGACCGTGCGGACGGTGTGCCGCTTCCCGAGGTGCTCGACCACCCGGTATTCCACCGCCTCCGCCGCCCCGAGGCCCGAGGCCATCACTGCCAGCCCGAGCAGAGCCGGGCCGAGATGGCGGAAGGCGGAGCGCGGTTGCGGAGCGGAGGAGGGGCGGGATTGCCTCGTCCGTGGGTGGCTCCACTGCCCGGAATTGTCCGCCCTTGCTCCCAAAAAATGCCCCCCGCTTCACCCGCCTGATTTTCCCCTTTCGCTTTCCCCTTTCCACTTTCACCTTCCCGCCATGACCGAAGCCCAGCAAATGATGATCGACAAAGCCTTTGAGATCCTGACCGAACATTTCGATCACGTGATCGTGGCCGTCGGGACTTACGACGAGGACAAGCAGTACACCACCACGGCTTCCTACTACGGCGGCGTCGCCCCGGCCATCGGCCTCTGCAAGCTCTACGAAGAGCGCTGGACCAAAGAGCACCTCTGGGGCGGCGACGAAAACATCTAGGCGGCCCCGGTGCCGGGCGAGCTGACCTCCGCAAAATGCTGCACTCCCGCTGGCTCGGCCGCGTCCCCTTTGCCGAGGCACTCGCCCTGCAAGAAGACCTCGTCGCCCAAAAAATCGCCGACCCCGCCGCGCCGGACACGCTGCTGCTCCTCGAACACGAGCCCGTCTATACCATCGGCCGCACCCCCGACCGCTCCAGCCTCCGCGACCCCGCCGCACTCCCCCACCCGCTCATCGTCACCGGACGCGGCGGCCAAGCCACCTACCACGGCCCCGGCCAGCTCATCGGCTACCCCATTTTGGACCTCCGACCGCGCGGCCAGGACCTCCACCGCCACCTCCGCGCGCTCGAGGACCTGCTCATCGCCCTCTGCGCGCATTTTGGCGTCGCGGGCACACGCCGCGAGGGGCTCACCGGCGTCTGGGTCGGGGAGAAAAAGATCGCCTCCATCGGGATCGGCGTCCGCCGCTGGATCAGCCTGCACGGCTTCGCGCTGAACGTCGGCGGCGACCTCACGCCCTACCACGCCATCACCCCGTGCGGCATCGCCGACGTGGAAATGACCAGCCTCGAGCGCGCCAGCGGGCGCGTCCTCAGCGTCCAGGCTGCCGCCGCCATCGCCGCCAGGCTGGCCCGCGAGCATCTCGGTTTGGTGGACGTGCGTTGAGCGAGCCGCTTCGTCACCGCCTCCTCGGCGTGCATCGAGAAATGGTGCGGGACATTCTGGCGGAAGCGAGCGGTGAGATTCGGCAACCTCGGCGGCTGAAAGGAGCTTGGACTTTAGTCCAAAGTCCCGTCGCCACTTTGGACTGGAGTCCAAGCTCCTTTGCCGCCGCGTCCTGCGGGATACTGCGAACCGCCGAGCGAGTCTGGATCATGCCGCCGATTCGGCGACTGCGGGCGGCGGGGCATCGACCCATTTGCCGTGCTCGCGGATCAGGTCCTGGAGCCGGTCCACCGCCTCGGCTTCGGGGATGTTGAACTTCACCGGGGTCTTGCCGACGTAGAGGTTCACCTTGCCGGGGGCGCCGCCGACGTAGCCGAAATCGGCGTCCGCCATTTCGCCGGGGCCATTCACGATGCAGCCCATGATGGCGATCTTCACGCCTTTCAAATGCGCGGTGCTGGCTTTGATTTTGGCGGTGGTGGTTTGCAGGTTGAAGAGCGTGCGGCCGCAGCTCGGGCAGGCCACGTAGTCGGTTTTGAAAATGCGCGTGCCGGCGGCTTGGAGGACGTTGTAGGCGAGGCGGAGCGACTGGCCGGGCGCGGGTTCGCCCTGCACGAGAACGGCGTCGCCGATGCCGTCGCAAAGCAGCGCGCCGATATTGGTGGCGGCGGTGAGGAGCGTGGGCAGGAAGTTGTGATCGGTGATCGGTGATGGGTGATCGGTCGCAGGCACCAGCGTGTCTTTCAGCAGGATCGGGTGGCGCGGATCGAGCCGGGCGGCGAGGAGGCGAAAGGCGGCGATCACCGGGAGATCCAGGCCATCGCGGACGGTGACGAATTGCGGCCCGACGCTGGCGTTGATCTGGGTGAAGGCCGCGAGGTCGCGGGGGTCGATCTCGGCGATGTTCGCGGCTTCGTGGATGATCTCCGGCTGGTAGTCGCCCATCGCCTTCACCTTGTGCGCGATTTTGTCGAAGGTGGCCTGGCGGACGACGACGCGGACGAGTTCCTCGCCGCCGAGGGCCACGCCGTCGCGCTCGATGCGGCCGGTGGCGCGGCGGGCGTAGGTGAAAGGATCGTAGGAAAGCTGCGGGTTGAGCGTGGCGAGTTCGGCGTCGTGGGCGTCGCGCCGGGCGTTGAATGGCGCGGCGAGCGCTTGCGCCACGGGGATCTCGTGGACGCTGTCTTCGGTGAGCGAGACGCGGATGGTGTCGCCGATGCCGTCGCTGAGCAGGCTGCCGATGCCGATCGCGGATTTGATGCGGCCGTCTTCCCCGTCACCGGCTTCGGTGACGCCGAGGTGGATGGGGTAGGACCAGGAGGAAGGATGAGGGATGAAGGATGAAGGATGAAGAGGAGCGGCGGCTTCGCCGCGAGGAATCGAAGCCACCCCACCATCTTCTTCATCCTTCATCCTTCCGCCTTCATCCTTTGCCCCCTCCTCCGCGAGTCGCGCCACGAGCAGTCGGTAGGCTTCGATCATCACCTTCGGGTTGCTCGATTTCATCGAGAACATGAAGTCGTGGTAGCCGAGGTCGCGGGCAATGCGGGCGAATTCCAGCGCGCTCTCGACCATGCCGAGCGGGGTGTCGCCGTAACGGTTCATGATGCGGTCGCTGAGCGAGCCGTGGTTCGTGCCGATGCGCATGGCGCAGCCGTGCTCCTTCATGAAAAGGACGAGCGGCGAGAAGCGCTCGCGGATGCGCTCCAGTTCGGCGGCGTATTGCGCGTCGGTGTATTCGACGATCTTGAATTTCTTCGAGTCGGCGTAGTTGCCGGGGTTGATGCGGACTTTCTCGACCCACTTCGCGGCCTCCAGCGCGGCCTCGGGTTTGAAATGGATGTCGGCCACGATCGGCACGCTGCACCCGCGCTCGCGCAGCCCGGCGACGATGTGCTGGAGGTTCGCCGCGTCCTTCACCGTCGGCGCGGTGATGCGGACGATTTCACACCCGACCGCCGCGAGATCGAGCGTCTGCTGGATGCTCGCTGCGGTGTCCATGGTGTCGCAGGTGATCATCGACTGCACGCGGATGGGATTGCTCCCGCCGATGCCGACGGTGCCGACGCGCACCTCGCGGGTGGCGCGGCGCTGGTAGTGGAAAGGGGACGCGCAGTACTGCATGAGACGCCTCCCGAGTTAGCCTGGGGCCTGGGTTGCCGGCGTACGCGGAGGGAAGCGCAGCGTCGGCTTCTTCCCGCCAAAGACATCCTGCACGTCGAAGGCCGTGACAAAAAGCATGAACCCGATGACCAGAAACGTGCCGGCGATCTGCACGTATTCGACCATCTTTTGCGTGCGCGCTCCGGGCGCGCGTCCGCGGATCATTTCGATGAGTGCGAGGGTGATGTGGCTGCCGTCGAGCGGCGGGATGGGCAGCATGTTCATGATCGCGAGGTTCACATTGATGACCACGCTGAACCAGAGCACGAGCCGCCAGCCTTCCGGGCTTTCGAAGAGGAGATAGTACACGCGCATCATCATCACCGGCCCGCCCATGTGCTGGACGCTGATGCCGCTCTTCGAGGTCGGGCTGAGCTTTTTCATCGTCTCGACGATCATGCCTGTCGCTTCGGCGATCTGTTCGTAGGGCGAGGGAAAGACCGGCGACATCTTGCCGCGCAGGTCGAAAACCAAGCCGTCGGCGCGATCGAGTTGGATCCCGATACTGGGCTTCGGCTTGTCTCCGCCGCCTTCGATCGGGATCTCCGGGGTGACGATCAGCGTCTTTGTCTCGGTGCCGCGCTCGATGGTCAGGGCCACGGGTTTCCCGAGATGCCCGTGGATGTGGCGGATGAAGTTCTCGCCGAAGGCCACGGGTTGGTCATCGACGGCGAGGATGCGGTCCTTCGCGAGCAAGCCAGCTTCGCTCGCCGGGCTGCGCGGAAACACTTCCGCTACGAGGATGCCGCGCGGCTCAAAGGTCAGATCGACGGTCGGCACGGTGCCGTCCGCGCGTTTCGCGCCGCGCTCGACGGTGATGACGATGGGCTGGCCGGGATGGCGCTTCGCCCAGGAGCTGATGCTGCTGTCGAAATAGATGGGTTCGCCGCCGACGCGGACGAGGACGTCGTTTGGCAAAAATCCGGCCTTCGCCGCAGCGCTGCCGGGCTCGGTTTTCGCCACCATCGGGTGGCTCGTCCCGGCGATGCCGATGGCCCGCAAACCGCGCCGTTGATACCACTTGGTCGCCTCGACTTCTGGGGTGACTTCGAGGGTTTTCGTCTCGGTGCCGCGCTGGATTTCGAGCTTCGCGGTGGGCTCCTCGCCGCCGGCGATCCGCCAGGTCACGCTGCCCGCGCTCTGCCCGCCCCAGCGGGTGATCGGAGTGCCGTCGATGGTCTTGATGATGTCACCGGCTTGCAGGCCGGCCTTCTCCGCCGGAGAGCCGGGCAGCACGTAGCCGATCTGCGTGGTGCGCTCGCCTTCGCTCACCGGGCGACCGATTTGCCAAACCAAAACCGCAAACACGCACGCCAGCCCGAAGCTGAAGAGCGGCCCGGCGAAGGCGACAATGATTTTGTCGAGCGGCTTGAGGCGCGGCAGTTCCTTACCGGCGTATTCGCTGTCGCCCTCGATGGCGGAGTCCATGAGCTGCGGCAGTTTCACAAACCCGCCCGCCGGGATGCAGCCGAGGCTGTAGTTCACGCCGTTGATTTTTTTCTGCCACAGCGGTTTGCCGAACCAGATGCCGAAGCCCTCGATGACCAGGCCGCGCCATTTTGCCGCGAAAAAGTGCCCGAGTTCGTGGACGACGATGAGCAGATTGAAAAGGAGAACGACCTCCAGAAGGATGCCGATGATTTTGAGGATAGCCATGTGAGGTGAGGTGAGACGCCGGGCGGACCGTGAGGTTCAAACGCCGAGCACTTCCGTGGCGCGGGTGCGCGCCCAGGAATCGGCGGAGAGGATAGCATCGAGGCCCGCGCCCGCAATGGAGCGGTGTTCGCCCATGACGCGCGCGACGGTTTCCCAGATCGCCGGGAAGCTGCAGCGGCGCGCGAGGAAGGCGGCGACGGCGATTTCGTTGGCGGCGTTGAGGACGGCGGGGAGGGTGCCGCCGGTTTCGCCGGCTTCGCGGGCGAGGGTGAGGGCGGGGAAATCGGCGAGGCGCGGGGCCTCGAAGTCGAGCCGGGCGAGTTTGGCGAAGTCGAGCGGCGGGAGGGAATTCGGCACGCGCTCGGGGTAGGTGACGGCGTACTGGATGGGGAAGCACATGTCGGTGGTCGAGAGCTGCGCGAGCACCGAGCTGTCGATGAACTCGACCATGGAATGCACGATGGACTGCGGATGGACGATGACTTCCACGCGGGCCATTTCGACATCGAAAAGCCAGCGGGCTTCGATCATTTCGAGGCCTTTGTTGAAGAGCGTGGCGGAGTCGATGGTGATCTTCGCGCCCATCGTCCAGGTGGGATGTTTCAGCGCCTGCTCGACGGTGACGCTGGCGAGTTGCGCGGCGGGCATTTGGCGAAACGGGCCGCCGCTGGCGGTGAGGATCAGCCTCCGGACGGAGGGAAAGGATGAAGGATGAGGGATGAGGGATGAAGCCGACTGCGCCGCAGGCCCACTCGATTCATCCTTCATCCTTCCGCCTTCATCCTTGGCCGCTTCCAGGCACTGGAAGATGGCATTATGTTCGCTGTCCACCGGCAGCACCTTCACGCCCTTGCGGCGCGCGGCCGTCATCACGGCTTCGCCGGCCATGACGAGGATTTCCTTGCTGGCCACGGCGATGTCTTTCCCTGCCTCGATCGCCGCCAGCGCGGGCCTCAATCCGCCGGTGCCGACGATGGCGATGAGGACGAGATCGGCCTCGGGCAGCGTGGCGAGTTCGACGAGGCGCTCGACACCGTCGGGGCCGCTGGAGATGGCGAGTTTGGCGTTGGGAAATTCCTTGGCCGCGGCGTGGAGTTTGTCGGCGTTGGAATGGGCGGACATGCCGACGATTTCCATCCGCTCGGGGATGTCGCGTGCGACTTTCCGCGCGCTCTCGCCGATGGAACCGGTGGCCCCGAGGATGACGACGCGGCGTTTCCTCATGGGACGGAGAGCCTCGCACAAAGGCACAAAGGCGCGAAGGGGTAGAGCTGAGGAGCGAATCCCAAAAACTTTGCGCCTTTGTGCCTTTGTGCGAGCCCTCTCATGACACCCCCACGACGAAGCGCAGGTAGAAATACAGCAGCGGCGCGGTGAAGAGGATCGAGTCGATGAGATCGAGCGCGCCGCCGATGCCGGGGAGGAATTTCCCAGAATCCTTCAGGTCGCAACTGCGCTTGATGATCGACTCCGCAAGGTCGCCGATGATCGCGGCGAACCCCAGCACGAGGCCGAGGATGACCGCGTCCCTTTGCTGCAAATATTTGAGTTGCTCCGGCATCAGCGCGAGCAGGCCGCAGGCACCGCCGGTGGAAAAGACGAGCGCACCAAAAAAGCCCTCCCACGTTTTCTTCGGCGAGATGTGCGGGATGAGCGGATGCTTTCCAATCAGCGAGCCAGTGACGTAGGCACCCATGTCGCTGAACTTCGTCACCACGATCAGCCACAGCACATAGAAATGGCCGCCGACGTGGTGCGTCACCGGATCGCGCGGGATGACATAGACGATCTTCGTCACGAACCCAAAGAGCCACACCACGTAGAGCAGGCCGAAGATGGTGTAGGCCATCGTCTCCAGCGGCGAAATGTCGCGCGTCTTCTGGAACATCTGCCGGCCAAAAACCACGAGCATAAAGAAGACGAGCGTCGCGACTTCAAAGTCGTAGGACTGCACCGGCCCGACCGTGCTGAAGTAATAGAAACTGCCCCCACTGAAGAGCAGGCCGCACCACATGCCGATCATCTTGAAGTTCGGCAACCGCTTGTGATCGAGCATCGTGTAAAACTCCCACAGCCCCACGATCCCGAGCGTGGTGATGAGGAAAAGGAACCCCGGCTCGTAGCCCGAAAAGATGATCCAGAGCGCGACGGACCACAGCGCCAGCGAACTGCCGAGGCGGCGAAAAAAGACAAGGCGCGTGGGAGACATGGATGCGGGCGGGGAAAGTGGGGACGGGGCTGGAGGATGGCAAGCCTCGGCGGATGGAGGCGGCGCGAGGGCGCGGCGGGAAGGCGAACGGTCATCCTGAGCGGAGTTTCGCCGGGGGCGAAGGCGGGGGCGAAACGGAGTCGAAGAAACTCTAACTATTTTCGGGCGCAGGCGGGGCTGGGAATGACGAATGACGAACGGTGCCGCTGCTCGGAAATAGTTAGAGGTCCTTCGACTGCGCTCCGCCATGCCTCCGCTTCGCTCAGGATGACGTTTTTTGTTTTGCCACCTCCACCACCAGCGCCGTCGTATTGTCCCGCCCGGAGCGCTCCAGCGACGCGGCGACGAGGCGTTGCGCCGGGTCGAGCGCGGCTTCGGCGCCGTCGGGATCGCGGAGACGCTGGAGCAGTTGCTCATTGAAAAGACCCTCCGTCAGCCCATCCGTGCAGAGCAGGAAAAGATCGCCTGGCTCGCAAGCCACCGCGCCGACCTGCGGATCGACGAACTGATGTCCGGCACCGAGCGCCTTCTGGAGAACGTTGCGCCGTGGGTGATCGCGCGCCTCGCGCTCATTGAGTTTTCCCTCGCGGAAAAGCCAACCCACGTGCGTGTCGTCGTGCGTCAACTGCCGGATGCCGCCCTCCTTGGCCGGCAGGTAGTAGATCCGGCTGTCGCCGATGTGCGCGAAATACACCCAGCCTGGCGCGAACCAGCACAGGCTCAGCGTCGCGCCCATGCCCGCGCACTCCTCGTAGCTTTCGCCGAGGAGCGTCAGCGCCTTGTGGATCTGGTCGAAAAGCTCCTCCAGCACATCGTCCACGCCGGCGCTCAATCCCGCCGCCGACTGCTTGAACGCCCGCGGCAGCAGCCGCGTGATTTTTTCCACCGTGATGCGGCTGGCGAACTCGCCCGCCTGCGCGCCGCCCATCCCGTCGCTCACCGCGAAAACAAAATCCGCGCTGGCGGTCGGCGCGTCGCCGATCTTGCCGAGATAGCGCAACTCCTGCGCGTCGAATTGCAGGCAAAGAAACGAGTCTTCGTTATTCTTCCGCACCTTTCCCTGGTCCGTCAGTCCCCACCACTGGAGTCGGGAGGCGGCGGGAGATTCAGCAGGGGAAGGCATGGGTTGGAAAGGTGACGCGGAACTGCCTCGCACGGAGTTCACGCCGTTCGCAAAGAAAAAACTGCACGGACCCGACCCAGCTCTTTTTGCACTCCGCGGGAAATCATGCCTTACGCCGTCTCCGGCAGGATCGTGGCAAATTCGAAGTCGATGAGGCAGAAGCGCCCGTCCTGCATGCGGTAGGTCACGTTGCGCATTTCCGCATCGTCGTGGCGCACGCCATAGCGCTCCAACTCCGCGAACAACTCCCGCGTGCGCGCTTCGTCGAGATGATCCACGCGGCTGCCGCAGTTCGACGTCACGATGCGCAACTCGGCCTCCTCCGCCTCGAGCAACCGCGGCACGAACGGACAGGCCCGGGCTTCGAGATAGCGCAGCACCTTCACCTCATTGGCAAAACGTTCTTCCGCTTTCGGCCCGCGAAATTGTTTGTACACCCGCCCGTCGTAACCCACCCGGACGGCGGCGCGCAGCGTGTCTTTGACGATCGGCATGGTGGTGAAATTGGGGGCGGGAAAAACCGCGAGCTACTCCTCGCAGGAAGCGGGCACTGCTTCAACCGCGAGACACCCGTCCGCCAGCCTTGAGCGTTTCGTAAGCGGCGCGACGCTTCTCGGCTTCGGCTTTCGCTGCCAGGACTTCGCGGGCGGCGGTTTTGGCGGCGCGCTCCGCCTCGGCTTGCGTGGCGCGCGCGGTCTTCTCGATGCCGGGGAGTTCTTTGCGGAGCTGGGCGGCGAACTGGGCGGCGGCTTCGGTTTCCTTGCGAAAGCCGGCGAGCGATTTCTCGGCGGCGGCCAGTTGCGTGGCGGCGGGCTTGGCGGCGGCGAGCGTGATCTTGAGCGCTTCGCGGGCTTTGGAGATTTCGGCCTGGGCGGCTTTGGTCTCGCTGGCCGATGGGGTCACCACGCCGACTTTGGCGGTCGCGAGCGCGGCCTCCGCAGCGGCGAGGGCGGGCTTGAGCGCCTGCACTTTGGCGTCGGCCTCGGCGTACTCGCTGGTGCCGGACGTGAATTTCGCGCGGGCATCGCGGCGTCGGGCCATTTCGGCGGTGCTTTCGGCGAATTTTTTCGCGGCGGCGTCGGTGTTCGGCGCGGTGCCGGATTTGAGCGTCACGGTCAGCGCCTTGAGCGCCGTCTCCTTCTCTTTCACGGCGGTTTGCGCGGCCTCCACGGCGGACTGCTTCGCGGCCATCTCCTGCTGCGCCTGGGCGAAAATGGCTTCCTTTTCCTTGAGCTTCGCGGGCGCTTCGGTAGTGGCTTTTTGCGCGGCAGCGAGGTCGCTGCGGGCGCGCTCGACGGCGAGGGGCGCGTCCTTCGCCGCCTGCACCGAACTATCGTAAGCCGCCTGCTTTTCGGCGACCAACTGACGGGCGTTGTGGACGCCTTGGAGCACCTGCGCGGCGCGCCATTTGTCGAGGCTGGCCTGCGCGGCAGCGACGCGCGCCTGGCTTTGTTCGATCCCGGCCTTGGCTTTCGCGATTTCCTGCGCGGCGGATGAGTCAGCCGGCTGGGTCGGCGGCGCGATCGGCGTCTGCTGGAGCGCGGTGAGCCGCGCGGTGATTTCCTGCACGGCCTTTTCAGCGGCGGCGATTTTGTCGAGCGGTTCGGCGCGTGCTTTCGCCAGCGCGGCTTCCGCCGGCGCGAGTTCGGCTTTCAGTTTTGCCTCGTCCGCGGCCCGCGCCGCTT
>CAIQUL010000005.1 GCA_903874975.1 uncultured Chthoniobacter sp. | reverse complement strand
GAGCGAGGCCGCATCGCCTACACGCGGAGCCAAGTCGAGAGCTGCCGCATCGGACTCGCGCGCTACGGCGGCACCTCGAAAGCAGCCGACTCCACGCTCCTGAGGCTGGCGGACGCGAAAGGCCAGGCACTGAGCTGGCAGAAAATGAGCCTCTGCCTATTGCATCTTAGGTGAGACTAAGTATCTTAGGCGACACAATGAAGCTCGATCAATTCACCGCCAAAGTCTCCGCCGCGATCTCTGCTCAGCGCGAGGCACTCACCGCGATCGCCACCAAGCGCTCCGCCGCTCAAAACGTGCTGGCCGCATTCATCTCCGCGCCAACCGTCAAGACGCTGCCAGACGCGCTCCATGCGCGCCACGATCTCGACGCGCTGGCGCGGATCGTGGCCGACATTCCAGACGCGGAACGGAGCGAGGCCGATCTCCGCAACAAAATCACCGCGCTCCACGCCGACGAACTGGCCGACGAACTGGCCGCAGCGATCACCACGCGCTCCGCAGGCCGCGCGGCCTTTCGCCAGCGGCATGGCGAGATCATCGCAAAACTTTCTGCGCGCATCGCCACCGACGACGCGCTCACCGATCACGCCTGCTACCTGCTCGGGATCGAGCGCTCGACTGCGGAGGGAGCGATCACCAACGCGGAGCGGGAACTGGCTGAAGCCAACCGCGCCGTGGCCACGCTGCGCTCCACACCCAACTGGCAGGCTTTCGAGGAGGCCAAGGGAGTCACAAACAATGTCCACTTTGCGCGCTAGTTTCTGTCGAGTTTCAAGCGTGCACTCAGCCAAGGCGCGCGGCTGGCATCGGGATTCGCTCTGCCGGGAGCGTCGCGTCACCGGCATCTTTCGAGGGGTGGCAGTGCAAGGAGACTCCTACGCGGAGCCTCCTGCCATCCATTTGGTTCGTTGGTAAGTTCTCCCAAGGGGCATCCATGAAATCCAAAAATAAGACGCCAGAGTTTTGCGAGACGCTCCGCCAAGCGGAGAGCCGCTGGCGCATTCCTCGATCCGAGCTTTCGCGCGCCAAGGCCGAAGACTGCTCCGCGTTTCGCGGCGGCAGAATTTACAAGGAGCCGCTTGTCGAATGGCTCCGCGCTCATCCCGCCAAAGTTGGCGACGGCCAAGCCGAAAACCTCCGCACAGAAAAGACGAGGCTGCAGGTTGAAAAGCTGGCGCTGGAGCTAGCCGTGACGCGCGGAAAACTGATCGAGCGCGAGACGGCGAAACAATTCTTTGGCGAGGTGATGAGCGATCTTTTCGACATTCTGGCCAGATACTTGGATCGAGAGAACTTCAACAGGATCAGCCGCGAGCTAAAAACTGCCATCGGCAGCCGTGGCGAATGCACCGCACTATGAGCACACACCACATGACGCCTCAGCCTGATCTCAGCGCACTCACGCCGCGAGCGCGCCAATGCTACGCGACCGGCCTGCGGATCGTGGCGGAGAGGCTCCAGCGCGCTCGCCAGCGGAGCCTGGAGCGAGGCGAGCCGCCACGCGCTTTGCACACCTCAGCGGCACCTCCGCCGACGACGCTCCACAAATTGCAGGCGGCAGGCAGGCCAGCCAAGAGATCGAGAAACTGGAAATTCTTTTCCGCGCTCGACGGCAGCCGCAGGCAACTCGACGCGGACTAGAGCGGCCAGCGGCAGCGATCAGGAGGCTGGCCAGCGCGCTTTTCCTGCGGAGACAGGCAAGGCCAGCGGAGCGGAGGATCAGCTCGAAAACAGGCTCAGCGGATCACCTTGGACGCTGGCGCACTTTGGCGGAATTGTTTGCACTCTCGTTTGCACTTGGCCATTTTCGAGAGGCTAAAAACCTCCTAACCCTCTGTGAGAGAGGGGGAAGTGGCTGGAGCCGGAATCGAACCGGCGACACGAGGTTTTTCAGACCTCTGCTCTACCAACTGAGCTATCCAGCCATTCCCACCAACGAGTCTGCGGAAGTTGCGATGACGAAATCATCCCGACCGCGGCGAAGGGCAGTCACTATGTCCGCATCTTTTTGATCGGCAAGGAAATTTGGGGTTCACGCGGGCGGCCACGTTTTTCGCGGCCGGTTGGTGCCTCGCGATGTTCCGGGACAACAGGGTGCGGGCGTGGTGGAAAGGACGAGGCAGACCGGCGCGGTGGTCGGGAATCTGCGGAATTGCACTCGGCACGTCGCTCCCTAAGCTGCGCGCCGAATGAGAAGCATGACCGGCTATGGCCGGGGACAATCCACCCATAATGGCGCGAAGTTTAGCGTCGAACTGAACTCGGTGAACCGGAAGCAGAGCGACGTGGTGGTCGCGCTGCCCCGCGAGCTCACGGAGCTGGAGCCGCGGGTGCGCGATGTGATCAATGCCGAGGTTTCGCGCGGGCGGCTGAATGTGGTGGTGGCGTGTCACCAGAGCGCTTCGTCGGCGCAAAATCTGGCGCTGGATGCCGGGCTGGCGCGCACCTACTACCGGGCGATGCTCGCTTTGCAGAAGGATCTGAAGGCGGCGGGCGAGGTCAGCATCGAGACGGTGTTGCGCGCGCCGGGCGTACTGCGGCTGCCGGAGCAGCAGTTTTCCGCGGACGAGGCCTGGCCGCACGTGGAGGCGGCGTTGAAGGCGGCGCTGGGCGATCTGGTCAAGATGCGGGAGGTGGAGGGAAAGCATTTGGCGAAGGATCTGATCAAGCGCGTGAAGCTGGTGCGGGATGCGGTGCGGAAGATCAAGGCGCTGCAGCCGGCGGTGGTGAAGAAGTACCGGCAGGCGCTGCACGACCGCATCGCGCGGGCCGGGGTGGACTTGCCATTGGATGACGAGCGGCTGACGAAAGAGGTGATTTTTTTCGCGGAGAAGAGCGACACGGCGGAGGAGCTGACGCGGCTGGAGAGTCATTTCGTGCAGTTCGCGCATCATCTGCGGAAGCAGGAGCCGGTGGGGCGCACGCTGGAGTTTATGTGCCAGGAGATCGGGCGGGAATTCAACACGCTCGGGGCGAAGGCGAATGACGTGGAGATTTCGCAGCACGTGGTGCTCTGCAAGGCGGAGATGGAGAAAATCCGGGAGCAGATTCAGAATATCGAATGAAGCTGGAGTTTCGCCGCCGCGGGATTTTGTTCGTCGTCTCCGCGCCGTCGGGTGCGGGAAAAAGCACGCTGCTCAACGCGCTGCGGCCGGGTGCGGATTTTGTGTATTCAGTTTCCTGCACGACGCGGGTGCCGCGGCCAGGGGAGATCGACGGCGAGGACTACCATTTTCTCTCGGCGGAGGATTTCGCGCGCAAGCTGGCGGCGGCCGAGTTTCTCGAATCCGCGGAGGTGCATGGCAATCACTACGGCACGCTGCGCGCGGTGGTGAGTGAACAACTGGCCGCGGGGGTGGATGTGCTGATCGACATCGATGTGCAGGGCGCCCGGCAGATTCGCGGCGACGCGCGCACCGACATTCGCGCGTCGATCGCGGACATCTTCATCATGCCGCCGAGTCTCGATGAGTTGCGGCATCGTCTCGTGAAACGCGGGACGGAAACTCCGGAGCAAATCGAGGTGCGACTGACGAATGCGGCGACCGAGATGGAAGCGTGGCGCGACTACCGCTACACGCTGGTCAGCGGGTCGGTGGAGGAGGACTTGCAGAAGTTCCGCGCGATCATGCGCGCGGAGCGGTATCTCAGCCGGAGGATGATCCTCGCGTGACCGCGCCCGTCGTCATCGTCGGCGTCACGGGCTCGATCGCGGCCTACAAGGCGGCGGACCTCGTGAGCAAGCTGGTGAAGCGCGGGTGCGAGGTGCATGTGGTGATGACGCACGGCGCGCAGGAATTCATCACGCCGCTGACCATGCAGACGCTCTCGAAGAATGCGGTGGTGACGAGCGTCTTCGCTGGCTCCCACGGCTGGAAGCCGGGGCACATCGACCTCGCGGATCGCGCGCAACTGCTGCTCGTCGCGCCGGCCACGGCGAACATCATCGCGGAACTCGCGCACGGACTCGCGGCGAATCCGATTGGCGAGATCGCGCTCGCCACGCTCGCGCCGGTGCTCATCGCGCCAGCGATGAACGGGAAGATGTGGGCGCACGCCGCGACGCAGCAAAACGTGGCGCTGCTGAAGTCGCGCGGCATGGAATTCATCGGTCCCGAGGAAGGCATGCTCGCGTGCGGATACGAGGGTCTTGGACGTTTGTGGAGCGTCGAGGACATCGTCGAGCGCGCCGCGCAAATCATCGCCGCGAGGAAGTAGCGCGGATTTTTCGCGCGGCGCGCGCGGGAAAGTTTTTGCGCCGCGGGGCGTGCGGATTTTTTCGCCACCGCCGCGCAAGCCGCATGAACACAGGCTTCGCGGGCGACGGGAAGTTTTCCATCGCGCGGCGCGCGAGCGCGGTATCCGCGCTGGAATTTGCGCCCGGCGCAAAAAATTCCGACGCGCGCGGCAAAAATCCGTTGACGATTTTGCGCAACATCACTAACCACTCCACGCATTCCGAGTGATGAACAAATCCACCCGCTCCATACAATTTCCTGTGAACCGCTACTGCGGATTGAAAGGGGGGATTTTAAATGGCAATTAAGAAAACTCCTGCAAAAAAAGCCGCTGCCAAGGCAGCCCCGGCCAAGAAAGCACCAGCCAAGAAATTGGCGGCGAAGAAGCCTGCGGCCAAGAAAGCTGCACCGGCCAAGAAAGCTGTGCCAGCCAAGAAAGCTGCACCGGTCAAGAAAGCGGCTCCTGCTAAGAAAGCAGTCAAGAAGAAGTAAGTAGCGGTCCCCGTTACGATCAACAAGTGGGAGGAGAATTCGTTTCTCCTCCCACTTTTTTTGTAGAAAATCCCCGCCCTTCATTACCCGCCAATGCCCACCCACCCTTATCTCCAAGCCGCCATCGCCGCCGCCCGCTCCGCCGGTGCACTGCTCCGCGAGCACTTCGGCCAGACCCTCGAGGTGAATGAATTTCACGCCCACGACATCAAGCTCGACCTCGACGTGCGCGCGCAGGATCTCATCACCGCGCAGCTCCTCGCGCAGTTCCCCGATCACGCCATCTACGGCGAGGAAGGCCTCGCGGGAAACCAGGCGAGCGACTTCCAGTGGATCGTCGATCCCATCGACGGGACGGTGAATTTCTTCTACGGCATCCCGCATTTCTGCATCTCCATCGCGCTGCGTGAGCGCGGCGAGATCATCGTCGGCGTCATTTACGATCCGATGCGCGACGAGCTCTGGGCCGTGGAACGCGGCGGCGTGGCGACGCTGAATGGCCAGCCCATCGCCGTGAGCACGCGCACGCAGCTCGCGGATGCGACCCTCTCGGTCGGCTTCTCGAAATCGAAGACCACGATCTCGGCGGGGCTGCCGTTGCTGGAAAAGTACGTCATGCGCGCGCGCAAGTGCCGCCTCATGGGCAGCGCCGCGCTCGATCTCGCGTACGTCGCCTGCGGACGGCTGGATGCTTACATCGAGCAGAGCGTCAGCCTGTGGGATGTCGCCGCGGGCAAGCTGCTCGTCGAAGCGGCCGGCGGTCAGTTCGAGATGACGCCGCGCGAGGACAACTCGGACAAGATTTCCGTTGTCGCGTCGAGTGGACGCATCGACCTCGAACTATGAATCTCACCGGCATCGGCTACGACGTGCATCGCTTCGGGGAAAACCGCGCGCTCATCCTCGGCGGCGTGGAGATCCCGCACACCCACGGGCTCGACGGGCACAGCGATGCGGATGTGCTTGTGCATGCCATCGCCGACGCGGTGCTCGGCGCGATCGGCGAGCGCGACATCGGCCACCATTTTCCGAACAGCGACGAATCCATCCGCGGCATCAGCAGTCTGGAGATTTTGCGCAAGGCCGGCGCGCTCGTCGGGGAAAAAGGCGGGCGCGTGATCAACATCGACGCCACGCTCATCGCCGAGGAGCCAAAGATCGGGCCGCATGTCGCGCAGATGCGCGAGAACCTCGCGGCGGCACTGAAGATTCCTGTCGCCCGCGTCGGGGTGAAAGCGACGACGAATGAGCGGATGGGTTTTCTCGGGCGCGGCGAGGGAATCGCGGCGATGGCGGTCGCCAGCATACTGCTGCCCGACTAGAAAATCGCGATGCGCCGCCTGCTGTTCCTCCCTTTGCTCGCGCTCCGCCTGCACGCGGCGGAGCCGGTGACGATCCCGCCGATCCAGTTCACGCATCGCACGCTGGCCAACGGCCTCGAAGTCTATGCCGCGCAGGATCACTCCACGCCGACGGTGGCGATCAATGTGTGGTATCACGTCGGCTCGAAGGACGACCCCGCGGGGCGCAGCGGGTTCGCGCATCTTTTCGAGCACATCATGTTCAAGGGGACGAAGCGCACGAAGCCGGAGACGATTGACCGGCTGACCGAAGACGTGGGCGGTTTCAACAACGCCTACACCGCGGACGACGTGACGGTTTACCACGAGGTCGTGCCGTCGAATCATCTCGAGCGGCTGCTTTGGGCGGAGGCGGACCGGATGGCGGGGCTGACCGTGGATGAAAAGAACTTCCGCTCCGAGCGCGAGGTGGTGAAACAGGAGTATCTGCAGCGCGTCGAGGCCGAGCCGTATGGGCAGTTCGGCGAGGAGATCATCAAAAAGTCGTTCGCCGAGCATCCCTACAAACGCCCGACCATCGGCAACATCCCCGAACTGAACGCCGCGACCATCGCCGACGTGCGCGCGTTTCACGCGGCCTATTACCGGCCGGACAACGCGACGCTCGTGGTGGTCGGCGATTTTGAGCAGGCGCAGTTCGATGCGTGGGTGGACAAATACTTCGCGCCCGTGCCGAAACCCGCGACGCCGGTGCCGCGCGTGACGGTGAAGGAACCGGCGCGCACAAAGGAGCAGCGGCTCGTGCAGTATTCCGCGAGCGTGCCGCTGCCCGCCGTGGCGGTGACGTATCTCGGCCCGGCGGCGCGGAGTGAGGACGCGGCGGCGCTGGAGGTGGCGCAGGAGATTTTGGCGGGCGGCGAATCCTCGCGGCTTTACCAGCGGCTCGTTTATGAGACGCAGCTCGCGCAGAGCGTGGACTTTACCGCGGACCTGCGGGAAGACGTGGGGCTGATGCTGTTTGAGATCGTGCTCGCGAGCGGGAAGAGCGTGGCCGCAGCGGAGAAGGTGCTGTTTGACGAGATCGGGAAAATCAGCGCGAAGCCGGTGACCGCCGCCGAGTTGGCCAAGGCGAAGAACCGGCTGATGACGGCGCGGCTGCTGGAACGTGAGACCTGCGAGGGAAAAGCCGCGGCGCTGGCGCAGGCGGCGGTGGTGCTTGGCGACGCCGCGCGGGTGAACACGGAACTCGGGCGTTTGCAGGCAGTGTCCGCGCCGGACGTGCTGCGGGTGCTGCGGGAGATTTTCACGGAGCAAAACCGGCTGGTGCTGGAGTACCTGCCGGAGGGGATGAAGGGGAAAAAATGACGAATGAGGAATGTCGCATGACGAGTGAATTCCGAAACACGAATGGAACGACGGGCGCGGCGCGTCCGGGCGTTTGGGCTTCGTCATTCTTTCGTCATGCGACATTCCTCATTCGTCATTTTCCCCCGCCCCCCGCCTTCGCCCGCGGAAAAGTTGCGGGTCCTTCGACTGCGCTGCGCAAAGCCTCCGCTGCGCTCAGGATGACGGGTTTATTGGGGGCGCTGCTGATGATGTTGGGAGCGTTGGCGTTGGCGCAGGAGAATTTGGAAAATCCGCCGCTGCCGGGCGAGCCACGGACGGTGAAGCTGCCCGAGCCGGTGGAGACGACGCTGGCGAACGGGCTGCGGGTGATCGTGGTCGAGCGGCCCGGTTTGCCGCTCCTCGCGGCGCAGCTCGTGGTGAAGAGCGGCGGCGAGGTCGATCCGGCGGAGGGCGCGGGGGCGATGGAGATGCTCGCGACGCTGCTCATGCGCGGCGCGGGGAAACGCCGCGCGCCGCAACTCGCGCAGGCCATCGAGGCGCTCGGCGGGTCGATTGCGACGGGTGCGGGGTGGGACGCGACGACCGCGAAGCTGACCGTCATGACGACGCAGGCCGAGCCGGCGCTGGGGATTTTGCGCGACGTGGTGCGGCGGCCCGCGCTGGCGGCGACGGAGGTCGAGCGGCTGCGCGCGGAGACGCTCGATGAGTTGCGCGTGAAAATGGAAGAGCCGGGCTTGCTCGCGAAGGCCGCGGCGGCGCGGGTGATATTCGGCGACGGACCGTACGGGCACCTGCTCGGCGGCACGCCGAAAAGCGTGGCGCGTCTCAGTCGCACCCAGCTCGTGAAGCTGCACGCGACTTGGTTCCGCCCGGACAACGCGGTGCTCATCTTCGTTGGCAGCGTCACGGCGCAGCAGGGCCAAGCATGGGCCGCGGAGTTTTTCGGGGACTGGAAGAAACCAGCCGCCCCGCTGCCCGCGTTGCCGGTGAGCGCGCCGCCCGCGCAGTCGCGCGTGGTCATCATCGACATGCCGAACGCCGGCCAGGCCGCGGTCGTGGTGGGCAAAGCGGCCGTCGCGCGGAAAGCGGCGGATTATTTCCCCGGCCTCGTCGCCAGCTCCGTGCTGGGCGGCGGCTATAGCGCGCGGCTGAACGCGGAGATTCGCGTGAAGCGGGGCCTGACCTACGGCGCTGCGAGCGATCTCGGCGCGCGGCGTTCGGGCGGCGCGTTCATCGCTGCGGCGCAGACGAAAAACTCCGCCGGGCCGGAAGTCGCCACGCTGATGCGCGCCGAGCTGGACCGCCTCGGCGCGGAGCCGGTGCCCGCCGCCGAACTGACCCCGCGCACGAGCACGCTGACCGGTGCGTTCGACCGTTCGCTGGAGACGAACGAGGGCATCGCCACGCGCCTCGCGGGCCTCGCGGCGCTGGATCTGCCGCTCGGCACGCTGGCCACTTTCACCGCCGACGTGCGCGCGGTGCCCGCCGCCGCCGTGCAGAAATTCGCGCGCGAACATCTGCGCGGCGGGGCGACCAGCGTGGTCATCGCCGGTCACGCGGAGAGTTTCCGCGCCACGCTCGGCGAGGCTTTTAAGGACGCGGAGATCATTCCGCAAAAGGCGCTCGATCTCGATGCCACCAGCCTCCGCGCGGCGGCGAAAGACGCCAAAGGGAAGGCAGAAATCCGTTGAGCGAATGTCCGCGCGGTGGTGTCTCAGCGGTTCCCTTGAAAGCCGCCACCGCCAAAACCGCGCGCCCACCTCGCCGGGACACACCGTTTCCCCGACCGCGAACGTTGCCGCATCGCGGGCCGACGAGCATGGAAGCTGCATGAATTTTTTTGACGCACGGATGACGAGGGGCGACAAAGCGCCGCTTCATTTCCCCCGTCCCATCCGGACGCCTTACCGCCCACCCTGCCCATGAAAAAGAAACGCCCCGCCATCCTCGCGCAATCCATCGGCGCGCTCCTCGCCCTCTCCGCGCTCACGCCCCTCGCGCCCGCGAACCAGATCTGGGACGGCGGCGGAGCGGATGATTTTTGGAACACCAGCGCCAACTGGGGGCTGGATTTGCTGCCGAATTTTAACAGCGCGCTGACTTTCGGCGGGGTGCTGCGGCTGACGCCGGTCAACAGTACCCAAGCCAGTGTCGCGGGCCTCACCTTCAACGCCTCGGCGGGTGCCTTTACCCTGACGGGCAGCGGCGTGGGCGATAGCATCACGCTGGGCGGCGACATCACGAACAACTCGACCAGCGACGCGCAGACGATCTCCTTCGCCACGATCACGCTCACCGGAAACCGGAATCTCAACGCAAACACGAATACGCTGACCGTGAATTCCGACATCGTCCTCGGGGCGAACACGCTGACGGCGGTGACCACCAATGACATCACGCTCAACGGGGCGATCACCGGCACCGGCGGGTTGGTGAAAAACGACGCGGGCACGCTTTTTCTCGGCGGCGCGAATTCCTACAGCGGCACGACGACGTTGAGTGACGGGTTCCTGGTCGCGCAAATCTCGAGCGCGCTGAGCCCGAATTCGACCTTCGTCATCCAGGGCAGCAGCACGCTCGATGTCGCCGGCAATGACCCCATCATCGGCGGATTGAACGACGGCGGCTCCACCTCGGGCCGGGTCGTGAATAGCGGCGCGGGGTTGGCGACGCTGACGATCGGCAATGGCAACGCCGCGGGCAGCTTCGGGGGCACGATCGAAAACTTCGGCGGCCCGCTGGCTATCCGCAAGATCGGCACGGGCACGCAGACTTTCTCGAACAACAACACCTACAGCGGCGAGACGATCGTGGATGCCGGGCGGCTGGAAATCACGGGCAGCGTGGGCAGCACCGTCGTGACGGTGAACGGCGGCACTCTGCTCGTCGGGAAAAGCGGCGCGCTGCCGGGCGTGCCGGCGGTGAGTGTCACGGGCGGCGGGTTTGAATACCACGCGAGCACAAATACGCCGCTCGCCCTGAGCGATCTGACTTTGACCAGCGGGCCGGGGACGACGATCGGCGGCTCGATCGGAGCCACGACCACGGGGGCGCAGATCCAGGTCGCGGGGTCGGTTGCCCCGACTTTGGGTCCGGTGAAAGTGAATGTCTTCGCGGTGCCGGGCGTCGCCACCGGGGCCACGGGCACCTACACGCTCTTGAGCGCGGGCGCGGGCAGCACGCTGAACACCGATGCCACCTACTCGCTGGGCACGATCAACAACCCCACGAATTTCACCGTCGGCGCGCCAGTGGCCACGGCCACCACGCTGACCGTGCAGGTCACGGCGGCGACGCCGCTCGCGAATGCCTTCTGGGTGGGCGGCCTGGGCATCGGGCCGGGTGATTGGTCGCTCTCCACGGGCACGGCCACAAACTGGGCCTCCGACAACACCGGCACGGCCACGCCGCTCGTCCCCGGCGCCGGGACGAATGTCTTTTTCTCCGCCGGCATCCCGGCCACGCCGACCAGCCCGGTGGGGATGAGCCTCGGCTCCAGCATGTCCATCGGCAGCCTCACGGTGAACGCCGCGACCGCGCCGGAAACGCGGACGGTCACGCTGGAGGACACCACGGGAAACACGCTGACCGTGGCCGGCGCGGGGGGCATCACGATCAATGCCGGGGCCGGGCCGGTGACGCTGAATCCCAAGATCACCGTGGGTGCGGCGCAGACGTGGACGAACAACTCGGCGAACCTTTTCACCCTCGGCGGCACCGTGAGCAATGGCGCGAATCGCCTGACCGTGGCGGGCACGGGGAACACGATTTTCACCGGGGAATTTGACAACGGCTCCGGCGGATTGACGAAGGCGGGCTCGGGGCGGCTGACGCTCACCCGCAGCACCCTGAATACCGGCGATGCGCTGCTGACCGGCGGTGAACTATTCGCCGATGCCAACGGCGCGCTGGGCTCCGGCACGCTGACCTTCAATTCCGCTGGCGGCACGGTGACGCTCGGGAGCAACACGCTCGGGACCACGCTGGCAAACCCGATTTCCGCGCAGTCGAATTTCACCGTGGTGGCTTCCGCTGCGGGGAACCACGACTTTATCCTCACCGGCGCGATGGACCTGAATGGCGCGACGCGGGCGATCAGCAGTCCGACCCATCAGGGTCAGATCCACTTTCAGGGCGTGATCAGCAATGGTGGTCTGACTTTCACCACTGCCGGGCTGCCGGCCGACGCGGATGCGAACAACGCCTCGTATGTCGCCTACATCCACGACGGCGCGTCGAGCCACACCTACACCGGGCTGACGACGGTCGAGGCCAAAGCGTTTCTCGTTTTGCAAAGTGCGGGCGAGAAGTTTCTCGGCGACGTGCTCATTCAGGGTAATGGCGTGGTGGACTACCTCGGTTTCTCCGACCAGATCGCGGACACCGCGACGGTGACCGTGAACAGCACGGGCAGCCGGATTCTCAGCGGGACGGCGTTTCAAGGGTTGGAGCTATTCAATAACAACGACACCATCGGATCGCTCTTTGGCACCGGCACGGTGGGTCTAGGCTCGGGCACGCTCACAGTCGGGGCGGGCAACCTGACCGGCATCATCACCGACGGCGAGCGCGGCTCGGGCGGCGACTTTGTCAAAAACACCGCCGGCACCCTCACCCTCGCCGGAGCGAACAACTACACCGGCACGACCACCGTGACCGGAGGCACGCTGAACGTCACTGGCAGCCTCACGAGCACGACGGTCAACGTCACCGGCGGCACCTTCATCGCGGGCAGAACCGGCGCGGTGCCGGCGGCGGCCAATGTCACCGTCGCGACCGGCGCGGGCTTTGAATACCGCGGGGCCACGGACGCGCCGCTGGCCATTAACACGCTGACCCTCAACAGCGGCGCGGGCACGACCATCGGCGGCTCCATCGGTGCCGGGTTCACGAGCGCGCAGATCACCGTCGCGACCGCGGTCACGCCTGCGCCGGGGGCGATCAGCGTCAACGTCTTCGGCATCCCCGGCCTCGGTGCGCGGACGCCGGGGACTTACACACTGCTCACCGCCGCCGCGGGCAGCACGCTGGACGTGGGCACCACTTATGCGCTCGGCAATATCTTCAACGCCGCCAATTTCACCGTCAGCGCGCCGACAGCCACGGCCACGGAGATCACGGTGCAAATCGTCGCGGCCACTCCGCTGGCGAATGCCTTCTGGGTGGGCGGACTGAGCGGCAATCCGAACGACTGGGCGGCTTCCAACGGCTCGATCGCGAGCAACTGGGCCTCGGATAACATCGGCACGCCGACCCCGCTCGTTCCCGGCGCGACGACGAATGTCTTTTTCTCCGCCGGCAGCCCGGCCACGCCGACGGATCCCGGCAGCACGACGATGGGCGACAGCATGTCCATCGCCAGCCTCACGGTGAACGCGGCGGCCTCACCTGAGACGCGGGCGGTGACGCTGGCGAGCAGCGGGGGCAACACCCTGACCGTGGGTGCGGGCGGCATCACCATCCATGCCGGAGCGGGAGCCGTGACGCTGAATCCGGACATGGTGCTCGGCGCAGCCCAGACGTGGACGAACGACTCGGCGAATCCTTTCACCGCGGGCGGCGCGGTGAGTAATGGGGCCAACCTCCTGACGGTCACCGGCAGCGGGAACACCACGATCGCGGGCGCGCTCGGAAATGGGACGGGCGGATTGACGAAAACCGGCACCGGCCGGCTCACGCTGGCTGGGAGCAATACCTACACGGGCGACACCCGGCTGCTCGGTGGCGCGCTTTTTACGGACACCGATACCGCGCTCGGCACCGGGCGGCTGGCCATCGCCGCGGCGACCACGCTGGGCAGCAACGTCAACGGCACCCAGCTGGCCAATCCGATCTCGGTCGAGGCGGATTTTTCCGTCATCGCCCCGGCGGGCGGCAACCACGACTTCATCCTCGGTGGCACGATGGACCTGAACGGCGCGACCCGCACGATCACCGGCCTCACCCACCAGGGGCAGGTCCACTTTGGCGGCGTGGTCAGCAATGGCGGGCTCACCTTCACCACCTCCGGCCTGCCCGCGCCGGTCAATGGCGACAATTCCTACGTCGCCTTCATCCACGACGGCGCGGCCAGCCACACCTACACCGGGCTGACCACGGTGGAGAACAACGCGTTCGTCGTGCTGCAAAGCGCCGGGGAAAAATTCCGCGGCGACTTCCTGATCCAGGGCCAGGGCGTGCTGGACTACCTCGGCTTCGGCAACCAGATCGCCGACACCGCGACGGTGACCGTGAACGGCCCCGGCAGCGTCATTCTCGGCGGCATCGACTTTGCCGGTTTCGAGCTGCGGGACTTCGACGAAACCATCGGCGTGCTCAATGGCAGCAGCGTCGGCACCGTCGGCCTCGGCTCCGCCGTGCTGACCGTGGGTGCGGGCACTTTCAACGGGGTGATCCGCGACGGCACCGTGGGTAGCGGCACGGCCGGCCAGCTCGTGAAAAACACCCCCGGCACCCTCACGCTCAATGGCGCGAACACCTACACCGGCAACACGAGCATCAACAACGGCACCCTCGTGCTCAACGGCTCGGTGCAAAGTCCCATGGTGCTGGTGAACTTCGCCGGCACCCTCATGGGCACGGGCACGGCGTTTCGCGATGTGCGCAATGCCGGCGTTTTCTCGCCGGGTAACTCGACCGGCACTTTCCG
>CAIQUL010000004.1 GCA_903874975.1 uncultured Chthoniobacter sp. | reverse complement strand
TCACGAGCGTTTCCTGAAAAAAGAACGCTGCTTCCACTGGTTCCGCCGCGCCAAGGCGTGGGAACAGGAAAACCTCGCGCGCTTCCTGCAGGAGGCCAGCGGGATGGTGCGGAGCGTCGGCGACCCGCTGATGGCGCAAACGTCTCGGGCAGACATCCCACTTTGCCAACCACGCCGCTCCGACGACCGCCTGCTAAACTTTTTTTCTTTCAGCCGAAAGATAATTTGATTCACGCTGAGTTTGGTTTCCTTTATCGAGCGCAGCCCCCATTTATCGCGACCCCCCCGAAGACGCACTGCGCTACGGCAAGCCGGAGGCTGCCGGGTGAATCAGAAAAATTGCTTAAGCCGTCCTTTTCGTAGCGTTTCGTGCTTTTCGTGGACACTCCCTTGCGGCTTCTTGAATCATGAGTCCAATTCGGGAGCCTCGAAGAATATGACCCGCCGCCCATCGCAGCCAAAACTCCACCCGCTTCAGCCGCCCCAGCGGAGCGCGCCATGGTCAGTGTCTGCGTGGCTGGTCACGGCCATTGCGTTCGTGGTCGCTCTTTCGCCGCAGAGCAGGGCGGGGGAGACCGACTTCAACCGCGATGTGCGGCCCATTCTTTCCGACAAATGCTACGCCTGCCACGGGCCGGATGCGAAGTCGCTTGAAGGAAAGCTGCGTCTCGATCTGCGCAGCAGGGCGACGGCTCCGGCGGAGAGCGGCGAGATTGCCATCGTGCCGGGGCGGCCGGAAAAAAGCGCGCTGATCGAGCGCATCGAGGCCAACGACAAGGACGAGCAGATGCCGCCGCCGAAGTCGCACAAGACGCTCGCGGCGGCGGAGAAGGCGATCTTGAAACGCTGGATCGCGGAGGGTGCGGAATACAAGGATCACTGGTCCTTTCTCGCGCCCTCGCGCGCGGCCCCGCCCGCAGTGGGCGAGCCGGCGTGGGAGTCGAATGGCGTGGATCGGTTTGTCTTTGCCACGCTCGCGGGGCGGAAGATGACGCCGTCCGCGGAGGCGGATCGCGCGACCCTCATCCGGCGGGTCTCGCTGGACCTGCGCGGGTTGCCGCCGACGCTTGCGGAGATCGTCGCTTTCACCAATGACACGGGCGAGCGCGCCTACGAGCAGATGGTGGATCGCATGCTGGCGAGTCCGCGTTTCGGCGAGCGCATGGCGGTGGTCTGGCTGGACCTCGCGCGCTACGGCGACACGAATGGCTACCACAACGACTCCGACCGCCCGGTGTGGCTGTGGCGCGACTGGGTGGTGGACGCCTACAATCGCAACATGCCGTTCGACCAGTTCACGACGTGGCAGCTCGCCGGCGATCTGCTGCCGGACGCGGGCGTGGAGCAAAAGATCGCCTCGGGCTTCAATCGCAACGTGCGTTTCAACGAGGAGGGCGGCGCGGACCCGGCGGAGTTTCTCGCGGCCTACGCGGCGGATCGCGCGATCACGATGAGCCGCGTTTGGCTGGGCATGACGCTGAACTGCGCGCAATGCCACACGCACAAATACGACCCGATCACGCACCACGAATTCTACCAGCTCACGGCGTTCTTCAATTCGCTGGAGGAGGTGGGCGCGGGGGACGTGAGCGGCTTTCACGGAAAGCCCGTGCCGCCGGTCATGCGCGTGCCGACGCCGGAGACGGGCGCGAAGATCGCCGCGGCGAAAGCGAAGGTCGGCGAGTTGGAGAGGCAGTTGGAGAAAGGGATTTTCACCTCCGCGCTCGCGGGGCCTGGCAAGGACGGCGAGCCGCTGGCGATCGCGGTGCAAAAGCAGGAGATCAAGGCCGCGCGCGACGAGGTGACGGCGGTGGAAAAGAGCGTGCCGCTGCAGATGGTCAGCGTGGAGCTGGCGCAGCCGAAGCCGGCCTTTGTGCTGATGCGCGGCGATTTTCAAACGCCGGGCGACGCCGTGGAGCGCGACGTGCCGAAGTTTCTCCCGCCTTTCCCCGCTGGCCAGCCGCGCAACCGCCTGGGCCTCGCGCGCTGGCTCATGCAGGCCGAACAGCCGCTCGTCGCGCGCGTGCAGGTGAACCGTTTTTGGCAGATGCTTTTCGGCGAAGGGCTGGTGCGGACGATGGGCGACTTCGGCATGCAGGGCGCCTTTCCCACGCACCCGGAACTGCTCGACTGGCTGGCCGTGCAGTTCGTGGAATCCGGCTGGGACGTGAAGCGCACGCTGAAGCTCATCGTCATGAGCCGCACGTATCGGCAGGCCTCGAATGACACGCGCCGCTTCGCCGAGCGCGACCCGCAAAACAAGCTGCTCTGGCGCGCGCCGCGCGTGCGCCTGGCGGCGGAGGCGGTGCGGGACAATGCGCTCGCCGTCGCCGGATTGCTCTCGGAAAAAATGGGCGGGCCGCCGGTGTTTCCCTACCAGCCGGCGGATTTCTACAAGGGCAAGAGCAACGGCTGGCGGTGGAACCTCAGCAAGGGTGACGACCTTTACCGGCGCGGCCTCTACACTTTCTGGCGGCGCACCACGCCGTATCCGACCTTCGTCATTTTCGACGCCCCGGATCGCGCGGAATGCACCGCCGAACGCCCGCGCACGAACACGCCGCTCCAGGCGCTCGCCACGCTGAACGATCCGCAATTCGTCGAAGCCGCGCGCGTGCTCGCGCAGCGCCTGCTCACGGAATCCCCGCCCGACACCGACGCCCGTCTCGCCCTCGCCTACCGCCTGGCGCTGGCCCGGCCGCCGTCGCCGCGCGAGCAGCAGGTCCTGCGGGACTTTGTCGCCGCGCAGCTCACCCGCTATCGCGCCGACGAAAGCGCCGCCAAGGCGCTGATCGCCGCCGGTCAGGCGCCGCGCCCCGCCGGGCTGGATGCCGCCGAGCACGCCGCGTGGACCACGACGGCAAATGTCATCCTGAACCTCGACGAGACGATCACCCGCAACTGAATACGCCTTGCGAGCACTATTTCTGGTCCTTACTTTTTCGCCATGACAGCCACGCTTACCTCCGAGGGGCAAATCACGATTCCGCTGTCCGTGCGAAAGCGGCTCAATCTCAAGGCCGGTGACGAACTGGAGTTTGATGAAACCTCTCCGCTGCTGATTGCCCGGCGAGTGGTGACCCCTGACGAGTGGGAGCAGACATGGGCGGCGTGGCAGGCCTCCGCTCAGGAGGCTTTGCAAGGGCACCCGTGGGAGCATCAGTCCTCCGCACAGATCGTGGACGACCTCCGTGGAGGAGCCGCCGAAAAAACGCCGAACCGTCCATGACTACGGCTCTGGATTCTCCTCGTTCCGAAGTTTCACTTCGGAACGGGATTGTCTGCGAAGCTCAGCTTCCCCTAACCTCCCGCCATGCGCAGCCGCTACCGCATCCATGAACCCCAAGCTGCGCACTTTGTGACCTCCACGATTGTCGCGTGGATCCCGGTTTTCACCACGGCGGCGCGGTGCGATCTGCTCATTCAGTCATGGCTCCATTGCCGCGAACACAAGGGGCTGCGCATCCACGGCTGGGTCATTCTCGACAACCACTTTCACGCCGTGCTTTCCGCACCCGATCTCATGCAGGTGATGCGGGATTTCAAACGCCACACGGCGCGGCAGATTCTCAATCTATTGCAGGCGGAGAACTGCGCATGGCTGCTGCATCAGTTCGAGCATTTTCATGCGGTGCATAAAGTGCAGAGCGAGCGTCAGGTTTGGCAGGAGGGTTTTCATCCGGTGGCGATTACGGACGATGAGATGATGGTGCAGAAACTGGATTATGTTCACAATAATCCGGTGAAGCGTGGGCTGGTCGCTGCGCCGGAGCATTGGCGGTATTCGTCGGCGCATGTGTGGTGCGAGGGTGTGGAACCGGTTTTGAGGTGTGATCCGTGGCGATGAAGCGGAGCTTCAAGAGAAGGGTGCGTTCCGAAGTAAAACTTCGGAACGAGGGAACGAGGGAAAACGTCGGCGCAAATCCCGTCCACGTGCATGACTTCCACGCCACCATCCTCCACCTCCTCGGTCTCGACCACGAACGCCTCACCTACCGCCACACCGGTCGCGACTACCGGCTGACGGATGTCGCGGGCAATGTCGTGCGCGGGCTGCTGGCCTGATCTCCGCCATCACCTGTCCACTTTTGAACCCGAAAAAACATGACTGACGAAAGAAGCCGATTTGAAACTTCCCGCCGCCGTTTCCTCGCGCAGACCGCCTCCGGCTTCGGCATGATGGCGCTGGCCGATCTGCTCGGGACGAAAGCCGTGGCGGCCGGGTTGGCGGAAACGGCCGGCCGCGGCGCGCTGGGCGGGCTGCATTTCGCGCCGAAGGCCAAGCGCGTCATCTATCTTTTCCAGGCCGGCGGTCCGAGCCACATGGACCTTTTCGACTACAAACCCGTGCTCAACGAACAGCACGGCAAGGACATGCCGGCGAGCGTGCTCGGGACGCAGCGCGTCTCGCTCATGACGCGCGACAAAGGCCGCCGCACTTTCGGCTCGCCCTACCAATTTGCGCAGCACGGGCAAAGCCGCGCGTGGGTCTCCGAGCTGATGCCCTACACCGCGGGCGTGGTGGACGAGCTGTGCTTCATCAAATCGCTGCAAACCGAGCCGATCAATCACGACCCCGCCGTCACCTTCATCCAGACCGGACGCGCGATCACCGGGCGGCCCGCGTTTGGCTCGTGGATGCACTACGGCCTCGGCAACGCCAGCAAGGACCTGCCCGCCTACGTCGTCATGATCAGCGGCAACGCCGACCAGCCGATCCTCAGCCGCTACTACCACAGCGGCTTTCTCCCGAGCCGTTATCAAGGCGTGCAGTTCCAGTCCGCCGGCGACCCCGTCCTTTACCTCTCGAACCCCTCCGGCATCGACCACCGCAACCGCGGCGAGATCATCGGCGCGATCAACCAGCTCAACGGCCTGCAACTCGCCCAGAGCGGCGACCCGGAGATCGAGGCGCGCATGGACTCGTTTGAAATGGCCTACCGCATGCAGACCTCGGTGCCCGACCTCATGGACTACGGCAGCGAGCCGAAGGAAGTGCTCGAAATGTACGGCCCCGATGTGAAGAAGCCCGGCTCCTTCGCCTACCAATGCCTCATGGCGCGGCGGCTCGCCGAGCGCGACGTGCGCTTTGTGCAAATCTTCCACGCCGGGTGGGATCATCACAGCAACCTGCGCGGCGCGATGAAGGGCGTGACCAAGGCCAGCGACCAGCCGTCCGCCGCGTTGATCCGGGATTTGAAAATGCGCGGCATGCTCGACGACACGCTCGTGGTGTGGGGCGGGGAATTTGGCCGCACCGCCTACTCGCAGGGCAACGACCTCAACGGCCGCGACCATCACCCGCGCAGCTACACGATCTGGATGGCCGGCGGCGGCATCAAGCCCGGCATCACCGTCGGGGCCACCGACGACTTCGGCTACAACGTGGTGGAAAACGTCATCCACGTCCGCGACCTCCACGCCACGATGCTCCACCTGCTCGGCATTGATCACCAGCGGTTCACCTTCAAAAACCAGGGCCTCGACGACCGCCTCACCGGCGTCGAGCCCGCGCGGATCGTGCGGGAGATTTTGCTCTGAGCAGCCGTCGTTCAGTGGAGAAAAGGGGAGCGCGGGCTTCCAGCCCGGCGGAGCCGGCATCCTGCCGGCGACCCGCCTCGCTTGGGCAGAGCGAAGACGGCGGTGCGCCGCAAAGCAGCTTGGACTTCAGTCCAAAGTCGGCGCGGCGTTTGGACTGAGGTCCAAGCTACTTTCTTGCGCGTCGCCGCAAACTCCGGGTGGAGCACTCGACCCGAGTGCGGTCTTCGGCGACCCGCCGAGGACGCGGGTGAGCGGGTCGCTTCGGGATGGCCGGGTGAATTGACAGCCGCGCGCCCACAGTCTTTGCGGCGGGTCGCCGCCAAGAGCACCCGGGTCGGGTGCTCCACCCGGAGCTCGCAGCGACCCGCCGAGGACGCGGGCCCGCGGGGCTGGCGACGGCTTTGCCGAGCAACTCGATGGCGCGCGCGCGGTGGCCGCGGAGGTCTTCCTCCAAGCCGGCGTAGTTTCCCTCCTTCGTGATTGGTGAAGAGGGATGCGTGCCGAGCGGGCCTCCATTCACCCATCACCGATCACCCATCACTCTTTATCATCACCTCACGACCCACGACGCCCCAGGCGCAGCGGGAACGGGAGATTTCATTGCCGTTTGAGGCCGCGGAAAACCTGAGAAGAAGAAAATAATAAAACTTCTCTTGCGGCCAAATAAAAAAAAGGTATATCTGACGCCAGAAAGTCACTTCCCCGCCACCCCCATGAAAACTCCCTCCCTCCACATTCCGCTCGTGCGCGGCATCGCGTACCGGGCCTGCGCTTGAAAATTTCCCGACTCAACTCATCCACAGCATCCTTCCGCAACCCAGCAAAACTCCGCCCATGAAAACTCCCTCCACCGCAAACCACTCCGTCGCTTCCACGAAACCAAACACCGGCTCGAATCCCATGAAATCCACCAAGACCTCACGTTTCAGCAAACCCGCCCACATCCTTGTGGGCTCCATCCTCGCCCTGGTCGCCCTGCCGGCCCAGCCAGCCCAGGCAGTACCGTTAGTGACAACCGACCTGAAGGGCTACTGGAGCTTCGACGACACAACGCAGGGTGCTGTTGTCCCCGAGACCTCCGGTGCAGTCGACGGCCCCCGCAACGGCGTGTTCGTCGGTACCCCAACGTACACGGGCGCCGACGTGCCGGTCGGCTTCGCCGGCAGTGCGGCCGACCTGCGCAGCAGCAGATCCATCAAGGTGGACGATGGCGCCGGGAACACCTACTTCAACGGGGGCTCTGAGATGACCGTTTCTTTCTGGACGAAGGGCGGGATGACGGTCAACTCCATGTATGGCGCTTATGCTGGTAAGGACGGTGGTAACAGCGGCTTCCGGCTCAGTCCATCAAGCAACGACACCAATCCTCAAACCATGGCGTTCGGCAGGGAAGGCCAGACCAATGGCCCCTGGCAGACCAAAACCAGCATCAATACCGTTAATCAGGATACGACTTGGTTTAACTACACGTTTACCTTTAAAGCCAATAATACGGCGAATATCTATGAGAACGGTATTCTGATAGGGACGGCCGGCGCAGGCAGCGCCATGATAGCCAACTCGGCTCCGCTGGGCATTGGGGGTAATTTTCTATCCACAGTAGGTAACAACCCGGAGGAGCAGGTTAGTTCCAGGATGGACGAGGTTTACTTCTACAACAAGCAGCTTACCGCGCTCCAGACGATGCAGCTGACTGGCGGGCACATCTGGGATGGCACCGCCGCTGACAATAATTGGTCCGCCGGCAATTGGGCTGTCCCCTCGGGCGCCCCCGGTGCATTTACCGCAGGTGCAACACCCACGGCTAGCCGATATATGTTCATCGACCAGGCTGCCAGCGCCGTCACCCTGAACGACGACTACACCGCATATTCGCTATCCCTCGGTACGAACAACGCCTCCGCACTGACCATCAACGCCACCAAGACCCTGACGTCCACACTTGTCGTCAACGTGGGTGCATCCGGCACGCTGCAAGTGGACGGCGGATTGACGACCACCACGTTCAATAACCGCGGGAGTTCGACTTTCTCCCCCGGCAGTGTGCTGACTTTCAGCGGTGCCGGCAGCACGCTCGCACTCAGGAGCGGTACCCTGACGTACAACAGCACAACCCCCACAACCCCCCACATTTTGGCGTTCTACGGCGGCGGGCTGACAGGCACTGGTGCGGTGAACGCCATAACCAAGTACGAAGTGAGGGCTGATACCACCGTAACCCTCAATCTCGGCGGCGCGGCCACAGGGATGGACGTATATGGAAGCTTCAAGGCGACACTGACCGGCACCAACACTTATGGTGGCCAGACGTCTATGTTATACGACAGCAGGATGCTCGCCAACGACGGCGTCGGCCTGCCGAGTCTGTCCCCCCTCAAGATGAGTTATGCCACCTTTGAGACCGGTGCCGATCTGATACGTCCCTTCAACTCTGGGGCAACCACGCCGGGATCAATGGATTTCACGGGCAGATGCAGCTTCAGCGCCGTGGGAGGGCCCGCGAGAGTGGGCTTCGGCACCAAGG
>CAIQUL010000003.1 GCA_903874975.1 uncultured Chthoniobacter sp. | reverse complement strand
TCTCCCGGCCTTCACCCTGCCAACTTATGAGAAACACGCTTTCCACCTTCGCCGTCATTTTCACCACCTGCGCCGCCAGCGTCGCGCACGGAGCGCCCGCCACGAGCGGCGCAGCGCCGGCCACGAGCGGCGCAGCGCCGGCCGAATCGCCGGGACTGCTGAAGAAAATCTTTGGTTCCCGACAGGGCCAGCGCGTGACTTTCGCCCCCGCCCCCAAGGCCGAACCGAAGGCTGTGCCGACGGCTCCCGCCCCGCCGACCGCCAAGCCGAAGGTAAAGCCGAAGAAAAAATCCGTGACCAAAGCGAAGGCCAGCGGGAGCGCCGACGCGCCGACCACGGGCCAGACCGCCAAACCCGCCGACGCGCCCCAGCCTGCCGCGCCGCCGGTCGAGCCCGATGCCTCGGCGACGCCGGCCCCGGCTCCCGATGTGGTCGCGCCACCGCCAGTCGCGCCGTCGCGAGTCGCGCCGTCGCGAGTCGCGCCGTCGCGAGTCGCGCCGTCCGCGGGCAAGAAAAAGGGTAAAGGCAAGGCTCCCGCGGCCGCTCCCGCAGTCGCCGTGGCACCTGCGGACGCCGACGCCGAAGCGAAAGAGCAGGCCCGTTTTGACGAAGTGAAAGCCAAGGCCACCGCCGATCCCGGGGTCGCGGAACTGAAGACCAAGGCCGACGCCTCGGCCTTCGACGAGGAAGGCAAGAACGCCCAGCGCGCCTACAACAAGGCGCTCTTTGAGCAAATGCGGAAGCTCGACAGCAGCCTCGAAGGGCGCATCAACTCCATGGAGGCGTTGATCCTCAAGAAGCTCAACGAGTAATCCGCCTGCTCGACTGGTCTCTCAGCCGCGCCAGTGCCGCCCGAGGTGGGTGGCGAGGAGGACGGCGTTGAGCAGGAGAAAAATCATCGCCGGGCGTGGCGTGGTCGTGCGCTGGCGGGTAGCCACGCGGTCTTCCCGGAGGAAATACGTGAGCACCAGCGCGGTCAGGAACCACGCCGCGTAGTTCGTCCACGGCGGAGAAAATTGCGGCGGTTGACTCGGATCAATGGGGCGCCAGAACCACCAGGCGCGGACCTTGGCCGCGACCGGCTCGAGCTGCGCAGCGGTGAGCAAAACGAGCGCGGCGGTCGCCACGGCGAGCTGCCCATGCGTCACACCGGCCCAGCAGCGGAGCACCGTCTGCCGCGCGCCGATGACCAGCGCGAACCACAGCAGCGGCAGCCCGACGGGCACCGGGCCGAATTTCATCCCGAGCTGGCGGGAATACTCAATCGGCCCCAGGGGAAATCCGCCCAGCGTGCTCGCCACCGCCAGCGCCGCGCCGCCGCCGCCCACGATGAGCGCCCAGCGCCGGGCCGTGCGGAGTCCCTCCGTTTCCGCGAGCCAGAGATGGACGTTGGCGGCCGCGAGGATGATCCACGCGACGTCGCCGCTGGCGATCAGCCACCCCAGCACCGCACGGAGGTCGCGGTTGCCCGTCCAGCCAGCCACCACGGAGTCGCCGATGGCGAAGGTCCAGACCGCGGCGATCCACGCCGTCCAGACGAGGAAGAAAATCCAGAGCCCGGAGACCAGCGGCTCGAGCCAGCGTGCGATGAGGGACTTGGCGGGCATGGGGCAGTTTTCAGTAGGCAGGGGGCAAAATTTCAGCTCGGAACACGGCTCTCTGCCCCCCATTTTCACACCCATCTCCGAAAATCGCGGACAACGCCGCCCACGCCTACGCGTTCGGCGCAACCCTCGCCAGTTCGTGATCGCGCAGCTTGAGCGACTCGATGGCGTGGCGGACCTCCTCGCGGAGTTCGCCCATCATCTCGCGGGTGATTTCCATCTGCGCGGTCTTGAGCTGGGCCCACTCCGTGGCCGTGGCCTGCAGACGCTCGTAGGCGCTGGTGAAGTAGGCGCGCGCGCCATCCGTGAGGTGCGGGCACTCGAGTTTCGTCTCCATCCGGCGCTGCGCTTCGCCCAGCTCGGCGAGCAGGATTTTCTCCGAAGGCACCCGCCGCAGATTGTCCGCGAGACCGACCAGATTCAGCGTCCAGATGATCCACTTCGTCGGGTCGAACTGCCAGGGCTTCACGCCATTGCGGTAGTCGTGCTGAAACTCGTGGTGATAGTTGTGGTAGCCCTCGCCGAAGGTGACGACGGCCGTGATCCACGAATCCCGCGCACTGCACCGCGAAGAGTAGGGGCGTTTGCCAATCCAGTGGCAAAGCGAGTTGATGCAGAACGTGCAGTGCTGGAGGAAAACCACCCGCGCCACCCCGGCGATCAGGAACGCCCCGAGTGCCGCCGACCATCCATCCCACGCGTAGCCGAGGATCGCGGGTAAAACGAAAGCCACCAGGACCGCGATCGTCTGAGTGTGGCGATGCTGCCACATGACGAGCTTGTCCTTCTGGAGATCGGTCACGTTTTCGTAGGTCAGCACCGGACGGAGCTTGAACATCAGCCAACCGACGTGTGCGTGGAAAAGCCCCTTGTTGATGTCGTAGGGGTCGTCGTCGTGATCGACGAATTTGTGATGCGTGCGATGCTCGCAGGACCACATCAGCGCCGAGTTTTCAAACGCCCCGGCCCCGAAAATCAGAGTAAAAAGGCGCACCGACCAGTGCCCGCGGAAGGCGAGGTGCGAAAACATCCGGTGATACCCGAGCGTGATCGAGAACCCGCAGGCGCAGAGCATCACGAAAAAGAGCGCGCACTGGAACCAATCGAGGCCGAAATTCCAGATGTAGAGCGGCACCGCGGTGAGCGAGAGGAAAAGCGTGCCGATGAGGAACGAGCTGGTGACCCAGTTGACACGGTGAAAGGGGATGTTTTTGAACATGGGTTGGGTGTGAGGGGCCGATGAAAGGCGCGGAGTGTTAGGTCCAAAGCAGTTCGCGTGCAACCGGAATTCCGGCCGTACCCAGACTGGCCGAAAATCCGCGTCCGCCTCTGTGCGGCGGGGGAAAACAAATCATTGCCCGGCTCGCCCCGGCTCCCTAGCTTCCGCCGATGTCATTTAAGGATTTTGGTTTACATGAAGCCGTCGTGCGCGGCGTGGAAAGCATGGGTTACTCGGACCCTACGCCCATTCAGTTGCGGGCTTTTCCGATCATTCTCAGCGGGCGCGATATGATGGGCTCGGCCCAGACCGGCACCGGGAAAACGGCCGCCTTTGGCCTGCCCATCCTCACCCAGCTCGCCACCCACGGCAAAATGCGCGCCCTCATCCTCGAACCGACGCGCGAACTGGCCGCGCAGGTCGAGACGGCGTTCCGGGATTTCGCCCGGTTCATGGATCTCACCGTCGGCCTCGTCTATGGCGGCGTCGGTTACGGGAAACAGCGGGAGTTTCTCGAAAAAGGCGTGGACGTGCTCGTGGCCACCCCCGGCCGGCTGCTCGACTTCCTCGAAGACGGCACCGCCAATCTCCAAGACATCCAGTATCTCGTCCTCGATGAGGTGGACCGGATGCTCGACATGGGCTTTCTCCCGCAGGTCCGCCGCATCGTGGACCGCCTCCCGAAGCAGCGGCAGACCCTCTTTTTCTCCGCCACCCTCCCGCCCGAGCTGGAGACCATGACGAAATGGCTGCTCACCAATCCCGAGCAGGTCGAAATCGGCCAGCGGCGCTCGCCGGCCGAGACCGTCACCCACGCGCTCTACCCGGTGGCCAAGGACCAGAAATTCGACCTCCTCATCGCCCTGCTGGAGCACACGCAGTTCGACTGCGCGATCATCTTCACCAGCACGAAAGTCATGGCCGACCGCGTGGCGCATCAGCTCAAAGACCTGAAGCACTCCGTCGCCGTCCTGCACTCGAACCGCACGCAGAGCGAGCGCGAGGACGCCCTGGCTGGCTTCAAGAGCGGCAAATACGAGGTCCTGGTCGCCACCGACATCGCCGCGCGCGGGCTCGACATCGCCGGCGTCTCGCACGTCGTGAACTACGACGTGCCGCAGCATCCCGAGGATTACGTCCACCGCATCGGCCGCACCGGTCGCGCGCTCCAGGTGGGCGACGCCGTGACCATTTTTACGGCGGAGGAAGTCGATCACGTCCGCTCGATCGAGCGCTTCATCGGCACAAAGATCAAGCGGCAGAAGCTGGAAAAATTTCCCTATCTCTTCACCGCGCTCTTCAATGAAGACGCCATCCCGCAGGGCGGCGTCGGCAAAGGCGTGCGGACCGCGAAGGGCTACAGCTTCGGCGCGCGGAAGCGGCGGTAGCAGGCGGACCACCCCGGCGGGGCGGAGCTTCCAAAAACCGAATCCGTGGTTCATAACGCCGCGATGTTCAGCGCCCTCGCCGACTACCACGTCCACACCCCGCTCTGCCACCACGCCAGCGGCTGGCCGCTGGAGTTGGCCCGGCGCGCGGTGGAGCTGGGGCTGGGCGAACTGGGCTTCGCCGACCACAACCCCATGCCCGCGCGCTTCGACGACTGGCGCATGCTGCGCGAGGACTTGCCGCGTTATCTCGCGGAGGTGGAAAAAGCGCGCGCCGCCTTTCCCCAACTCACCATCCGGCTCGGGCTGGAGTGCGATTTTCTCGATGGGCGCGAGCCGTGGATCGAGGAACTCCGAGGGCTGGCGGAGTGGGACTTTTTCATCGGCAGCGTCCACTACCTGCCGGACGGCGCGGAGGTGGATAACCCGAAATACCTGAGCCGCTACCGCGACGGCGACGTGGATGCCCTCTGGCAGGCGTATTGGGAAACCTACGGGCGGGCGGTGCGCAGCGGGCTCTTCGATTTCATGGGGCACCCCGACCTGCCGAAGAAATTCGGTTACCATCCGGCGGGCGATCTGCGGCGCTTCTACGAACCCGCGGTCGCCGCGCTCGCGGAAATGCGCACGCCTTTTGAGATCAACACCGCCGGCTGGCGCAAGGACTGCCGTGAGCAGTATCCGGCCCGCGAATTTCTCGCACTCGCCCACGCCGCGCAGGTCCCCTTGCTCATCAATTCCGACGCCCACGCGGTCGAAGAACTCGGCGCGGGCTTCCCTGAGGCCGTGGCCCTGGCGAAAAGCGTGGGCTACACCCAGACCGCCCGCTTCCACCGTCGGGAAATTTCCTTCGTCGCCCTGCCATGAGATTTTCCACGGCGCGGAGAGTCTCGCACCAAGGCACCAAGGCACGAAGGTTCAGACCCCTTGGGGCCTTGGTGCCTTGGTGCGAGGCCCGACAATCGGGCCTTTTCCCATGAGGCTCCTCGCCCGCGGGCACACCCTCGAATGGCCGCGCCCGCCGCTCATCATGGGCATCGTGAATCTCTCCGTGGATTCCTTTTCCGGCGACGGCCTCGCCGATGTGGACGCGGCGCTGGAAAAGGCGCGCAGCCTGATCGCCGACGGCGCGGAGATCATCGACATCGGTGCCGAAAGCGCCCGCACCAACCGCGCCCCGATCAGCGAGGAAGAGGAAGCGGCGCAACTCGTGCGCTTCATCGAGCGGTGGGACGGCGGCGGGCTGCTCTCGATCAATACCTGGCGCCCCGCCGTCGCCCGCGCCGCGCTCGCCGCCGGAGGCGACATCCTCAACGACATCGGCGCCCTCCCCACCGATGAAAACGCCCGCATCTGTGCCGCGACCGGCGCGGCGCTCCTCATCATGCACAGCATCGGCGTGCCGAAAGTCGCCCACACCCACGTCGGCTACGACGACGTCATCGCCCGCCTCGACGCGTTCTTTGCCGAAAAAATCGCCCTCGCCGAGCGCGCCGGCGTCCCGCGCGACGCCCTCATTCTCGACCCCGGCATCGACTTCGCCAAACAGCGCGCCGACAACCTCCGCATCTACCGCGAACTCGAACACTTCGCCCGTTTCGACCGCCCCATCCTCCTCCCCGTCTCGCGCAAGACCGTCATCGGTGACGTCCTCGGCCTCCCCTCGCCCGCCGACCGCGACGCCGGCACCGTGGCCTGCATCGTTCAGGGGATGCTCCGTGGCGCCGCCATCTTCCGCGTCCACAATGTTCGCGCCGCCGCCCAGGCGGTGCGGATGATCGCCGCAGTCGAAAGCGCCGGCTAACCCCGCGGCTACGCGCCGGGGCGCTTCAGCGCATCCAGCCCGCTCGGCCTCGCCCCGCCGGCACCCGTGGCCGAGGCACCGGTGGTCACTTTGCGCACCGCGCGCTCCATCTCCGGATCGGCCGGATGTCCGCTGAAAACGAGTGCGCCCTTCGTGTCGAAAAGAAAAACGTGGGGAATGCCCCGCGTCTGAACCGGGCTGCTGACGCCTTGCGTGATCGTGTAGCTGAGGCCGTGCTTTTTTACCACCGCACTGACCTCCGCATCCGTCCCGCCTTGGGCATGCGCGCCAAAGACGAGCAGCTTGTCCTTGTTGCGCTTCGCGATTTTCTCGATGTGCGGAAGGCTCGCGAGACACGGTGGGCAATGGATGCCCCATGCCTCGATCAGCACGGCCTTGCCGGCCGCATTCTCGGGCGTGACCTGCGGCCCGGTGATGTAGGCACCGAGCTTGAACTGGCTGAGTTGCGCCTGCGGGGCCGGCGCAGTGGCGGCGTGCAACGCGACTGAGGCGGAGAGGAGAGAGAGGGCAAGGATCAGCGTTTTCATGATGGCGCACAGGCTGACACCACTTCGCCCGCCGGCAAGCCCAACTCTGCCGCTACGGCGCGCTCCGCAGACGGAGGAAGCGGAAGAACTCCGCGCCTTCGCGCAGCCGCCGTTTCATCACGCCGAAGTCCGTCATCATCTCGCCGAGCATGCGGGCGATGGGGCGGGGGCGGAAGTAGTAGGCGCGGTAGAATTTCTCCAGCGCGGCGAAAATCTCCTCGCGGCTCAGGTTGTCATACTCCAGCGCGGCGGCCTGCTGGCCGTGGCCGTCCACGAGCTGCGCGTCGCCCGCAAACCAGCCATTCTCCTGCGCCTGGCGGTAAAGCTCGGTGCCGGGATACGGCGCGGCGAGGCTGACCTGCAGGGAGAACGGGTCGACCTCTTTCGCAAACTCGATGGTCTCGCGGATCGTCTCCCGCGTCTCGCCGGGCAGGCCGAGGATGAAGGTGCCGTGGATGGTGATGCCGAGCTTTTTGCAGTTCGCCGTGAACTCCCGCGCCTCCTCCAGCCGGATGCCTTTCTTGATGTTGTCGAGGATGCGCTGGTTGCCGCTTTCGTAGCCGACGAGGAGCAGCCGCAGCCCGTGGTCGCGCATCGTTTTCAGGGTCTCGTAATTCACGTTCGCCCGCGCGTTGCAGCTCCAGGTCAGGCCGAGTTTGCCGAGCTGCCGCGCGATCTCGCGGGCGCGCGGTTGCACGGCGGTGAAGGTGTCGTCGTCGAAAAAAAACTCCTTCACCTGCGGGAAAAGCCGCTGCGCCTGGGCCATCTCGCGGGCCACGGCCGCGGGCGATTTCGCGCGATACTTGTGCCCGCCCACGGTCTGCGGCCAGAGGCAAAAGGTACACTGCGCCGGACAGCCCCGGCCTGTGTAGTGCGAGACGTAGGGATGCTTGAGGTAGCCGATGGCGTAGTTCTCGATCGTCAGGTCGCGCGCATACACGTCCATCACGCTCGGCAGCGCATCGAAGTCCGTGATGACCGCGCGCTCCGGGTTGTGCGTCACCTTGCCCTCGCGGCGAAACGACAGCCCGTCGATCTCCGCGAGCGGTTTCCCCAGCGCCACGTCGCGGCAGGTGAAGTCGAACTCCTTGCGCCCCACAAAATCCACCGCCTCGCTCACCGCGAGCGTTTCGTCCGGGAGCACCGCCGCGTGCGCGCCCACGAGGCCCACGGTCGCGTCGGGGTTCTGACTCTTCAACGCCTCGGCCAGCTCGCCGTCCCCGCGTAAAGTCGGCGCGCTGGTGTGGATGACCACGACCTCGTAGTCCCGCGCGATGCGCAGCACGTCGGCCCGCGTCAGATCGTCCGGCGGCGCGTCCACCAGCCGCGAGCCTTCGATCAGCGCCGCCGGTTGCGCGAGCCAGGTGGGATACCAGAACGAGCGCACCTCCCGCTTCGCCTGATAGCGCGACCCCGCCCCGCCATCGAAGCCCTGCCACGACGGCGGATTCACGAAAAGGGTTTTGCGGAACGAACTCACGCCGCGGTTCGTAGCGCGTCGCCCGGCGGATTGCACGCGGTTGCTGGGGAGGTCCGGGTGCTTGTTCGTCGCCACCAACGGGCGCTCCGCGGGGTGCAGGAGCGCGACCAAGGCGCGATGCCCTGCCCGGAAAGGCTGGCCCAAACCGGCGCGGGCGGTTCAGGATTCTGCGCCTCATGCGCCGCTTCCTTTTCCCCATACTTTTCCCCGCCGTTGACTCTCGTTCCCAAAGTTAGCGCAGCGCTTTGGGCACGGGAGCGGGAGGCGAAACCTCAGCAGGCCGGCGTGGCGGGCGTGGCGGCCGGGGGCAGGGTCTGGCGCCGGAGTTGGCCGCAGGCGGCGGCGATGTCGTGGCCTTTTTCCCGACGGAGGGTGGCGGGGATGCGGGCGGCGGTGAGCACGGCCATGAAGGCGTCCTGCCGGGCATTGCTGGGGCGCTGCCATTCGAGGCCCTCGACCTGGTTGTAGGGGATGCAGTTGATCTTGGCTTTCACTTTGCGCGCCACGCGGACGAGGGCGGCGGCGTCCTCGGGGCGGTCGTTGATGCCGGCGATGAGGATGTATTCAAAGGTCAGCCACTGCTTTTTCCGCTGGGTGTAAAAGGCGCAGGCCTCGAGGAGCACGGCGAGCGGGTATTTGCGGTTCACGGGCATGATCTGCGAGCGGACCTCATCGGTGGCGCCGTGGAGGGAGATGGCGAGGCGGACCTGGAGGGGCTGCTCGGCGAGTTCGCGGATCTGCGGGGCGAGGCCGCTGGTGGAAAGGGTGATGTGGCGCGCGCCGAGGCCGACGCCCCAGGGGGCATTGATGATGCCGATGGCGCGCATGAGGTGGGCGAAGTTCGCGAGGGGCTCGCCCATGCCCATGAAGACGATGTTATTGATGCGCTCGCGGCTGAGCTCCTCGACGCGGAGGACCTGCCCGACGATCTCGGCGGCGGTGAGGTTGCGGCTCCAGCCGTCGAGCCCGCTCGCGCAGAATTTGCAGCCGTAGGCGCAGCCGACCTGGGTGGAAACGCAGAGCGTGCGCCGGTCGCTGGCTTCGCCGTAAAGCGCGGGCGACGCGGGGATGAGCACTGATTCGATGAGCGCGCCGTCGGCGAGCTGGAAGAGGTATTTCAGGGTGGTGTCCTTCGAGCCGAGGGTGCGGACGGGCTGGAGGTCATCGAAGGCAAACTCAGCGGCGAGCTGGGTCCGCAGCGCGGCGGGGAGGTCGCTCATGGCGGCAAAGGACGGCGCGCGTTTGGCGTAGAGCCACTGCATGACCTGCTTGGCGCGATACGCGGGCTGCCCGAGCGCGGTGAGCCGCGCGCCGAGTTCGTCGAGCGTGAGAGATTTGATATGGAGCGGGGCGTCGGGCAAAGCGGTCGGGTGTGCCCGCTACTTATCCGCTAGGCGGGCTCCACGTCCACCACGGCGATGGTGATATTGTCGCGCCCACCGGCCTCCATGGCGGCGGAGAAGAGCGCGGCGACGACCCCGGCGGCGGCGCGCTCGCCGCGGACGAGGGTCTCGATTTCCGCCGCGGCCAGCATGTCGGTGAGGCCGTCGCTGCAAATGATGAAGCGGGTGCACTGGGCAACACGGAGCGGCTGGATGTGGATCTGGATTTCCTCCACCACGGTGCGCCCGCCGATGGCCTGGGTGAGGGCGTGGAGAGAGCCGGGGCGCTTGTCTGCGGTGCGTTCGAGCAGGCCGAGGTCGATGAGATCCTCGGCCTCGGAGTCGTCGCGCGTGAGCTGCACGAGCGCGTCGTTTTCCCACCGGTAAATCCGCGAGTCGCCAATATGAAAGGCGAAGAGCCCGCGCCCGCCGCAGCCTAGCCCGGCGATGGTGGCTCCCATGGCGGCGAGTTCGCTGTCCTTGGCCCCGCGCTCGCAGAGGTGGCGGTTCAGGCGGTGGAGCAGATCGGTGATGCCGTGGGGCGTGACGCGCTTGCAGCCGGCGAGGGCGCTGACCACGGTGTGGCTGGCCTCCGCGCCGCCACGGTGCCCGCCGAGGCCGTCGGAAACGGCGACGATCCACGGGCCGCGGGCCACGCGGACGGCGGCGGGCGTGTCGAGGCTGTCCGCGGAGAGGATCGTCCCGGCGAGGCAGGCGTCCTCATTGGCGCGGCGGACTTTTCCCACGTGGCAAACCCACGCGCCGCTCACGGCGTAGTGCGCGGAGGCCGGCCCCTCGGGCACCGGGGTGGGTGCGGGCGCGACGGGGGCGAGGACCGGGGGAGGCGGGGGAGGTGGGCCGGTGAGCGCGCTTCTCCGCGGGGGGAGTGGATGGCTGGATGGCATGGGTATGGCGGCTGACTGTGGCGAGGTCGTCCCGGCTTTCAAGCCACAGTCATGCCACGCTGCGCCGGGCGCGGGCTTTTTCCCGCCGCCCGGCGGGCCGAGTAAAGGGGACGCGCGCTCCCGCATTGCGCCGCCCGGCGAAGCGCGATACTCCAGTGCCGAATGGATAAGGACTTCGGCCCAATCACCGACGCCATCCTCGCCTCCTACACCAATGGCGGCGGGATGAATAACATCGACGGTTCCAACCTGCCGTCGAAGCGCACCCTCGCGACGATCTGCGAGGATCTGCTGCAACTGCTCTTCCCCGGTTTCCACGACTCGGAGCCCATCCATTCGCGCGACCTGCGCCGCGTGACCGCGCACCGCCTTTTCAGCATCGCCGACCGGCTCGGCGTGGAGGTTTGCAAAAGCCTGCGCCTCGGCGAACCCGACTGCCCGCCGGCCCGGGCGGAGGAGATCGTGCATCAGTTTCTCAGCACCATCCCCCACGTCCGCGGGCAGCTCGCCACGGATGTCGCGGCGGCCTTCGACGGCGATCCGGCGGCGGGCAGCTCCGCCGAAATCATCCTCTCGTATCCCTACCTCGAAGCCATCGCCATCCAGCGCTGCGCGCACCTGCTTTACTGCCACCAGCTCCCGCTCATCCCGCGCATGATGACCGAGTGGGCGCACTCCCGCACGGGCATCGACATCCACCCCGGCGCGCACATCGCGTCGCACTTTTTCATCGACCACGGCACCGGCGTGGTCATCGGCGAGACCGCCGTGATCGGCTCGCACGTGAAGATGTATCAGGGCGTCTCGCTGGTCGCGCGCTCGCTCGCCGGCGGGCAGCAGCTCAAAGGAATCAAGCGCCACCCGACGGTGGAGGATCACGTCACGATCTACGCCGGCACGACGATCATCGGCGGCGACACCGTGATCGGCGCCGGCTCGACCATCGGCGCGAACGTCTTCCTCACCCACAGCGTGCCGCCGCGGTCGCTGGTCGTGTACGAGGAGAATTCGCTGCGCATCGTGGACAAGGACAAGCGGCCGGAGGAATGGGTGGCGGATTGGGTGATTTAGAATGACGAATTTCGTCATTCCCTCGTCATTCGTCATCCGTCATCCGTCATTTGCCCTTGATCTACCTCGACTACAACGCCACCACCCCGCTCGCGCCGGAGGTTTTCGACGCGATGCGGCCGTATCTGGAGCGGCACTTTGGCAAC
>CAIQUL010000002.1 GCA_903874975.1 uncultured Chthoniobacter sp. | reverse complement strand
CATTAGCTCGGTGGCTGTCGGATATTGCGCGGTGATCGCGCTGGCGATCTCCGCCGCGCGCTGTGCGTTGTCGGCGTCGTCGCTCACGCGGCACCTCCCACGGCTGGCAGCGTGGCGATGGCCGCGCGCATGATCGCGTCATCGTGGTGCGTGTAGCCCTGGTGCGTCTTGTCGTCGGAGTGGCCGCTCAGCCGCTGCCGCAGATCGGAGGCCACTCCAGCGTTGGCCAGCGCGGAAATAAATGTGTGCCTCAGCGAATGAAAGCTCAGGCTCGCCGTGGTGCGGCCAGCGCCTTCGCCGTCGCGGAGCGTCTGGCTTTTGATCTTGGCCTTTTCCATGATCGTCTTGAAACGCCCGCTCAGGCCGAAACGCCCGCCAGTGCCTTTTCCGCTCAGCTCAGGAAACGCTGGAGCCTTGGCGATGCCGCGCGGCTGAGCGCGGAGCCAGATCGAGAGATCGGCGTGGATCGGCAGCACCAAGGCCGCGCCGGTCTTGCGCGTTTTGATCCGCAGGAGGCCAGCGTCGAGATCAATGGCCTCCCATTTCATTTCCGATATGTCGCGGAGGCGGAGGCCGGTGGTGTAACCGCAGAGGGTCGCGCCTTTCCAGTCGCCTTCGGCAGCGGCCAGCAAAGCCGAAACCTGAGCGGCGGTGAACACCTCGCGGCTGGCCTCCGCATCGTCGCGCAGCGGCTCCACGGCAGTGCACGGATTCATGGGAATGTAGCCGAGGCGCTGAGCGGCGGAGAATGGCGCGGAGAGCGTCTTGCGGATCGCCATATTGACGGTGGACGGCGCGCGGCCTCCCTTGGCCAGCGCGTCGCGGAATGAGCGAATGTCGCCCGGAGAGATCGCGCCAATGGCCAGCTCTGCGCGATTTCCAAGGTGCGCGAGAAAGTCGCGCGTGGTTTGCTCGTATTTTTGAAACGTGGAGTGAGCGGTGGCGCCGTTCTTTCCAGCAAGCCATTCGTCGAGCCAAGCGCGGCAGGTGTGGAATTGCAGCGCCTCGCCAGTGCATTGCTCGTGCAGCTCCGCCAGCACCTTGCGGCAGACGGCCTCGGTGAGCGTGCCGCCGCGCGCCATGCCTGCCGTTCGCTCCCATTGATCGGCCAGCCTGAGCGCGGCTTTCTTGCCGGTGAGTTTCGTGGTGCGCTGCCGCCGATGGCCGCAGGCGTCGGTATACGCTGCAAACCAGAACGGAGACATTCCTTTTCTTGTCGGTTTTCGGAATATGGAGGCCATAGTGGTGCAAACAGAGTGCAAACATCCAAGGATGTCCAAGCAATTCCAAGGTTGTTTGCACACCTAGGCAAAATGGTTCTATTCCAAAGCGGAATCGTATCGCCGGTTCGATTCCGGCTCCAGCCACCTCCCGGGAGTAAGGTGATCCAGGGTTGGCGAAAAGCCCTGTGAGCGGGGCGCTCCGGCAATGGGACGGTCTCCTAATGCCGGCGCAGGAGAAACTCGGCGGTCTGCCGAAACCACGGAGCGGGGGGCTCCATGTCGATGCTGTTGTGACCGACTCCCGCGAGGGTGATGAGAAGTTTGGGCGCGGGACAGCGCTCGTAGACCTTCCGGCCCTGCGCGGCACCGACGACCTCATCCTCGCCCGCGACCACGATGACGACGGGACACCGGCTGCGGGCGAGCGCCGCGATGTTGTCGAATTTGTCCCGCAGAAGCAGCCCGACCGGCAGCCAGCGAAATTTCTCCTGCGCGACTTCCTGCAAACGTGCGAAGGGCACGACGAGGGCGAGGCCGGCGAGGTGCGCTGGCGAGTCCGCCGCCAGCGCGCAGGCGGTGCCGCTGCCGATGCTTTCGCCGAGCAGGAAAATGGGCCGCGGGTCCGCAGCGAGGAGGTCTTGCAAGGCCGCGCGGCCTGCGGCCAGGAAGGCCGTTTTGCCCAGCGGGCCGGGGCGTGACCCAGAGCCGGGGTATTCAAAGATCCGCACCCTTCTCCCGTGCCCGCCTCCCGCCGCCAAAAGGCGCTCGTCAGCGGCGGTGAAAAGGTATTCCGTGTCCACCTCCGAACCACTGAATGAGCGCAGAAAACCTTGTTCCCCCGTCCTTCCGCGAACGCGTAACCGTGGCTCCGCCCGCGGAGTGGGTGAGCCCGTGCGCGGCGGCGGCACCTGCGGCCGAGGCCGGCGCGGGTAGCAATGCGATCCTGCTCATCGACCGCCGGCACCACGCCGCGCGGCGGGAGAATTACGAGCGGCTGGTCTACCGGCTCGACACGATGCAGGAGGTGCATCACGCCGCGCAGTGGAAGCGGAATTTTGACCCCCAGGTGGAGCAGTTGACGATTCACGCGCTGATTGTGCGGCGTGGCGGCACCGCGCGGGATCACGCTCGGCCCGAGGCGATCCGGCTGCTCCAGCGCGAAGAAAGTCTGGACCGTCTGGTGATCGATGGCTGGCTCACGGCCATGGTGCTCCTCGAGGATGTGCGCGTGGGCGACATCGTGGACGTGAGCTATTCCATCCGCACCACGCCACGGCTTCTGCCGGAGCGCTACTGGCTCCACGCGCGCGTGCCCGCGCATCAGCCGCTGCACCGCTTCCGACTGGAGGTGCGCTTTCCCACCTCGGAGGCGATGCGATGGAAAAGCTCCGCGGATGATTTCGCGCCGAGCGTCCAGGAAGTCGGGGGAGAGACGATTTGGACGTGGAGCGTGGATGACGCGCCGGTGATCGAACCGGAGCCGGGCGTCCCCGGCTGGCTGCGCCTGGAGCGCTGGTTGCAGGTTTCCGACATCGCGTCCTGGGGCGAGGTCGCCGCTGGCACGATGGCGGCGTGGACCGAGCAGTTCGACAGCCCGGAGCTGCTCCGTCTGGCCGATGAAATCGCGGCCTCCTCCTCGACCCTGGTCGAGCGCGGCTCGCGGGCGCTCACTTTCATCCAGGACGAAATCCGCTACCTGAGCGTGGATACCGGTCTGGGTGGGCAGCTTCCGGCGGCTCCGGCGACGGTGCTGCGGCGGCGGTTTGGCGACTGCAAAGACAAGTCCTTTCTCGCCACGCATCTGCTCCGCCAGCTCGGCATCCCGGCGCGGACGGTGCTCGTGAACACCGGGCAGCGTCAGGCGGTGGGCGATCTGCTCCCGATGCCGGACGCCTTTAACCACGCGATCGTGGAATACGAGATCGATGGCAAGCGTCGCTGGGCCGACACCACCCTCACCCAGCAGGGTGGCGGGGCCCTGGCGCGGTCCGTGCCGGACTTCCGCCGCGGGCTGCCCATCGCGCCCGAGGCAACCGAGTTAGTGGATCAGCCTCCTGGGCCCGACACGCGCGATGTGACGGACCTGCACGAAACCTTTTTCGTCGATACGGCGTTCGGCGTCTCGACCCTGCGCGTGCTCCTGACCACCCGCGGACGCGAGGCCGATGCGCTGCGCCGAAGGTTTGCCCTCGAGGGCGCGGAAGCCGTGACCCGCGAGCGTCTGGATCACTACCGGGCGGCCTTTCCCCACCTCGAGCGCGTGGGCGCGCTCGAATGGCGCGACGATCGAGAGCGCAATGAGTTTTTGCTCGGCGAGATTTTCGACGGGGCGCATCTGCTCGTTCCGGGTCCGAATCAGGAAACGGCGGTCTTCACTTTTTCGACCGGCGTCATCCGCTCGCTCCTCGCCGCGCCCAATACGATCCGCCGCATCCACCCGCTCGCCGTCGCCCATCCCTGCCGCGTCGAGCACCGCATCGTCATCGAGTCTCCGTCGATCCAGCGCGGTGCGGTCACCGCGCGCAAGAGCCCGGGCTTTCCCTTCCAGCTTTCCTGCACCACCACCCCGCAGCCGGGACGCTGCACCGTCCACTTTTCGTTCCGGACGACGGTGGATGCCGTGCCGCCGGAGAAGTTCGAAAGTTACCGGAAGAAGATCCAGGAGGTCTGGGATTGGACCACGATTCACTACGAGCTGCCCACGGGAGTCACGGTCCCGTGGAGCAATCGGCAGCACGCCCAGCTCCTGCCCCGCCCGCGGCCGCCCGCAGCCGCCGGCCACCTGCCCGCGAGCCCCCTTCCCACCGGCATCGCGCCCGCCCTGGGGTTCCGCGATCCTGCCTACCGCGAGCCCGCGGAGGAACCGCCGGCGGCACGTCTGGAGACCACGACCGCGCCTGCGGCGCCTGCGGAAGCGGCCGACCGTGTGGCCGCTCCGGAAGAGGAAATCGCAGACGCCCCCAGCCCGCGCCGCCGGCGCCGCCGCCGGACCAAGTACAACCTCGAAGGCCTCTGGGTCGGCCTGACCATCGCGCTCGTCGGTGCTGCCGCGCTGGCCTTGGTCCTCCTCGTGAAACGGGACGACGGCCCGCCGGCATCGGACATCGCCTCGGGACGGCACACCCCGCGCCCCGAGCGCCCCGCCAGCACGCCCCGCCCGAAACCAATCCTCCTCGACGTCCCCACCGCACTCCCCGGTGTCCCGGTTCCGCCCCCGGTCGATCCCGGCTTTTTCCCGCTGAAGCCCGGCCCCTTTTCACCCAACCCGATGACTCCGCCGCCAGTCGAGCGCCGCGGCGTCCTGCCCGGCACGTAGGTCTAGACGCCGAGGACCGTCACCACCACCGTCCGCCGATGCGGCGCGCGGCGGTGCTCGAAAAGGAAAAGACCCTGCCAGGTGCCGAGTTGCAGGCGGCCGTGGGCGATGGGGACCACTTCGCTGGTGCGGGTGAGGGCCATGCGGAGGTGCGACGGCATGTCGTCGGGGCCCTCGGCGGTGTGGGTGAAGTAGTCCTCGTCCTCCGGGCAGAGGCGGCGGAAGAAAGCGTGGAGGTCGGTGCGCGCGGAGGGATCGGCGTTTTCGTAGATGACCAGCGAGGCGCTGGTGTGCTGGACAAAGACCGTGACCGTCCCGGTCTCGATGCCGCTCTCGCGGACCAAGCGCGCGACTTCATCGGTGATCTCGTAGGTGCCCTGACCGCGGGTGGCGGTGGTGAAAGTGTGGGTGCAGGCGATCATGGCCGGCGCAAAAAAGCCCCGGCTTCACGAGGAAGCCGGGGCTGATGAATTTGCGGTTGTGGATTACGGAGCCTTCGGCGCTTCGGGCGCGGGCGCGACTTTGTCCACGGCGGCCTTGCCAGCGGCGGCGGCGGCGTCGGTGCCCTTGGCAGCGGCGTCTTTCGCGGCTCCGGCTACGGAATCGATCGCACCGGCGGCGGCGGGAGCCTTGTCCTTCGCGGCAGCGGCCGCGTCGTCGATCTTGGTGGTGACGGCAGCGGCGGCCTCGTCACCTTTCTTCTCGATCTCAGCCTTGGCATCGCTGGCGGTCTTGGAATCGCAGGCGGTAAAGCCGAGGGCGGCAACGGCCGCGAGGGCCAACAGGTAATTGAATTTCATAATGATAGTTAGTTTAGGGTTGTGGGTTTTCCGCCCTCCGTTTTGGGAGCGCAGGGCACGAAACTGGCGGGCGAGCGGAAAGGTGTCAACGCCTCCTTTGGGGAGGAAGTCGGCGGGTTGCGCCTATTTGTTGAGCAGCTTTTCGAGCAGGGAGTTCATCCGCGCGAGCATGGTGCGCGGGTCGTCGAGCAAGCCGGCGGCGACGAGGGCGTTGTCGAAAATCTGCTCGCCGACCTCGCCGGCGAGCGCGGCGTCGGTGTGACGGATTTTTTCGAGCTGCACGAGCATCGGGTGGTCGGGGTTGATCTCGAGGTCGGGTTTCGCGTCGAGGCTGGGGCCGCCTTCGCGGTTCATCATCTTCATCACGCGGCGCATGCTGGAGGTCAGGTGCGCGTCGCTGTCCACCACCACCGCCGGGCTGCCGGTGAGCCGGTGCGAAACGCGCACCTCGCCCACGCGCTCGGTAAGCCGCTCCTTGATGAAGTTCGCCAGCATCCGCGCCGTGTCCTTGTCGAGCGCGTGAGTCTTTTCCTCGTCGAGCTTGAGGTCGGTCTTTTCCGCGGCGATGAGCCGCTTTTTGTCGAACTCCCGCAGGTTCTCCATGACGAACTCATCCTGCGGCGCATACAGAAACAGCACCTCGAACTTCTTCTCCCGGAAGATCTCGAAATACGGGCTGGCCTCCGCCGCCTCGCGGTTCGGCGCGAGCAGATAGTAGATCTCCTTTTGCGCCTCCGGCATGCGCGTCACGTAGTCCGGCAGCGAGGTCGTTTTGCCCTTTTCCGTGAAGGACGACTCCGCGCGCAGCAGCTTCGCCAGCGCCTCACGGTGCGAGTAGTCATTGGCCACGCCTTCCTTGATGCAGTGCCCGTGCTCAGTGAAAAACTTGTCGTATTTCTCCGGGTCGGCCTTGGCTTCCTCGTCGAGCCACTTGAGCACGCGCTTGGTCAGCACCTCGTTGATTTTCCGCAGCAGCGCCGAGTCCTGCATGGTCTCGCGCGAGATGTTCAGCGGGATGTCCTCGCTATCCACCACGCCTTTCAGGAAGCGCAGCCACTCGGGAAAGAGCGCCTTGGCCTTTGGCTGAATGAGCACTTTTTTGCAGTAGAGATTCACCTCGCTCTCGCTGCGCGTCATCGTCAGTTGCTCGTAGCTTTTCGGCGGGACGAAAAGGAGCGCGCGAAGGCTCAGGGGCGCATCAGTGGAATAGTGCAGCCGATACTGCGGCGCCTCGGAGTCGTGGCCCACGTATTTGTAAAAGTCCGCGTATTCCTCGTCGGTGATCTCGCTTTTGTTCTTCGTCCACAGCGCCTGCACGGTGTTCACCGCGGTGCCGTTCAGCTCGATCGGGAACTGCACGAAATTCGAGTAATGCCGGATGATCTGCTCGATGCGCGAGGCCGTGGCAAACTCCGTGTCGCGGAGCTGCAGCACGATCTTCGTCCCGCGCGCAAGCTCGCCCGCCGGCTCGATCTCGTAGCCCGTGCGTCCGTCGCTCGTCCACAGCCAGCCGGTCTCGCCCGGCAGATACGACCGCGTGAAAACCGTGACCTTTTCCGCGGCCATGAACGCCGCATAAAAACCCACGCCAAACTGCCCGATGAGCTGCGCGTCCTCCTTGCTCGCCTTGAGCTGTTCGAGAAAGACCTTCGACCCCGAATGCGCGATCGTGCCGAGGTTGTCGATCAGCTCCCCGTGGGTCATGCCGAGCCCGGCGTCGGTGAAAGTGATCGTCTTCGCCTGGTCGTCCGTCGCCACGCTGATCCTGAGCGCCGCGTCCGGCTCAAAGATCTCCGCGCCCGAGGTCTGGAGAAACTTCAGCTTCTCCGTCGCGTCGGCGGCGTTCGAGATCAGCTCGCGGACAAAGATTTCCTTGTCGGTGTAAAGAGAGTGGATGACGAGATCGAGCAACTGCGCGATCTCGGCCTGGAAGGCGTGTTTTTCGATGGTGGACATAGGCGCGGAATCTACAAACACCGCGCCCACCCACGCAAGAGCGGCGCGCTTCGGGAATCCGTTTCCGCTGCGTCCACCCGCCAGCCCTCTCGGTTCGCCGCAGGAAAACTCGCGGGAGCTACGGAGCTAGCCCACGGCGCGTACGCGCAGGGCGCGCGCTCCGCTGGTGCGTTTCGGTCCGAAATGTTCGCGCCGCGCGGCGAAGACTTCGTTCCCAGGGCCAGGCCATCGGCAAAGTAACGCACCCGACAACGCAGCAGCTGCCAGTGGGCGAGCCGACCTTTCGCCGCCAGCACCGCGTTCACTTCCTCCGCTTGGAACCCCGCACCGCCCCGGCGACGATGCCCAGCCCGGTGCGCTCCGCTTTCACTCCGGCCACGGCCGCTCCGTAGCCGCACCAGCGATAGTCCTTGGGATCACTCACGAGGTCGGCCCGGACGGGGTTCAGGTCGATGTAAGCCGCCATCGTCGCCAGCGCCTTCCTCCGCGAACTGCTCCGCCGGCCCGACTTCCTCCGCGTCATTCTCGAACCCGATACCGGTCGCATCGCCGCCCAGGCAGGCGTTTCCTTATCGAAAGCGAATGTTGCTCGGCGACGGATCGTGCATGTGGATGCCGAAGTCTTGCAGCTCGCCGAGAATCATCTGCGCCATCGGCCAATCCGCGCCGAATTGCTCCTGATTCTTGCGCTCCCAGTCCGCCCAGATTTCGTCCGAAAATTCCGGCGGGAAATCCAGATACGCGCCCGCGAAGTCCAGCACGTAAGGCGGAGCCACCACCGTCATCTCCAGCGCCAGCAAGTCTCCGTCGCTGCGCAGGAATTGCGGAACGTGAAAACCGAGAGCCTTCGTGCAACCCATCTCCCGCAGACGTTCATACACCTCGCACTCGCGCCGATAGGGTTCCGCCGAGTGATGCACTTTCAGCGCGGTCTGGCCGGGATCGTTCTCGCTTTCGAGCGCGACGACGATACCGTGAATCCCGAAGCCGAGCCCGCGGGCGACTTTCAGGCCCCGTGCAATCGCATAGGCTTCCGCTTTCTCCAACAACTCCTCATCCATGCTCGTCTCCTTCGCTCAAAACGGCTGCTCCACCCGCGTCGAAATGCGCTTGCTGGTCAACGGCGCATCGCTGCCCATCGCGCAGATGGGACCGGATTTCCTGTTGCTCGACCAGCCCATCGACCATCCGCCCGGAGAAGCGACCGTCGTTTTCACCGTGGACGGCAGCGAACGCTCCTGGCCGGTGCGTTTGCCCGAAGGTCTTTCGGCGGACTGCGAGCGCGTGGTCATAGCGAAAGCAGGGTAAGCTTTCGGCAGAAGGGCGGCGGCTGTGGGCATGGCTTGGGGAAGGAATCAGATTCAGCGCTCCGCTACAACGGCCGCACCATCCGCCTCTTCCTCCGCGAACTGCTCCGCCGGCTCGACTTCCCCCGCGTCATTCTCGAACCCGACACCGACGCCGGTCGCGCCGCCTACTTCGCCGCGCTGGAAGCCGCCGACCGTTCAACTGCGGATCATGCGCAGATACTCGTCGTGCGGGCCGATCCAGAACCAGGTGACGCGCTCCCCGCTCCTCGTGGCGAGCGCGCGGAATCCATCACCCACCCGCACCGACCAGTAATCGCCTGCTTTCTTGAAGTGCAGCGACGGTTCCCACGGATCGCGCTGCCACGAGCGGTAACTCTCGATCGCCGCCCGACGAATGGCCGGCGGCAGCTTTTCAAAGCGTTTTCGGAAACTTGCCTTGGTCGAGGAAATCATCGAGCTGCACTTCGGGTTCGCCGGCATTCTCCTGTTCGAGTCGTGCGTGGAGCGCATCGAGCCGCCCGGACTTCGCGTCTTCTTCCATCTCGCGATCCCAAGTCTCGGCATCGCGCTCCTGCATTTTCCGTAAGAGTTCGGAAAACTGTTCGGTCGGCAATTTTGCCACGGCTTCTTCGATTTCGGCGAGCGTGCTCACGGGTGCAAACTAGCCTCAATCAGGCCGTCAGCGCAAGGGTCGCGACTTGGCCAGGCGAGGCCGGGCCGCGGCCGGCCGTGAACAGATTTTCGTGTTCTCGCGAAAAACAAACCGGTATCCCTGCGGATGTCCCACCCCATTTGAAAAGCTGAGCGGCGAAACCCCAAACCAGCAGGCATGATGACCTTCGAACAATTCACCACCGCAACCCGCGACGAACCCTCCCACCCATGAGCGCCATCATCCTGTTTGAAGAAAAACAAGTCCGCCGCGCTTGGAACAAGGACGAAGAAAAATGGTATTTCGCCATCGCCGACGTCATCGCGGTTCTGACCGGAAGCGTCGATCCCGGAGCCTATTGGCGAAAGCTGAAAGAGCGTCTGAAAAAGGAGGGGAATCAAACCGTGACCGATTGTCACGGTTTGAAAATGACCGCCGCCGATGGCAAGCAGCGCCTCACCGACGTGGCGGATACGGAGCAGCTTCTCCGGCTCATCCAGTCCATCCCATCGCCGAAAGCGGAGCCGTTCAAACTCTGGCTCGCCAGGGTCGGCTACGAACGCCTCGAAGAAATCGAAAACCCCGAACTCGCCGCCCGACGGATGCGCGAGATTTACCAGCAAAAAGGCTACTCCGAGGAATGGATCGAGAAGCGTCTGCGCGGCATCGCGGTGCGTGATGAACTGACCGACGAATGGAAAAAGCGCGGAGTGAAAGAGCAGAGAGACTTCGCCATCCTCACCGCCGAAATCAGCAAAGCCACCTTTGGCATGACGCCCGCCGAATACAAAGACTTCAAAGCGCTCGCGAATCCCAAAGACAATCTCCGCGACCACATGACGGACTTGGAACTCATCTTCACCATGCTCGGCGAAGCCTCCACGACCGAGATTGCGAAGAAGCAAGACGCCCGAGGTTTTCCCGCCAACCAACAAGCCGCCCGTGCCGGAGGCACCATCGCTGGCAATGCCCGCCGCGAACTCGAATCCAAGAGCGGCACCAAAATCTCCACCAAGGCGAACTTCAAGGAACTGCCCGAGGTCAAAACGCGAACCCTGCGGAAAGGGATGCGGCGTGAATAGCTCCGCCTGGACATCCAGCCTTGCCGAATAGCCATGCCCGACGACACTCCCAATCATGACTTGGCAGGAAAACATCCGGCGCTGGCAGGCGCTCCCGGCGGAGCGCAAGCTCCAGATACGCCGGGAGGCAATCCCGCTCGATGTGGCCCAGAGCATGGCCTTCGAGAGGGAGCCGGTGCCGGTGGAGAAGATTCGCGAGATACTCGCCCAGGCAACGCCACCCGCTACGTCGAAACGACGCGCGGCATCCTCAGCTACACCGATCTAGCCCCGCTGCTGGCCGAGCGAGTCGCCCTCGTCGAACTCGCCCTTTACGAACAGGAGTTCTTTGCCGCCGCGCCGCTCGACGAGCATCTCTTGCTCGACTTGCACCGCCGCATCGCTGGCGACCTCGTGCCAGAATGGGCGGGACGCTGGCGCGACATCGCCGTGGCTGTGGGGCGGCTGGAACCTCCGCAGCCGTTCCAAGTCCCCATGCTCATGCGCGATTACGCCCTCGATCTCCAGGCACGCTGGCCCGCCGCTGCGTCGGGAAAATCAGACCTGCTGCTCGAATTGCTCGCATTCGCCGAAGGCCGCTTTCTCACGGTCCATCCCTTCCGCGATTTCAACGGACGCACCATCCGCGTCTTCCTGCTCGAACTTCTCCGCCGCCTCGACTGCGGCTTGGCCAGGCGAGGCTGGGCCGCGCCAGGCCGTGAACAGATTTTCGTGTCCTCGCGAAAAGCAAACCGGTATCCCTGCGGATGTCCCACCCCATTTGAAAAGCTGAGCGGCGAAACCCCAAACCAGCAGGCATGATGACCTTCGAACAATACTTCACCACCGCCACCGGCGGCAATCAGCCTTACGATTATCAGCGTCGGTTGGCGGAAGATTCTGCCTGCGAGTCGAGGCTGATCGAGATTCCGACCGGCCTCGGCAAGACCGCAGCCGTCGTCCTCGCGTGGATGTGGAATCGGGTGCATCTCCAGCAACACGGCTGGCCGCACCGCCTCGATCTGCCCCGCGTGGAACTCGCCCCGCAAACCGAAACTGGTCGCGCCGCCTACTTCGCCGCACTGGAAGCCGCCGACCGTCGCGACTTCCAACCGCTCGTGGACCTCTGGCGCGACCGCCTCGCCCACGCCGAAACGCCGGATGCCTGAGCAAATCTTCGACTTCCAGATCAATCCAACAAACCACCCAACAACCAAATCCATGAACCTCGATACACTCCACAAAGCCGTTAGCGGCACTTCCGCTGCATTTCGTTCCCGCACCCTCCTTCAGCCTGCTGGCGGTGAAGGTGATAAGGTCTTTCCGCCAACCTATGCAGGGGCGGTTTATGCAAAAGAGGAGCGGCAAATCAAAGGCGTGAAGGTGCCTTGTGTGTTGCTCGATTCTGTCCAGGCGCAAGCCAATCGTTTGGAAGAAGCACTTCAGCGAGCCTTGGATGCGGGCACCCTGAAAAACATTCCCGTTCTGAATGTGGACTTCACTGGCCTCGGATTGCTGGACGAAGTCGGGCGCGTGAGCAGTCTCGAAGCGCCGCATCGCATCGCGGATGCGATTCTCCGCGACAGCCTTCATGATGGGCAGCCGTTCCGGAAAAGCGAACTCGGGAAATCGCTGGATCAAGCCAGCCCGCAAAACGCTACTCCGCTCTACAAACTGTGCCCGACGGCATTGATTTTCGGCTTGTGGGATTCGACCGGACCGAAAGGCGGACTCGGTGCAAAATTCCAGCGGGCACTCGTCTCGGAGATCATCGGCGTGAATGCGGAGATCGGAGTGAAGACGAGCAGCCGTATCGATCCTCTCGGCATGCGCGCGGCGGCAAAGGTAATCAAGAAGGCAGACGGCAGCTACGAACTCGCCGGCGACAAGGCGAAGGATGGGGTTTCGCCAGCGGAGGTGAATCACGGCAACATTCCGCCTGACATCACCAAACCCGGCGGCGCTGGTGGGGCGACGGTGGACTACGCCAAACAGACGATCGTTCTCTCCCTGCCCGCACTGCGGAAGCTGCGCTTTCCCGTGGACGGCAAGACCACTCCCGAACGGGACGCCGCGGCGCGGACGGTTCTCGCCGCGCTGGCTCTCACAGCGGCTGCGCTAGCAGCGGAGAGTGGATTCGATCTTCGTTCCCGCTGCCTGCTCTGGCCGACGGACGTGATGAAGTGGGAGTTGCTGGAGACGCCCGGAAAGGCTCCGACCGAGTTCACCCTCACGGCAGAAGCCGCGATCAAACTGCTGGGGGAAGCAGTGACCGCGGCGGAAAAGCTCGGCCTAGTCTGGCAACGGGATGCGGTGAAGCTCACTCCTTCACCAAATCTGGTCGCCCTCCTAAAGCGGTCGCAGGACATCGCCGCCAAGATGCCGGCGGACGCCACAGCGGAATAAATCGAAGGCCGCACCATGTTTGCCCTCGGAATTGATTTCATCACCGGAGTCGCGGTGATGACGGACGCGGCCAGCCGGGAAAAAGCCGAGTGGCCCCCTCACCCGGCGCGCATCTTCATGGCGCTGGTGGCGGCGCATTATGAGTCGCAGCCTTTGCCCGAAGATGGTCTCGAGGCGGAGGCGGCCTGGGCTCGCGAACACGCGGCGCTCGAATGGCTGGAAGGTCAAGGCGCTCCGCAAATGAGCTGGCCGGAAGCTTCGCCGCGCGATGTGGTGAAAGTTTATGTGCCGGTGAACGACGCCGGAGTTCCCCCAAATCCCGCACGAGTAAGAGAAACCGAAATGCGGGGCGCGTTAGGTGTCATGCCCGATCAACGCAGCCGCCAGGAGCGAACCTTTCCCGCGCTGCATATCGGCGGCGATGAACCAACACGATACGTGTTCCTTCGTTGGCCTGACGCGGAACCAACGCCGGGGATTCTGACCGCACTCACCGGACTCACGCGCAAGGTGACCCGCATCGGTCACTCTTCATCGCTCGCGCTGGTTTGGGTTTCCGAGGCGGAAGACACGCCTTCGCTTGCTTATGAGCCAAACGCGAAGGCGACCAAGACACGCCGGGGTGTGCAGCTTCGAATTCCTGCGCCAGGCTTCCTGGCAGAGCTCGACCAATGCTTCAACGCCGGTGAGATCGACGCCTTCTTCGATCTCTCGGAGGCGATTGCTGATGGAAAAGGAAAGGCCAAGGAGCAAGCAAAGGCCGCCTTTGAGAAACGCTTCGGCACGGCCTGGAGCAGAAGCGCCAGCGCTCCCGTGCGCTTGCGTCCTTCGCCGGGGCGGACGGCGCTTTACTCCCGCGTGGACGAACCAGCAGACCGCATCGTCGCGTCGAGTTTCGATTCCGAACTGCTCGTCCTTACCAAGCAGGAAGGGCCGGTTCTTGGCTTGGAATCCACAGCGGCGCTGACGGCAGCACTGCGGGGATATTTGCTGCAAGGCGGCGAGGGCAAGCCGGAGTGGTTCACGGGCCACAGTGCGTCGGGAATCCCCTCGACTGGCGGACACATGGCCTTGTTCCCGCTAGCATTCGTCGGAGGCGAGCATGCTGATGGTCACATCCTCGGATTGGCGGTCGCTTTCCCTCGCTCCATCTCCGCAGCGGAGCGCGCGGCATGTTTACGTGGGCGGTTCTTCGGTCCGTCCGGCGAAGACCTCGAACCGGATCTCAAGATGGGCAATCTCGGGACATGGACGCTTCGGCGCGAAGAGCGCAGCCTGCCACCGAAGGCTCTGCGGTCGGCGACGTGGTGCGAACCGTCGTCGGTGTGGGCCAGCGTCACGCCCATGGTTCTCGACCGGCATCCGAAGCACGATCAACAAACCGAGCGCGTGCAGTGGCGTGATGAAGTCGCCGCAAGCATCGCCCAGAGTTGCGAACGCCAAGGATTGCCCAAGCCGGACCTGATCGACGTGGATAAGACGTCGTGGCATCGCGGCGCGCCCCGCTCGAAACCCGGACCCAACGGCATGCCGTGGCTCCCTGGGAAGGAAGGCACCGCGCCCCGCCAGCAGGTGCATGTGCTCATTCAGTTCCCCTGCGAAGTGCAAGGCCCGCTGCTCCTCGGCGCGGGACGCTTCCGCGGCTACGGCCTCTGCAAACCACTCGGCTCCTTACCCAAATGAATCCGTCGCCCCTGACCGCCGACGATTTTTCCGCGTTCTTCCGCGAGCTGTGGGGAGCGGACTGCGACCCTTTTCCGTGGCAGTGCGAATTTGCCCGCCGTTTGTGTGCGGGGCAGGTGCCTGACTACGTGGCCGTGCCGACGGGCAGCGGCAAAACCGCGTGCCTCGACGCCGCCGTTTTCGCTCTGTCGGTGCAAGCGGATTTACCGATGACCGAACGCACGCAAGGCCGACGCATCTTCTTCATCGTCAATCGCCGCGTCATTGTGGACGAGGCTTACGAGCGTGCGGGAGAGCTCTGCAAGAAACTGCGCGACGCCGCTCCCGATACCGTGGCCGGGCGGGTCTCCGCGGCACTACGCGGAATCTCCGGCGAGCCCGAAGTGGCACCGCTCACCCGCGCGCAGCTTCGCGGAGGAATTTATCGCGACCGCAGTTGGGCCGGTTCGCTGCTTCAGCCGATGATCGTTTGCAGCACGGTCGATCAGGCGGGTTCGCGACTGCTCTTTCGCGGCTATGGAGTCAGCCCGCAAGCCCGACCGATTCACGCTGCGCTCGTCGCGCAAGACAGCTTGTTGATCATCGACGAAGCGCACATCAGCCGGCCCTTCACCCAAACGCTGGAATGGGTGAAGCGCTATCGTCTTCACGAGCCCGCTGGGAGCGAGACGGTGCAGCTTCCGTTTCAGCTCATTCAGATGACGGCGACGCCTCCAGCCGGGACGCGCGACGACCAGAAAATCATGCTGACTCCCGAGGATCACGAGCACCCGATCTTGCAGCCGAGGTTGCGCCGCGCGAAACCCGCGCGACTCGTCGCCGAGCCGAAGGCGAAAGGCAAAGCTCGCGAGGAACAGATGGCGAAGCGTTTCGTGGAGGAAGCGGAAAAGATTCTCGCGGAGGATCCCCCGCGCTCCATTGCCATCATGGTCAATCGCGTGGCGACCGCGCGTTCCGTTGCGGCAAAGTTGGAGAAAGAATACAAGGGAAGCGTGACGCTTTTGATCGGACGACTGCGCCCATTGGATCGGGAAGCGACGACGAAAGACATTCAGAAACGGCTCAAGACCGGAGCCACCGCTGGCGCCCCCGCGGACGGCCCCAGTATCGTTGTGTCGACGCAATGTCTCGAAGTCGGAGCCGACCTGGACTTCGACGCCCTCGTAACCGAAGCCGCCAGCCTCGACGCACTCCGCCAGCGCTTCGGGCGTCTCAACCGCGGTGGGCGCGACATCACCGCCCGCGCGGTGATCGTTCTGCCGGGTGATCAGGATTTGCCCACGGACGAACTCGACGAGGCGGCACCGTGTGACCCGATCTACGGCAATGCGATCCCACGAACGTGGCGCTGGTTGAGTGGTCTGGCGCAAGATGGCGTCGTCGATTTCGGCATCAACGCCATGACCGCCGCCGTCGATGCGCTCCGCGCGACCGCCAGCGAAGAAACGCTCGCGGCGATGCTCTCGCCGACTGGCGATGCTCCGGTGATGCTCCCGGCTTATCTGGACTGCTGGGTGCAGACGAATCCCGCGCCCGCCGCCGACCCCGACGTCGCGCTATTTCTCCACGGTCCACAACGGGAGATGGCTGACGTGCAAGTGTGTTGGCGCGGTGACCTACCCGAAGCGGCGAACGAAGGCGAATGGGCGGACATCCTCAGCCTCTGTCCGCCGACTGCGGCGGAATGCCTGCCGGTGCCGCTGCATGTCTTCCGCGATTGGCTGGGCTCGCGCGGAAAGTTCGAGGACTCCTCCGGCGATGTCGCCGAAACTCAGGAGGTGCCCGATAGGAAAAAAAAGGAGGAAGAACGCGGTGTCCCGGCTCTCGTCTGGCGCGGCCCCGACGACCGATCCTTCGCCCATCGCGCCGCCGACCTTCGTCCCGGCGATACGATCGTGCTCCGCGTCCAGCACGGTGGATGGCAGGCGCTCGGACATCTCCCCGGCGCGCCCGCCGATCCGCAAAACACCCCCGCCACATCGCTAACGCCCGACGAAATCCGGCGCGTGGATGTCGCCGAACGAGCGGCGACTTCGGCCCGCCGGCGTGCGGTGCTCCGCATTCATCCCGCGCTCTGGCCAACTCCCGAGCCGGGGACGGCCGCGGCGGAGTTGCT
>CAIQUL010000001.1 GCA_903874975.1 uncultured Chthoniobacter sp. | reverse complement strand
GGCCTGGGTCCGCCAGTTGCCGGTGGCTGGCTCGGCCGCGGCCGCCAGACGGAATTCCGTCAGCGCCTCCATGAGCCGGCCGAGATTGCGCAGGAGCGTCCCCTGGCCGAAGTGGAGGCCTGCCGCCGGCTGGTTTTCCCGCGCGGCGAGTTCCCGCGCCCGGCGGTAGTGAAAGATCCCGCGTTCGCCATAGCGCTGGCGGAGCAGGACGGAGGACGCCTGCACGCTCCACTTGGCGTAGGCCTCCGCCCACAGTTTTGCCGAACCGGGCGTCAGGAGCGTTTCCGCGCGGCGCAGCGCCGCATCGCCGGCCTCGTGGTCGCCGAGCAACCCGCCGAGGACGGCGGCGCGCTCGACCCAGAGATGATCCGCGGAGGGGTCAAAGTGCAGGGCTTCCTGGAAATGCCGCACCGCCTCCCGCGCGTGCTCTGCGCGCACCCCGGGCCGCTGCTCGGCCAGCGCCCACGTGAGGTGCAACCGGGCGAGCGCGCAACTGAGCGGATTGAGCGGAGAAATGGCGTGGCCATCGGTCAGCACGCCGACGGCCCGGGCGAGCAGGGCATCGCCCGAGCGCGCGTCGGTCTCCCCCGCCAGGTTCACGCACGCATCGGAAAACCGCAGCCGGTATTCGTAGGCCCAGGGATCGTGCCCGATGGCGCGGGCGAGCACTTCGAGCCCAGCCTGCCGCGTGCCCGGATGCGGGCTGGTCGCGCGGAGGCTGGCCGAGGCATAGGCCGTATCGCCCAGCACGAAGCGCAGGGTGGCCGGGTAGGCCGTGAGACCGATACCTGCGGCGAGGACTGCGGCGGCGAGGAATCCCACCCGCGAACCCGCCGCCCGACCAGTCGCCCGGCGCGGCGCGCAGGCCCAGCCGAGGAGCGCGAGCAGCAGCCCGGCGGTGGAGAAAAAAGCCACGACCACCCACTCCGCGCACCGTGCCTGCCGGAGAATCTCCGCCACGGGAACGCCCGGTCCGGGGAGCGGTCCGGCGGCGGCGAGCTGGCAGGCTTTGAAGACCGCAGAAGCGCCCCCGAGAGTCCCGGCCGCGAGGAAGGTCCGCCGCCACACGGGCCCAAACCGCCCACCGCCCCGGACCGCCTCCGCGCCCACGAAAGCCGCCATGAGCACGAGACTCGGCAGGAGCACGAGCGGCAGAAGATGGCTGGCCGCCTGGGTGCTCGTGATCCGGGTCAGCGAAATCGTCAGCGTTTCCCACCACGACAGCGGCGTGAGGAAATCGAGATGGACGAACGCAAAGCCCAGGGCGCACGCGGCCAGCGCGGCGAGCACGGGCAGCGCCCACGGCCGGGCGGGCGCGGCGGGCGGGGCCGCCTCCTCGGGCGGGCGCGCGGGCGCGACGACGATCCCGAGGCCGATCCAAAAGAGCAGCGAAGTGGCCGCGACCTGAAAGGCAAACGCCGTTTCGACCAGATGGACCACCAGCGCGGCCCCCGCGGCGAGCGCCAGCAAGGCTCCTTCCGTCGCGGGCTGCGGTGCCGCCCGGCGTGGCGGGAAGAGGACGAAAGCCGCGAGCGCCGCCACCAGTCCGCCAGCCAGGCCGGCCTGCACGCCGAGGCCCAGATAACCCGGCCCGAACCGCGCCACGAACCCGCCGACGATCAGGATTCCCGCCAAGCCGCCGAACGCCGTGCTTTTCCACTCCGCCCGGAAATCCAGCGCCCGGAAGGAGAGGAGGATGCCTGCGGCAAAGACCAGTAGGAACGCAGCCGCGCCGGGCGCGCCGAGCGAAAACCACGAGTCCCAAAACAGATTGTGGAAGCTCTTTTCCAGACGCTTCTCCGGATCGATCCACGACCAGGTGCGCGGCAGCACGCCCTGCAGCGTCTCCGGGCCGAAGCCGATCGCCGACCGCACGCGCGGCGGCAGGTCGGGGTGGCCGTCGGGAAAAAGGAACGGTGCCTCCGCGAGGAGCAGCCGCGGCGCGCTGGCCCAGAGGCTGGTGCGAAAGGGATCCGGAGCCTCGCCCACCGGGACCGCCGAGGCGAAGCGCTCCAGCACCGGCAGCCGCGCCAGCGGGGCGAGCGGACCGCCCGGGACGCTGAGCGCCCCGAGGAAAACCACCGCGCCCACCGCGGCGAGACCACCCCACCGCAGCACGCGCCGACTCGTCCCGAACGCCGCCGAGGCCACGACCAGCACGACCACTCCGGCGAGCAGGGCCAGCAGGGGGCCGCGGCTTTTCGCGAGCAGCACCGCGGTCACCTGGAGCAGCAGGATCGCCACCTCAACGCCTGCGGAAAAAAGCCGCCGGCCCGGCGCCGCGCGCAGCGTCTCGTAAAGCCGCACGAGCGTGAACGGGATGACCATCCCGAGATGGGCCGCCAGGGAAATCTGATGGCCCGCGAGCGAAACCGCGCCGCGACTTTTTTCCAAAACGCTCTGATCGAGGTTCAGGGGGTCGAAGCCGCAGCTCTGGGCGATGGCGAAAAAGGCGAGCGGGATCGTCGGCAGAATGAGCGCGGCGGCGAGGCGCTCCCTTTGGGCCGGCGCACGGAGGTGCCGGGCGACCGCCCCGAAGAACACCAGCCCGGCGAGAAAGCTCACCAGCCCCTCGCGGTTCGGCGAGAAGCCCAGGACGCTCAGCACCGGATCGACCGAGAAAATTCCCGAGACCAAGTGCGCCAGCGCCAGCAGCCCGATGGCCACCCACAAGACGACCACGAGCGGCGTGGCGGGCGGGCGTTTCGCGGACGGTCCGGCCTCGATGCGCCGAACCACCCAGGCCGCGGCCAACACCGCCGCGAGGAGCCGAAAGCAGGCCATCTTGAAAGGCTGGAACGCCGCGATCCCGTGCGGATTGTAAGCCAGCGGCACGAGCACCACCGCCGCGAGCCAGCAGGCCTCCATCAAGCCGCCGCAGATCTCGTGCAGCCGGGAAAACGGGCGTGCCGGGACGGGCGGTGATTTGGCGCGAGACATCGGGAGGGCGGCGCGGCCAGCGCTCACGGCACCGCAGCTTCCGCCGCCTGCTCCCGCTTTTTCTTTTCCTCGTCCTCGTCCGGGCCGATCTCCCCCTCGCCATAGCCGAGCACCTGGACGGTGATGAGCGAAGGCAGTTCCACCTGCTGCTGCGTGGCCTCGCGCTGCTGCTGCTCGCGGGCCTGCTGCGCGGCATCGCCGCCGCTCGGCTGCTGCTGCGGCTGGGTGACGGCGCCCAAACTCGGCGCGGCGACCGTCGGCGAGGCCGGCACTCCCGCCGAGCTGCCGCCCGCTTGAATATTGGACGCGTTCAAGACCGCGGTGGCCGCAATGTTCAGATTGCCGGTCACGCGGATGCCCGCATCGCCCGCGTCCACGATGCCCTGCGGGGCGATGAGATCCACGTTGCCCACCGGCACGCCCACCACCGAGGCGAGCACGCCGATGCCACCGCCGGTCGCGAGGCCGCCGAGGTCGGTCTGGACGGTCGCGCTATTCGTGTCGATGACGACCCGCGTGGGCGGCGCGGTGACGACCGTCCGCGCGGCGTTGCCGGCGGCGATGTCGCCGGTCGAGGACCACATGATGATGTCGCCGCCGCGCAGGGTGAAAATACGGGCGCTGCCGATGCTGACATCGCCATCCGTGAAGACCGAGATCGCGCCGCCGAATTCCGTGACGACCCCGGGCGGCGTCAGCGGATTACCGAAAATGTCCGACGCCATCGCCACGCCGCCGGCCGGCACCGCCAGCGAGATCGCCCCGCCCGAGGTGGTGCGGATTTCGCGGGCGCGGGTCAGCACTTCGCCCGTGCCGGTGCCGGGGCCAAAGAGCAACTCGATCGCCGCGAGACCCGCGCTGTAATCCGCCGTCGTCCCGGCGGTGCGTCCACTGTCGCGCAGCGCGCGGTAGAAAGTTTCCAGCGCCACAATGGCCTGCTGCTCGTCGGTCAAGGCGGCGAAAGTCAGCGTAGTGCCCAGCTTGTCGAGGTAGGCGGATTCCGCCAGCGGGCCGGCGGGCAGGTTCGCCGCGATGAAACCGGTGAAATCCAGCGCGCTGCCCGCCAGGCCCACCGCGGGACCGCCGGCGGGACTGGACACGCCCGCAAACGCGATGAGGTCCGCACCCTCCTGCGGCAGGAACGGATTCCGCGCGCTGCCGATGCTGGTGATGCCGACCCCGGTGCCATCGGTAAAGTTTGCGCCCGTGCCCAAATCCAAATCGCGCCCGGCCAGCACTTCGAGCACGCCCGGCCCGCTGATCTGAATGTCGCCCTG